>NZ_CP012186.1 GCF_001420995.1 Pseudonocardia sp. EC080619-01 | reverse complement strand
GATCACGAACCTCGCCGGTGGTCGGGTCGGGCAAGAACCGCGTCCGCCACTGTGCGGTGTTCATCCCCTCCAGGCCAAGCTCGGCCAGGTTCCGGGCGGCCATCTCAGCGGTCGCTAAGCCCAGCACTCGGCCACCGTGCTCACCCGCCCACACGGTCGACAGGGCCCCGACGGTGTGCGACTTCCCGGTGCCGGCCGGCCCGACCAGGACGTCCACTGTCCGCCCGGACCCCAGCACCCCAGCAATCACCGCAGCCTGGTCGGGGGACAGCTTCCCAGCACCGAGCACTTCGCCCAGTTCGACGACCCGCGCGGCCGGAAGTGGAGTGAGGTTGTCGGTGCGGCTGTAGCCCAGCAGCCGTTCCTCGGCGGTGACTGCCGCGGTGGTGGCGTAGCGCTCGTCGATGTGGGCGCGGAACATCGACCGGCCGTCGCCGCCGGCGCCGAGACGGCGCAGCTCGTCCGGCACCGGCACCGGGTCGGACGCAGAAACCTGCACGATCCCGAACTGGCCGGGCGCGGCCAGCACCGCCTCGGTCAGGGTGGCCATGAACGCCGGACGGGCGGCCGCCGCCACCCCGAGCGCGGCCGCGTGGTCACCGAGGTGGTCGTCGATGGCCGCGGTCAGGTTCCCGACCGTCCACGTCGCATACCGACTCTGGACATCAGCCACGCCGGCCTCGATGGCAATGGCCACCGCCCCCGCGAGCGTGGCCGCACCCTCACCGACAGGCGTGCTCTGACCGGACACCGCCTGGCCGGCCCCGATGACCGCCAGGACCTCCAGCGCCGCCTCGCGGCCGTCAGTGACCTGCTCCTGGCCACCCAGCGCGGACACCGGATGGGTGCCGTTGGCCGCCGCGGCCATCACTACCTCGTCGACCGCGTCCAGTGCGGCCGCGAGCTTGGCCGCCCGCCCCGGCTGCCCGGTCGTCCACGCCAGGACCGCGGCCGGACCGGCCAGTCCGCGCTTCGGGTCACGGGTGTCCTTGACCGCCTGGTCCACCAAAGCCCGCCGCGCCCGCGGCCCCGGGGCCCGCCCGTGCCGGGCCGTGTAGGCCTCCACCAGCTTCGCGACCGCCGGGCGGACACGCTCCAAGGTGCGGGTGCTCGCCTGGGCCAGTAGCTCCGGGTCGAACCCGGCGATCTCCCGAGCCCGCCCGTCAGGCCGTTGTTGGAACAGCACGCCCATCTGCTCGGTCAGCAGCTGCTGATAGGCCCGCGTGTAGGCCGCGGACAGCGCCTCCTTGACCGGCCGAAACGCATTCCCGTCCAAGGCCAGCACGCGCCCATCGGCGGTCGCAGCACGGTTCAATACCCCCGCGTGGGAGTGCAGCTGCGGCTCGCCGTCCCGGTTGGTGTGGTGGCCATAGACCACCGCGGCCAGCCCCGTGGCCGCCTCCCACCGACCCACTGTCCGCCCGGACGGCCCACGCCCCTCGTGCCGGCCGGAGCGGACATAGGCCACATCGGACTGTATCGACGACAGCGCGATCCGCACCGCCTCGTCATGCGCCCAGCGGACCGTCTCCGCGCCCTCGCTGTCTCCGGCCGCGAGCAACACCGTGTAGTACATCGACACCGACTTCACCGGCGAGAACGTCACGTCGTAGTACGCCGTCGGAGTACTGGCCTGACGATTCGCGGTGCCCTTGATCTGCTTCCGACGCTCCTCTGTGGCATTTGGTTCTTCCTTGAGCGCCGCAGCCTCGATCTGAGCAGCCGTGCGATACTTACGCGGCTTCGAGCCGAGGTAGACCGGCGTCTTCTCGGTCGACCCGGCCAGCACGTGCTCGGGGTAGCGCAGCTGCCCGAACACCGCCCGAACGTCGCCTGCGATCGCCGTAGCGCCGGCTTCGAACGGCAGCCCGAGTGCCTCGATCCCGGCGCCGAACCAGACGCCGTCGGGCTCGCCGCGCTCGGCCGCAGAGGTCAGGTACTCCGCCGCCCCGGGGGTGCGCTGCAGGCCGTCGCCGCCGTTCTCGATACCCTGTTCCGAACCGTGTTCGTGGCCCTGCTCGGGGTGCGAATCGCAGCCGTGCAGCAGGTACTCGACAGACCCGGGCGCCATCGCAGTAACCCGCACGACGCCCATGGCGAGAACGCTACGCGACCGGCACCGCATCCGGCAAGATCATTTGATGCATAGGTGTGAGGTGTTGATAATGAGTGGGCGAGAGAGGATGATCGGAAACAAGAGAACTGCATACGAGGTCTTGAAGGGTCAGATGTCCTGTGCCAGGGAAACTAAGCCGTTGTCAGCGTGTCTGAGCCATCAGGTAGATCGCTGCCAATAAGTTGAGCCACGTCGTGCTCGATGATGGATGGGCGGCAGAGTCGGTGGCTGGCGAGTTGGTGACAGTGCTGCGGGGCCCGTCGCGCCTGGACGACGTCGAGGCGGAGTACGTCACGGCGGAGGGGGAGACCCGGCGTGAGCCGCTGGCGCGGTGCTGGGGTCGACCGTTCGAGCGGGTAGCGCCGGTGCGTGGGTTTCCGTCGTTTCGGGGGCAGCGGAACTGGCCGGGGCTGTGGTGGTTCGCTTCGACTGGTGAGCATGTGGGCTTCGAGTCGTGGGTTGAGCGGGATCGGGTGATGGCCTTCGACGCCGACCCCGACATCGTCGGGATCGCGTCGCAGCCGATGTGGCTGTCCTGGGCTGATGCCGGTACCGGAGGCTCGGTGCGGCACGCCCCGGACTACTTCGCCCGCCGCGCCGACGGCACGGGGGTTCTGGTCGATGTCCGCCCGAACGACCGGATCGACGACCGCGACGCCGCTGTGTTCGCGGCCACGGCGCGGGTTTGCGCCCGGGTCGGCTGGGACTACCTCCGTGTCGGGGAGCTCGACCCGGTGTGGGCGGCGAATCTGCGCTGGCTGGCCGGCTACCGCCATCCCCGCACCGCCCGACCGGCGGTGGCGGCGCGCCTGCGCGAGGTGTTCGCTGCGTCGGCCCCGCTGCTGGCCGGAGCGGCGAAGGCCGGCGACCGGATCGCGACGCTGCCGGTGCTGTTCGGGATGCTCTGGCGAGGCGAACTCACGGCCCAGGTGCAGACCACCAGACTCGGCCCGACGACCATCGTGGGGCCCGGCCGATTGGCGGGCGCGGACAAGGACCGCGAGCCGATACTCGGGTCGACCGGGTGACCCGGGCGGGCTTGCCGATCCTGGCGTCGGGCGAGGAGATCCGGCTCGAGGGGCGCAGCTACCGCGTCGCCGCGCTGGACGGGGCGTCGGTGCGCTTGGTCGATGTCACCGGCACCGCGACGGTGATGCTGGTCGGGTCGTTGATGGCCGACCCGAGCTTCGAGCTGGTCACCCGACAGCGGCCCAGACCGGCCGAGCACGCCACGCTGGAGCTGCTGCCCGACGAGGTGCGGGCGTCGGCGCTGTGGTGGGAGCGCCATGTGGTCGAGGTTGTGACCGGTGTCCCGCCCGACGCGGCGCCGGGCACCGTTCCGTGCCCGGACTACGACCCGGCGCGCCACTCACTGCGGCAGCGGGAACTGGCCAAGCACGCAGCCCTTGCCGCCGCCGGGCATCAGGTCGGGCTGTCCACGCTCAAGCGACTGCGGCGCCGCTACGAGACCGACGGGCTGTGGGGGCTGGTCGACCAACGCCACGCCCGCGCCGCCCGTGGGCGGGCACCGGGCGGACGTACCGACCCCCGTGTGGTCGAGGCGACCCGGCGAGCGATCGCCGAACAGACCCAGCGCTCGACCGGCACCGTGGACCGGCTGCGCCGCCGGGTCGAACAGCTACTGGCCGACGACCCTCAGCCGCCACCCATGCCGGCTGAGCGGACCTTCTACCGACTGGTCGCCCGCCTGTCCTCCGGTCAGCACACCTTCGGTTCGGCGCGCACCCGCCGGTCGCTAGCCAAACAGCCGGACGGGCCATTCGCGACGGTGACCGTGACCCGGCCCGGAGAGTGGACACAGATCGACTCCACCCCGCTCGACGTCCGCGTCGTGCTCGACGACGGGACCGTGGACCGAGTCGAGCTGACCGGGCTGGTCGACCAAGCCACCCGCACCATCGCCGCGGCGGTGTTACGGCCGACCACGAAGGCGGTCGACGCAGCGCTGCTCCTGGCCCGGGCGGTGACCCCGGAACCGATGCGCCCGGGCTGGACCGACGCGCTGCGAATGACCCGCTCGGTATTGCCCCACGAGAGCCTGACGAGCATCGACACGCGGCTCGCGCACGCCGCGGCCCGCCCGGTGATCGTGCCGGAGACGATCGTGTGTGACCACGGCAAGGCATACCTGTCGGCGACCTTCCGGTCCGCGTGCCGCTCACTGGGGATCAGCCTGCAGCCCGCACACCCCGACACCCCTACCGACAAGCCGATCATTGAACGCACCCTCGGATCGATCGCGACGTTGTTCGCTCAGTACGTCGCCGGCTACGTCGGGCGCAGCGTCGAACACCGCGGCCACCGCGCCGAGCAGGAGGCGGTCTGGTCGATGACCGAGCTGCAGGCCCTGCTCGACGAGTGGATCGTCGCGGTCTGGCAGAACCGCCCGCACGACGGTCTGCGCGATCCGCTGACCCCGGGCCAGGCGCTGACCCCGAACGAGCGCTACGCCGCCCTGGTCGCGGTCGCCGGCTACGTCCCGGTCCCACTGGGGCACGACGACTACATCGAACTGCTCCCGGTCAGCTGGCGGGCGATCAACTCCTACGGGATCAAGCTGGGCCGGCGCCGCTATGACAGCGCCGCGCTGAACCCCTACCGCGGTCAGACGTCCGGGGTGGAGGCCAAGAACGGCCGGTGGGAGGTCCACCACGACCCCTACGACATCTCCCGGCTTTGGGTGCGCAACCACCACGACGAAGCGCCGCGTTTCCTCGAGGCCACCTGGACTCATCTGCGCACCACTCCGGTCCCGTTCGGCGAGCACATCTGGGCCCACGCCCGCGAGATCCTCGCCGCCCGCGGCCGCGACCCGGTAACCGAAGCCGAGATCGCCGAGGCCGCCGCCCGCCTCCTCGACACCGCCGCCTACGGCCCCGACCGACCAGAACTGAGCGGGCGCCCCACTACCGGCTCGACACGGACCCGACGAATCGTCGGACGCACCCGCGCCACCGCCGGCGACCGGCCCGCCCCGGACGCCACGACCGAGCCTCTGCCCGGCCCCCTGACCGAGGACCGCATCACCCGCGACGACACGACCGAACAGGACGCCGACGTGATCGCGTTGCCACTGTTCGATGCCCGCAAGGAGGCCGACAAATGGTGGTAGCCAGCGGCGCCAGCCGTGGAACCACGAACACGGCGGTCGGACTCGACCCCGAGCAGGCCGACGCCGGGCAGCTGGAGGACCGCCGGCTACCCACCAGCACGCTGGAGGGATGGCGGCGGTTCGTCCACGCCGACCCCTCCAGCATCGAGCTCCTGGCCCAGGAGCACTGGTCGGGGCTGTCGCAGACTCAGCGGCGCGACTACGACGAGGCCCGCATCGCCCACCACGCCGAACTGGTCGTGGTCGCCACCTCGGCGATCGCCGAGGTCACCGAGGAAGGCCAACTGCTCACGCTGATGAACCAGCGCGAGATCGGCGCCCGACGCGGGATGATGGTCTCCGGGGCCGCGGCCACCGGCAAGACCACCGCGATCAAGCAGCTCGGACGCGTGCACGAACTTCGGACCCGGGCCCGCTACCCGCACGCTGGCGAGCGGATCCCGATCGTCTACGTCACTTGCCCACCGAAAGGGTCGCCGCGCAAGCTGGCCATGGAGTTCGCCCGCTTCCTCGGCCTGCCCCCGGTCGGAGCACGCCAAAACGTCACCGACATCGCCGACGCGGTCTGCCGGGTCCTCATCGACGCCCGGACCGACCTGGTTATCGTCGACGAGATCCACAACCTGAACTTGCACACCTCCGCCGGAGAAGACCTCTCCGACCACCTGAAGTACTTCACCGAGCACCTGCCCGCCACCTTCGTCTACGCCGGGATCGACGTCGAACGATCCGGTGTGTTCACCGGCACCCGCGGCCGGCAGCTGGCCGGACGCTGCTCGCTGATCGGCACCGGTCCGTTCCCCTACGACAGCGAGTGGCGCCAGCTCGTCGCTGCTCTCGAAGCGACGCTGCGGCTGCACCACCACCAGCCGGGCGCCCTGGTTGGGCAGGCCAAGTACCTGCACGCCCGCACCGGCGGCATGATCGGCAGCCTGGCCCACCTCACCCGCGCCGCCGCGATCCGGGCGATCCTCTCCGGCACCGAAGCGCTCACCCGTTCCTTGCTGGACAGAGTTCGCATCGACCACGCCGCCGAGTCCGCCACCCGCCGCGCCAGCAGCACCCGATGACCCTCAATCCCGCGCGGCTGGTCCGAATCCGTGACTGGGCCGCGACCCTGCCGCCGCGGCCACTGCCCCGCACCGTCACTCCGTTCAACGGCGAGTACCACCTCGACTACGTCAAGCGTCTCGCCGCGGCGAACCACCTCGAGTTCCTTCTCCTCGCGCAGTCCCTCCACCCGCCGGGCCCGCCACCGCTCGACCACACCGCCACCAAGCTGCCCGTCCGGAGGCTCGCCGCCCTGGCAGGGCAGCCCGACGGGCGCATCGCCCGGCTGCACTGGCCCGACGCCGGGGTCTACCTGCGCGACATCGCCGGTTTCTACCGAGGACTCCGCCCGGCTTGTCGCCGCTGCGCCGCCTGCCGCGGCGTGCACGACCCGATCTTGTGCAAACTGCCCGACGACCACACCGTCTGCCGTCGCCACCGGCTCTGGATCGGCCCCGGCGTCCGGACACTCGACGACCAGCACGACCTACGACCGTTCCCCGAATACCTCCGCGCTCAGCGCCGCCACCAGCATCTCAGCCGCAGCGCCTACCCCCACAGCGTGACCGCGGCCCTGCGGCAGATCACCAAGGCAGTCCGGCAAGAGATCATCGCGGACGGGCTCTGGGAACTGGCACAACAACGTCTCCGCCACCTCGCGCCCGCCCTGTGGCCACACCTCAGCCCCGCCGCTAGCCGATTCGTCCGAGCCGAGCACATCCACGACCGAGCAGTCACCGTCGGTGTCTACCCCGAAGTGATCGAACGGGCCCAATCAGCGGTTCGGCCGTCGAACTCGCCGCGGCCGGGCCGATAGCGCCTTTGTCCCCTACAAGGCGCTGGGGTGGAGCGGACAAGCGGTCGAGGAAACCGTGTTCTTCCAGGCGAGAGCCCTCGCCCTGGTGCTCTGGAGCCGAGAGAAGCTCGCTGCCGACTGCGGGGCGGTGGTCCTCGCGCTGCTCCGGTGCACGGCCCGATGGCTCCCCGCGAACTCGCCCGCTCAGCCGCGATCAGCTCGTCTGGAACGATCACCGGCGCCAGCAACCGGCTCGAGCGAAGCAGGATCGGCTCCTGGACCAAGCTCGGGCGCCGCCCCTAACCACGCCGATGGTCGAAGGCTTCCCCGCCTGCCTGTCGGGGGACGACCTCGAAATCCGGTTCCTCCTCGCGGTTGGTCGTCCCTACGGTGCGACCGTGCTGCCGATCATCTGGCTTTTCGGGACATCCGGGGTGGGGAAGTCCACCGTCGGCTACCGGATGCTGACCCACCTGGCCGCCGCAGGAGTGACGGCAGCGTTTGTCGACGCCGACCAGCTCCGGCTGGCCAGCGGAACCCGGGCCACCGAAGCTGACCTGATCGCTGCCGCGCTTCCCCCGTTGATCCGCAACTATCAAGCCCATGAAGCACAGGTACTCATCGTCGCCGGACTCCTCGACGACATCGGCCACCTGACTCGCCTGCTCCCAGACGTCGAGCGCCCACGCGTCCTGGCCGTGCAACTGGAGGCGGACAGCGACACCATCCGCGAGCGAGTGCACCGCCGCGGCTGGCTCACCGAGCTCGCGGACGACGCGGTGGACTACGCCCACCGGATCGCCCCCGACCTCGCCGACCTGTGCCTCGACACGACCGGGCAGACCCCCACTGAGCTCGCCGAGCAGGTCACCGACGCCGCATTGACCCACATTCGACAGAACAGTCCGAACCTCGCCACGCCTGCACGACGTCCGCCCACGGCCGCGACGCCGCCACGACGCCTGGTGGTGATCACCGGGCCAGAAGGAGTCGGCGTCTCCACCGCCGGGTTCCAGACGTTCTCGCAGTTGGCCAGGGCGGGCGAGCCGGTCGGCTACCTCGACGCCCACCAGCTCGGGTTCCTCGGAACAGACGTGCGCGGCGATCACCTCGGGCCACTGCGCGCCGCCAACACCCGCGCGGTCGCCGGCTGTCTGGCACACGGCGGCGCACAGACCGTCGTCATCAGCGGTGATCCTCGCACCATCGGGCTGCTGATCGACGCCCAGCACGACGAACTCGACAACAGTGACTCACCCGCGCTGTTCTGGCTGGACGCTTCCGCGGCCGCCCTCGCCGAACGGATCAGCACTCGGGCTCAAGGCGACGGCCCGGTCATCCAGGGCGACCACCGCATCGGCCTCACCGACGATGCGCTGGCCGACGCGATCGCCATGGCCGTCCGCGAGAGCCACCACGGCCCGCGCCCTCGCGGGGCCCGGACGATCGACACAAGCGACCTCGACCCACGACAAGTCGCCGAAGCGATGATCGCCTCGTTCTTCCGAGACAACAGATGCCCGGCGCCTGACAGCTAACAGCACACGCCCAGTTCTGCGAGATCGTCCTGCTCGAACCGCCGGCCAGGACCGTTGCGCTTGCATGCTCGAGCCGCCTGCCCGCAGACGCATGCCCAGCGCGACGCCCACGCCCTACTCGAACGCGACGGCGGCATCGCCACGATCCCCGAACTCCACCAGCGCCTGCTCGCCATGCTCGAGCAACGGCCCCAAGCCCGGATCCTCGAACCCATCGTCGACGACGTCGAGCAGACCTACCGCGACCTACTCGAACTCCTCCCGGACGAACCCACAGGGCCTGCCCGGGGTCAATTTTGAATGTCCTGCAAAAGGGGGGCCAACCTTGGGATCCGTTGACACCACTTCGGAGACCACCTCCTCGACCGGACAGGCCTACTGGACAACGCCCATCCGGAAACACGAGCCGGACAGGCGAGCGTCCGGTAGGCGATCCCTCAACAGACCCTGACGCGTCGTGTTACCGGTCGCGCGGTGGACGATGCCGGCGGTCAGTTCATCGCAGCAGCCTGGGCGATCAGCGGAAACTCTGGTCCACGATGCGTGGCTGACGTCGGGGAATCAGCTTCGCCAGGCGCGCGTCAGGGTCGGTCAAGGCACCGTGGAATCTCTCGGGCCACGTCTCGATGTTGTGGCCGAGGTAGCGCACGAGCTTCCGCGTTGCTCGGTCCGGTTCCATCGGGACGACCTCCGCGGCGCCGGCGACCATGACCTGCAGGACAGCCCCGGTGCGGAGGTCACACGTGTCGATGACCATGGCCACCTCGGGGTCCTTCGCAAGGCGTTCCGGCAGTTTGGCGTAGGCACCGGTGATCCACCAGAAGGCGCCGTCCTCCCACAGGAACCAGACCGGGCGCACCGTGGGGCCGTTGGTGGCGATTCGTGCAACCAGTGGACGAGACAGGAACTCGTCGATGCCCGGTCCTTCGATAGCCGACATAACGGGCACGCTAGAACCTACATGGTAGTGGAGGTCAACATCACCGGCCGCACACAGGACGCCCGAGCGGACCTCCGACCGTGCCAGGGCAGCCGGGAGGCAACCGCTGTGCGGGAGATCTGAAGCCCCGGGTTCAGTGGAGCCCGCCACTCCCGGGGCTTCAATCGAACCGACCAAGCGGATGCACGATCACGGGGAACGACCGAGACGGCGCAGTAGGTCGTCTTGACGAGACTCGCCGCCGACGCCAGTAAGCGCGGGGGCGAAGACCCCGGCAGTGTCGAGGGTCTGTACCCATCCGACATAGGGCGCCAGAACCTGCTCCACCAGCTCAGGGTCGATGGTGTCGGTAGCGCCGATTGTTCGGGCAAGATCCCAGGCGTGCACCACGATGTCGGCACAGCGATAGATCGCGAACTCCCGGGCCGTGATTCGGCCCGCCGGATGGGCCACCGAGGCGTCCGGCGACGCGGCAACAAAGACCTCATCCTGGCCCCTGCAGGTCTGCACGAACTGCGCCTCGAGCTGGAAGCTTGATCCACTGCTACGAGCCGCCGTGCGGGCTACTCGTGAACGGTGGCCGTCGTCGAGCAGCTCGATCGCCATCTGGTTGCCCGCGACGACGTGGCCGACAAGGTCGGCCACGGTCCAGTCCGCGCACGGGGTCGACCACCCCCACTGCGGTCCACTCACTGCCACCAGACGCTGCGCGAACATCCCCACCCCAGACCGCAGCAACCGGACCGCCGTTGACTCGACCACGTGGCTCCCCCTCGCAGACGGTTCGACCGGCCCCTCGCCTACGCAGACGGATCTTCGGCCACGACGCGGATCTCCACCACCGCCCCCGCAGTGATCAACTCAGCGGTCCAGACCAGCGGCGACTCGCACCGCCTCGCCGAGGCCCTGGCCGGCAAGGGGGTGGCCCCCTTGACCTGACCGGTCCGAGCCGACTTTGAGAGCACTTTGGCGCCAGTGACAAATTGTCAGTCGCGCCAAAGTCGCCCCAGACAGGTTCCGGCACCCGGGACGACGGCTGTCCGCTGACCTGGACATCTACTGTCCGCCAGCCGGGACACCTCACGTCCGCCCACCCGGAACTCCCGATGTCCGTTGACAACGAGCAACGCGGTCGCGGAACTCGCCACCTCTCCGAAGAGCAGGTCGGCACGAACGAGCTACTCGACGCATTGCGCCAGGATGCCGATGGTTGCCCGCTTTACCCCTCGTCGCTGTCGACCCGGATGGCAGCATCACGGGGCACGTGGAGGCCACACGCGGACGGATCGGCCGCCACCCGACTCTCGGCGTCGGCCCGATTGGGCTCATCGCACGCACGCCACGTCGGCGAACGGGCAAGCGCAGGCACCGGCGGTCGCACCCACCGAAAATGGGTGGGTCCGACCGACTTGCCCCGCTACACATATATGGCCCATATGTCCGATAAGAGGAGGACTCGGTGTGACCGAGCTGACCGACCGCTTCGTTCGAGATGGGTTCGTGCATCTACCCGGCGCGGTGCCCGAGCCTGTCGCCCGGGCCTGCGAAAGGCTCTTGTGGGAGGAGACCGGCTACGACCCCGACGACCCCATGACGTGGGTGTCGTCGACCCACTGGGTCCTCTATCGCGACGACGAGCCGTTCGTTAACGCCGTCAACTCGCCGACTCTGGTCGCGACCTATGATCAGCTGGTCGGACCCGACCGATGGCGTCGGCGCGACCATGTGGGCGCCTTCCCGTTGC
Organism: Pseudonocardia sp. EC080619-01; assembly: GCF_001420995.1. NCBI lineage: Bacteria > Bacillati > Actinomycetota > Actinomycetes > Pseudonocardiales > Pseudonocardiaceae > Pseudonocardia > Pseudonocardia sp. EC080619-01. The sequence goes on along the minus strand of NZ_CP012186.1, from coordinate 195,218 downwards.
GGTTCCCCAGCAAGGAGGAACCGCTCGAGTCCGGCTGGCACATCGACGCGGCGTTCCCCGACCGAGAGCTCACTGACGACGACCTGGAATCGGTCGAGACCATGCGTGAGGTTGGCTTCAGGGTCAACGTCAACTCCGACGGCCGCGCCCTGCTGCTGCTGATGTTGTTCAGCAACGTCGGCGCGGACGACAGCCCCACACGTATCAGGATCGGCTCACATCTCGACGTTCCGCAGCTGCTGGACCCCTACGGTTCCGCCGGGGTCGACAGCCAGGCGTTGAGCTCGAAGATCGAGCAAGCCTCGGCAAGCAGACCGGTTACCCATGCGACCGGTCGGTGCGGCGACGTGTACGTCTGCCACCCCTTCCTCGTCCACGCTGCTCAGACCCACCGTGGGATGCAGCACCGGTTCATGGCGCAGAACGCGATCGAACCCGCCGATGCACTCGAGCCTCGGGCGAGGAGACCACTCTCGCCAGTGGAGCAGGCGATCCGCGCTGGCCTCGATGACTAACGGGAGGACCCGATCCTCGACGAAACCGACAGGACTATGCGTTCCCTGCCTTCCCGCGTTCATCGGAGACGTCGCCGCCATGCCTGAACCCGTGCCCCCTGACACGGATGCTGCGCGCGGTCGAGATCCGTACCCGTTGTCAGGCCGCACCGTGCTCGTCACAGGCGCCAGCCGACGGGGCGGGATCGGCCATGCGATCGCCGCTCTGGCGGCCTCCTACGGCGCGAGCACTGTCCTGCATCACTTCCAGCCTCATGACAAAGCACAGGAGTGGGGCGCCGACGACCTCGATGCCGTCGTCGCATCGGTTCGAAGACGCTCCCGCGCCGACGCGGTCGTCGCGGAGATAGGTGTCGACCTCGCCGACCCCCACGGACCCGCGCGCCTCATGGACGCCGCTGTCGAACTGGTCGGACACGTCGATGTGTTGATCTGCAATCATGCGCTGACCGGGCAGGACGCGACGCTGGGCGAGGTCACGGCCGAGCAGTTGGACGCCCACTGGACCGTCGACGCACGGTCATCGATCTTGCTCGCTCAAGCCTTCGCCCGCCAGCACGACGGCCGACCCGGGGGCTCGATCGTGTTCCTGACCTCCGGTCAGGGACTGGGGCCGCTGCCGGGCGAGATCGCCTACGCAGCAGCGAAGGCGGCGATGGCCGGGCTCACCACGACGATCGCCGACGAGCTTGCCGACCTCGCTATCCGTGTGAACACCGTGAACCCCGGTCCGGTCGACACCGGCTACCTGACCGAGGACATGTGGAACCTCGTCGCGCCAATGTTCCCCTTCGGCCGCTACGGACGACCCGCCGACCCGGCCCGGTTGATCGTATGGCTCGCCACCGACGAAGCCGCATGGATCACCGGGCAGACCCTCAACACCGAAGGGGGATTCGGACGGTGGCGCCCTCGCGGCCGCTCCTGAACTCGCCTGCGCTCCACACACACTGACGCCCGATCTCGCCTGCAGAAGGGGCGCCAGCTCGCCCACCTCAACGCCGTGAACACCGCCCCGGCGTTCTCTCCCGAGGGCAAGTCTCGTCACCGGGCGTCCGTAGGGTGTCTACATGGACCAGCGACTCAGCCTCGTCACCCTGGGCGTCAGTAACCTGGCCCGGGCCCACGCCTTCTACACGGCGCTGGGGTGGAGCGGACAAGAGGTCGAGGAAACCGTGTTCTTCCAGGCGGGAGGACTCGCCCTGGTGCTCTGGAGCCGAGAGAAGCTCGCGGCCGACTGCGGGCTCGAGGACGCTCGCGAAAGCGGCTTCGGTGGGATCGCCCTCGCGCACAACGTCCGGTCCGATGCCGAGGTCGACGAGCTGCTGGCCACGGTCACTGGCGCCGGCGGCACGGTGACCAAGCCGGCCGCGGTCTCCGAGCTTGGCTTCTACTCCGGAGTGTTCACCGATCCCGACGGACATGCCTGGGAAATCGCCCATTATCCCGTCTAATGGAGGTCGGTTCACTGGTGCCTCGCGGCGCCCTGAGCTGGACGAAAGCCCAGCTCAGGGCACTCGGTGCTGCGCTTGCGAACGGGGCCGGCGCCCGCGAGTGCTGCACTCGCCTCGCTCGGCGGCGGACACCATCCGAGCGGGCGCCGCAGAGACCTGCGCCCGCCTCACCGGATAGGATCGCGGTCATGTCTTCTCCTGAGCTCAGCCGACGTGTGCGTCAGCAGGGCGCGGACATCGATGCGCTCTACGAGATCAGCGAGCGCATCGAAACCAAGATCGACACCCTGGCCGGTGACACTGCTCAGCGCTTCGACACCCTCGACGGCGACACGACCCGCCGCTTCGACGGGATCGAGCGCGAGCTGCAGCAGAACCGGGAGCTGCTCACGCAGATCCTGCAGCGCCTGCAGGGCTGAGCCGGACGGGACCGGACACGCGGCGCTGCATCTGGTTCGTCGGCAGTCGACCGCGGGCTGAGCGGGACGTCGTCTTCGCTGGGCACCGGTGCTTCTGCCCGTCGTCGGGGCGGACGGTTTCGGTAGTTTCGATGATCCGGGTGGGGCCCGGTTAACGACGGTGGTGGTGGGCCGATAGGACCAGCGTTGCTACACCGCAGAGCCCTACCAGGGCCACCCCACACCCGTAGGCGCGTGTCGCGACCGTCGCCGATCGCCCCAGCCAGAGATGCCGTTCCGAGTCCCCGGCAACCTCGTTCCGTCTGTGGGGCCGACCTTTACTGATTGCGGTCTGACACCGTGACCGGCGCGCCACCGTTCGCGGTGCTGTTCTCGGCGGCGAGCTGGGTGGCTGTGAACTCGCGGTAGAGCGGGTCGGTCGCCAGCAGCTCGGCATGGGTGCCCCGGGCCCGGACGCGCCCCCGGTCGACGACGACGATCAGATCGGCGTCCCGGACGGTCGCGAGACGGTGGGCGACGACGAGCACAGTGCACCCGATGTCTCGGCCGGTCAGCACCGCGCTCATCGCATCCTCCGTGCGGGCGTCCAGGTGCGCCGTCGCCTCATCGAGCAGCAGCAGGCCCGGGCGTCGCAGCAACGCTCGCGCGATAGCGATCCGCTGTCGCTCCCCGCCGGACAGGGTGATCCCGCGTGCCCCGACGGCGGAGTCCAGGCCGTCCGGGAGCCGGTCCACGAGCTCGTCCAGGCAGCTTTGCTGGGCCGCTCTCCTCAGCTCGGCGTCATCCGCACCGGCCGCCGCGTAGAGCAGATTCTCCCGCAACGTCCCCTCGACGACGGCGGCGTCCTGCTCGACGTAGCCGATGCGTCTGCGCACGTCCGCGCGCCGGATCGTGGTCAGGTCCGTGCTGTCAAGGCGGATCGTCCCCGCGAGCGGGTCGTGGAAGCGCAGCACGAGGGACAGCAGCGTCGTCTTGCCGGATCCGGACGGCCCGACCAGAGCCACCCGCTTCCCGGCGGGGACCTCGAACGTGACGTCGTGCAGGACGTCCTCGCGGCCCGGGTAGCCGAACCGGACCCCTTCGAAGCGCAGTGCGGGAGGCGGCGTCCGCACCGCGGCCACGGCATGGCCGGGCTCGGTGTCCTCCTCGACGGCCATCTCCTCGACCTCGGTGAGCCGGTTCGCCGCGCCGAGTCCCTGCTGCAGCGCGGTCAGGGCGGTGACCAGCTCGGTGAGCGGGCCCGCGATGTAGAACAGGTACAGCAGGAATGCGACGAGCGTGGACACCGGCAGGGACCCGGCCGCGACGAAACCGCCGCCCACGCCGAGCACGGCCAGAAACGACACCTGCAGGGACAGCTCGGCGACCACGGCGAGCAGGGCCGTCCAGCGGACGCCGGTGAGGCCGGCCCGGTACGCCCGCTCGGCCGCGTCCTCCACCGTCGCCTGCTCTCGGCTCTCGGCGCCGGCGGCTTTCACCGTCCGGATCGCCCCGAGCGCGCGGTCCAGGGCGGAACCGACGATCCCCACCGACGACTGCGCCGTCTGCGTCGCCGCCCGGATGCGGGGTACCGCGTAGCCGACCACCAGCCCGATCGCGACCAGGACCCCGGATGTCACCGCGAACAGCCGGACGTCGAGGACCGCCATCAGGATCAGTGCACCGAGTAGCCCGACGGTACCGTTCACGATCCCGACCGGTGCGGTCGTGGTCGCCTGCCGGATCCAGGTGGTGTCCGATGTCGCGCGGGAGATCAAGTCGCCGGGGGAGCGGGCATCGAGCTCGGCCGTCCGCAGCCGGACGAGCCGTCCGGCCAGCCGGCGGCGGACGTCGAACACGACCCGTTCCCCGGTCCGGCCGAGCAGGTAGGAGTTCGCGCCGTTGCAGATCGCGCTGACCACCACGAGCCCGCAGAGGACCAGGACGGGCTGTAGGAGCGCCCCGTTCCCGCCCAGCGTGTCGATGACGGCCCGAGCCCCGAGCGGCTGGGCCAGGCCGGCCACGCTCCCGGCCAGGGCGAGCAGCAGGCCTACCGTCAGCAGGAGGGCGTGGGGACGGGCTCTGGCGAGCAACAGGCCCATGAGGCCTCCGATCGACACGTGGCAGCGGGTCGCCGACAGTACCGCCGTGCGGCCCCCCGAGAACCCGTTCGGCGCGTGGCAGCAACCTGTCATCGCCTGGCCGTGATCCGCGGTCGAATGACAACAAGCTGCCATTCGACCGCGGTCCATTGCGCCTGGTTTCTATACCCGAAAGAGTGAAGGCGTTCACGTTCGGACAGGTGCACCTGGAGGGGTTGACATGGCAACCGCAACACTACCGAGTGAGACGACCGAGACCTACGATTCCGCGATGGAAGCGCTCGCGGCGTCGTTCCGCCGTGTCCAGGGAGCCGAGACGTTCGACTCGGCCTCTCAGGCGTACCTCCGCGGCGAGCTCGACATCAATGCGGCACTCGATGAGATGGAGACGTTCTTCCAGGGCGCAATGATCGACGGGAGGGTCGAGCGCGATCGAGTCGTCGAGCTCACCAAGCGCATCGAGACGATGTGCGGGACGCCGTCGATCGGGCTGACGGTCACCGCCTGTACGTTGGCGATCAGCTGCGGCACCTGCTGATCATCGTGCGTTCCTGTCGAGTAGCCGCGCACCCATCGGGACGAAGCGGGGATCGATGACATCGGTCATCGATTTCACAGCGCCCGGTGTACGGCTACTCGACGCATCGACAGCGATCGACCACCTGATCGAGATAGGGCTCCTGACGACTCGGCAGATCGTCCGGGCAGGGATCACGGTGCACGACCGATCCAGTCGTTGCCGCACGTTCCTCGTGCGCAGCGGCACGGCCGGATTCGTCCTGAAGCAGGGTACGAACAGCGAGACGATCTACTCCGTCGCCAACGAGGCGGAGATCTATCGGGTGCTCGCCGAACGGAACCCCGCGGTACCGATGCCCCGGCTGCACTCCTTCACCTCGGGACGCCTCGTCGTCGAATGCGTCGACGGGGCCAGCCTCTTCGAGCGCATCACGCAGGACCGCACCGTGCGCGCCGGACGGGCGGCCGACGTGGCATCCGTCCTGGCCCGTCTGCACCGGTCGGAGGTCGGCCCGGAACCGGTCATCCCGGCCCGGCCGTCCCCCGCCTTGCTGATCGCCGACCCGCCGTTGAGCGCCTTCCAGTACCACACTCACGGGGCACACCAGCTCACTCGCCTGATCCAGTCGAACGAGCATCTGTCTGCCGGCCTGCGGCAGCTATACACGCGGTGGTCGAACAGCACGCTCATCCACAACGACGTGCGCCCGGAGAACGTGATCGAGCGGCCGGACACGGAGCTGGTCTTGATCGACTGGGAGCTAGCCGGGATGGGCGACCCACGGTGGGATCTCTCCGCCCTGGTCACCGAGCACCTGATCGACTTCCTGGAGGACGCCGAGACCTGGACGTCGCCCAAGGACCGGCGGGCCGACGTCTCCGCCGGGAAACTCGGCGACCTGCACCGCGTCGGGCGGGAAATCCTGGACCGCTACCGCGCAGACGGCGGGCCGGACGTGCATCCGGCCGATCTGATGCAGTGGATCGCCGGACGCCTGGTTCTGACCACCATGGAACGCTGCGCCACCGTCGCGGCCGTCACCGCGGGCTGCCGTCACCTACTCCAGGTCGCGGCGAACCTGTTCCGCCGTCCGGAGGCCGGGGCGCGGATCTTCCTCGGGGCGGTGCCGTCGTGACGCCCGTTGCGTCGCCCGCCGTGGCCGGGACCGCACCGGCCGCGGCGAACCTCGCCGTCGTCGAGTCGATCGCCGAGCACATCGCGATCGACGCCGACGGCGCAATCCGCTGGTTCGGCGAGCTGGCCGTGCCGCTGCCCCAGGTGGCCGACGAACTCGTCGCCGAGGCGCTGGAGTCGCACGTCGCCGACATCCTGTACTCGGCGTGCTACATCTACGGCACCCCGCGGCCGATCTCCGCGACCCGCAACGACATCCCGATCCTGAGCAGCAACGCAGGCTTCGTCCGGGAGCTGATCCAGGCCTACCGCGGCGGGGATCAGTGGCTGCCGTCGTTCGAGCACGAGTCGGACACCGCGCTCACGCTGTGGGGCGTGCGGTACCTCAAGCCGGAGCTGTACTCCGCGGCCCCCGACCGCCGTCTGCCGACCGCCCTTCCGCTGCGGTCACCGGGCTACGTGCTGTTCGTCGGGGACCGCGGACCTCGGTCCGGGGCCACACCGGACGGCGCGACCACCCGGGTCTACTGGAACGTCACTCGGTCCGGCGCCCCGGTGCTGGTCAGCCACCTGACCGAGAAGCTGAACGGCCAGCAGGAGCCGTTCCAACTCAAGGTCGCGCACAACGCGTCGCTCTGGCCGGAACGCGCCGACGTCGCAGTGCTCTACCTCCCGGCGGGCCGGCTCGCCGCCACCTGGGACACGATCGCGTCGGTCCACGAGGGGATCGGTCCGGACGTCCGGCCGTGGACGCCCGCGTTCACCCGCCGAGTCGCCGACGGCCTCGCGATCGCTGACGACCCGCCGGGCGGGCTGAGCTTCGGCCAGGCGATGAGCCGGATCCTCGCCCGCGGTATCCGCGAGGACCACGTCCGCAACGGCGGACGGTCGGACCGCCGGACCCGGGTCGGGCACATGACGGCGGCCCTGGCCGACAGCGGACGAGGCATCGGGTCCACCCATCTCAACCCGGGCGGTGACGAGCCGGTGCTCCCGGCCGTCGTGTCCCGCCGCGCTCCCGCCAGATCCCCCGGGCGAGACGGTGGGTCCGCGGTGCGGGACCGGCAGCTCGCCGAGCGGGCGGGTGCCATCGCCGACCTGCTCTCCGACGCCGCCGTGACCGACGGCGGACGATGCGTGTGGCTCGCCCGCCGCGCGGACACCGCCGGGTCCCCCGCGCTGGAGTCGACCGGCCCTGAGTTCTACGACGGGACGTCCGGGATCGCGTTGTTCCTGGCGCATGCGGGCACCGTCCTGCAGCGGCCGCGACTCGTCGAGACGGCCCAGGCAGCCGCGCGCGGCGCGCTGGAGCGGCTGCCCGACCTCGAGCATCACCACGGTCTGCACGGAGGACGGGTCGGGGCCGCGGCCACCGTCATCGCCGTCGGACGGACGCTCGGCCTGCCCGGTCTGCGCGACGACGGCGTCACCTACCTGCTGGACGCGGTCGAGCCCGCCCTCGGAGACGACCCACTGCACCACGACCTGATCTACGGCGTGGCCGGGTCCGTGCTGTCCTACTGCTGGGCGGCGCTGGAGACCGATCCCGGCCCGCGGCGGCGCGCGCTGATCGGGCGCGCGGAATCGCTGGCGCGGCCGCTGGCCCGGCACGTCCGGTGCCTACTGGACGGCGCCGCGGATCCGGCGGTCCTGCCGGGCCTCGCACACGGGCCGTCGGCGTCCGCGCTCGCCCTCTCCGTGCTGGACCGGATGTCTGGTGGCTCCGGGCGGTGGGCGGCCGCGGTCACCGCGGCCGCAGACCACGAGCGCCGGTACCTCGACCGGGAGACGCGGAACTGGCCCGGTGGCCCGTCCGGCGTCTCGGAGTCGCGGTTCAACTGGTGCTACGGGGCACCCGGCATCGCGATCGCGCGCCTGCTCGCGGGCGATCGCCTCGAGGACCCGGAATCGGACGTGGCCGTGGCGGTGCAAGCGACCACGGACGCCGCCGCCCGGTTCCTCGGCCGCGCCGCGGACCCGTCGGCCTGCCACGGCAAGTTGTCCGTCGTCGGGGTTCTGGACCTGGTGCGGGACCGCACCGGCCGGCAGCAGGGCGACGCACGGGCGGACCAGCTGCTGGACGAGGCGCTCGATCACTACGGACAGGCCGACGTCGTGCGGCTGGCTCCCGGTGTGATGGCCGGAGCGGCGGGCGCCGGACTCGCCGCGCTACGGAAGTGCCGGCCCGGCGACGTCCGGTCACCACTGTTCCCCCTGGTTCCGAGTCTTGGGAAGGACGACACATGACAGAGTCCGCGAAACCAAAGTTCGACACGTTCACGCTCGCCCGATTGAGGGAGGAGACGGCGACGATCCCCGGCATCGAGCGGTTCGTCAGCTCCGCCCGCGGGTTCGTCTACGGGGACGTCTCACTCGATGACGCGACGAGCCAGATGATGGAGTTCTTCGACGGCGACCTGATCGGCGGATCGGACGAGCGGCAACGCCTCGTCGAGCTGGCCAAACAGCTCAACCCCCGCTACGGGACGGTCTCGGTCATGATCCTCACCTTCATGACCTGCAGCCCGGTCCTGTCCTGCGCCGGGTCCTGCAGTGAGTAGCCGCCGCGGGACCGTCCCCCGGTCGTGAGCGAGGACGTCGAGGCGATCCGGTCACTGCACGCGCTCGCCGATCTGGTGACGCCGATGGCGTTGCGGGTGTTCGTCTCGCTCGGTGTGCCGGACGCCATAGACGAGCGCCCCGGAACTGCACCTGAGCTGGCCTGTCGGTGCGGTTGCGACGCCCGGATCCTGCGCAGTGTCCTGGACCATCTCGCTGCCCGCGGGGTCGTCACGAAAGAGCCAGACGACACGTACGGTCTCACCACCCTGGGACGGCTCACATGCGACACCGACGGCCCGTCGCTGCAGTCCTGGCTGGTGGGGTCACTGCGGCTGGGAACGCTGCGCGGCGACGTCGACCACAGCGTCGTGGCGTTGCTGGATGTCGCCCGTTCCGGCCGGACGGCCCTGGAGGAACAGCACGGGGAGTCGGTCTGGGAACGCGTGACCCGGATGGACGCCGGCGCGGCGATACAGGAGTTCGGGCGGCTCGTCCCGGTGCTCGACATCGAGCCGATCTGGCGACTCCTGGAGGCGTACCCGGCCGCCACGGTGTGCGACGTGGGTGCCGGGAGCGGCAGGTTGGCGCACGAGCTGCTGTCCGGGGAGCTGTGCTCGTTCTGCCACGTCGTCGATCTGGCGCCGATGGTGGGTGTCGCGGACACGGTGCTCGGTCACCGCTTCGCGACCCGGTACGCGGCGGTGGCGGCGGACTTCATGACCGATCCGCTGCCGGAGGCGGATCTCTACATCGTGTCCGACGTGCTGGTGGACTGGGACGACGCGAGGGCGGTGCGTCTGCTGCGCAACGTCCACGGAGCCTGCCGCCCGGACGCCCGGGTGCTCATCAGCGAGCTGACCCTGCCCAGCGGCGCGGGAGACCTGTTCGACCCGACGGCGGGACGGCTCCGCCTGAACATCGAGATGCCCAGCCCGAACCGCACGGTCGAGGCGCTGGTGACGCTGGGCCGGGCGGCCGGCCTCGCCGAGGTGTCGACGGCGTGCGGCGAGCACCGATCAGCGATCCTGTTCGCCCCGGCGTGATGGCGCCGAGTCACCGGTCGCGTCGCGGGCCGTTGGCCAGGAACCCCGCTTCGAACCGGCTCCGCGCCCCCAGCCTGCGCATCAGGGAGCCGACCCGGCGACGGTAGGTCCGGACCGACAGGCCGAGCGTGCGCGCGGCGACTTCGTCGGTCAGGCCGGCCCGCAGGGTCCGCACCACCTCGTCGTCGCCGTCCACGTTCACAGCCGCATCCGGGGACAGGTCGATCGACACCGCGTGTAGCCACAGCAGGGACAGGTGCTCGTGCAGCACGGCGACGATCGGCTCGTCGGTGATCAAATCCGCGGTCGACGGAACGAACGAGTACCCCTGCGTCGCGAAGGCCGCCGTCCGCTGGTCGAACACCGCGATGCCCCGGGACACGTGGCCGCTGAAACGGATCGACGCACCGGCCCGGGACCGCTGCCGAAGCTCGTCCAGCAGTTCCGGTACGGCCAGCACCTGAGTGCCGAACAGCAGACGCATCCGGACCCCGCGACGTAGCGATTCGGCGTGCGCGTCCCGCTGGGCGCGCAGGTAGGCCAGCACGCCACCGCCGCCAGAGATCGAGGCCAGGATCTCGGACTCGCAACCGCCGACGAGTCCGGTGATCCGGGCCGCGCCCGGCGCGGACCCGTGCTGCCCGCCGTCAGGATCTCGCCTGCCCTCCCGTCGACCGGCCACGCGACCCATCCCGACGCGACGGCCCGCCGTCCCGGCCGGGTGCTCCCTCTGCCCGTCGAACTCCACGGTCACGTTCCCCCTACGTCCGGGCGGGGGCCCTCAGCCCCGCTGGCGGATCAGACGACGACCGTCTGCACGATCATCAGGACGAGCAGCAACATCGGCCCCCGGCTCAGCTGCTTGATCAGCCCCAGTGGTGTCGGCCCCAGCACCCCGACGTCGAACATGGCGCCGTCGTCGAAGGACAGCGGCGGCTTGGTGACCATGCGGTAGACCACCACGATCGAGCCGACACTGGCGATCACAACAGTGACGACCGGGACCCCGCCGGCGATCACGGCGGCGAGGCAGCACCAGACGACGGTGCCGGCGAACGGCACCACACTCAGCGCCAGGCCCAGGTGCGGCCGCGGGACACCGAGCAGCCGCTGAAGACCCGCGGATCGCAGCACCGTGCGCAGGGTGCCGGCCAGGCGGTCGGCGACGAGGAACGCGGCCAGCGTGAACACGGCCGGCTGATAGTCGGTCGCCGGGCCCGGTCCCGATGACGCGAACAGCGCGGGCACCACGAGCAGGCAGCCGACGGTGAGCAGCTTGCCGGGCGCCCGCACCAGCCGGACGAGATCCGCGGCGACGAGCCCGAGCAGCCGGGACCGCATCCCGACCGGCGCCGACCGGACGTACCCCGTCCGGATCGCCCGGCGTTCGGTCATCAGCATCCCGAGCAGGCCGAACTCGAACGACGTGACGGACAGCATCAGACCGACGGCCATCGTGTGTCCGGACGACAACGCAGAACGCCGCAGCCACCCGAGCGCGTACAGGCTCGCCCCAAGGAGCACAACGGCGACCACGACCAGCGCGGAGGCGGCGGCCGGGGCGGTCGCCGCCCCAAGCCCCTCCGGCACCACGCCGTCCAGCACGGCGCCGCCGAGCGCCCGGTCGACCACCAGCACGACGGCACTCGCTGCGGCGAGCACGGACAGCACCGTCTGACATCCGGCCGCGACGCCGCGCCGGGCGGTCTGGGCGCACACGGCGAAGCCGACACACGCGGCAGCCGTGGCCCCCGAGGCCAGAACCCCCAGGCCGGAGACGGCCACCCCGAACCCGGTCAGCACGTACACCATCCCCGGCCACAGCAGACCGGCACAGACGGCGGCCACCACCATCCCAGCGACAGTGCGCAGCAACGCCGTGCGCCGGTCCAGCGGGGAGGCCAGCAACCAGCTGGCCGTCGCGGCGGACGTGCTGACCGGGCCGACCGCGAGCAGCGCCTTGAGCAGCACGCTGAACGCGAGCAGGGTGAGCAGCAGCGCCACTGCGGTGCGGTCGGCCGGCACCCCCGGGCCCGGCGCGGTGCCCGGCACGTCCGGCCCGGTCGTGGCGAGGACCGCCTGCGCGGCGATACCACCGAACACGACCACGTACAGGGCCTGTTCGAACAGGCGGGCGGCGTACACCCGCCACGGCACGGTGGTGCCGCTGGACTCCCTCAGGCGCCGCCGGGCGGCCTTCCACGACGGGATGGCGGGTCGGCCGCCGACCGTCTCCGTGCGACCGCTCATCAGAACGAAACCACGTCGTCGGCGACGTCGGAGATCACCGTCTGGTCATGCGAGGCGAACAGCACCGCCGTTCCGTTCCGTTTCTCCTCCCGCAGCCGGAATCCCAACCACTCGCGACCGGCTTTGTCCAGCCGTTGTTCCGGTTCGTCGAGAAGGAGCAGATCTCGGGGGCGGACGAAGCACGACGCAAGTCCGAGCCGATGCCGCTGCCCGGTGGACAACGTCGGCGGCAGCTGATGGATCGCGGCATCCAGACCGACGTCCCGGATCACCGTCTCGGTGACCGAGTCGGCATTCTCGGTCCCGTGCAGCCAGGAGATCATCCGCAGATGTTCCAGGACGGACAGGTCTGGAAAGTAGTCGACGTCGTCGAGCAGCGCCGCAACCGCTCGGCGCTGCGTCGCATCGCTTTCGATCAACGGACGCCCGAACAGCTCGACGTCGCCGTCGTCGAGTTCGTCGGTGCCCGCGACGCATCGCAGCAACGTCGACTTTCCGGTTCCGTTCGCACCGGTGAGCGCGATCGCCTTTCCCGCAGACAGGTCGAACGTCACCTCGCTGAACAACGGGACGGAGCCGTAACTCTTCGACGCCGCCCGCACCGTCAACGCCGAGACACGGGTCCTATCGAGCGTCACATCTGATCCTAACGCATTTCGGGCACGTCCCCCGCCCCAGCCGTTCCAAGATCGTCTACGCGGGTGACTGAGCGTGAGACACGTGGCAGGTTGATCTTCCGCGTGTCGGCTATGTAGGTGAACGAAGCTCCAGTAGGGCGAACGGCCCCTGCTTAGACTTTCGTTCCCGACCAGAACTTCGTTACCGCGGCATCCTCCCATTACCCAGTCCTCGCCTGCTACAGCGGTAGGTGACAGCTGATCTAGCACGCCGAGTACGTGAGTTGAGAGGATGTATCGATGCCCTAAGCCCTACCCGCCGAGTTGCGCGCTGACATGGTCCGGGTGCGGCCCGCACCCGTGAGGACGGGTCACGATCGGGCAGGTCGCGACTGACTTCAGTGCGCATCCGATGACCTTGCAGAAGTGGCTACGCCGCGTAGCGGCGGTCGACGACGGGGACCGTCCCGGCCCGACGACGAGCGAGTCCGTCGAGTTGCGCCAGGAGCGTCAGCGGATCCGCTTGTGGGAGCAGGAGAACGAGGTCCTACGCCGCGCGGCGACCTCCCCATGCCCCAACTCCCGGTCAAACGCTATCCGCTAGCGAGAGAGCCCGCCGCCAGCGGGATCGCGGTGGCGCTCATGAATCGTGCGGCGGTATGGAGGTGGACCGAGGGTGCCGGTCGCCGGTACGGTGCGGCCGCCTGGGTGTGGTCAAGTGATCTGGCCCCATCGATCGTCGGTTGATCTGGCCCCGCCGACGTGCGGCTCATTGGGAGGCTGAGGACGGGCAGGTCAGGTGCCCTAGCCTGTGGCGGGTGGTGGATGCGACGACGGTGGTGTTCGAGACGCATTCCTGGAGCGAGGACAACGACCGGTCTGTGGCGACCGGTTGGCTTCCAGGCCGGCTCTCCGAGCGTGGACGTGAGCTTGCCGCCGAGCTCGGTGATCGCCGCCGTGGCGACGGGCTGGATGCGGTGTTCAGCTCGGATCTGGAACGGGCGGCGGAGACGACCCGGATCGCGTTCAGCGGGATGACGCTCCCGGTCTTTCTGGACTGGCGCCTGCGCGAGTGTGACTACGGCCGTTTGAACGGTGCCCCGGCAGCGCAGATGGCGGCGGAGAAGCCCGCCAGGATCCGAACCCCATATCCCGGTGGGGAGAGCTGGGAGCAGGCGCTGGATCGTGTTCTCGGGTTCCTGCGCGACGTCACGTCCCGCTGGCAAGGACGACGAGTGCTGGTCATCGGTCATGTCGCCACTCGCTGGGAATTGGACCACTTCGTGAACGGAATCAGCATCGAGGAACTCATCGCCAGTGACTTCGGCTGGCGTGAGGGCTGGGAGTTCACCGTCACTAGCTCCGGCCTACCGACTGCAGCATCGTGACCGTGCGGCGCTCGGAGAGCAGCGACGACCGCGGTCCAGTCGTGCTCCGGCTCAGTAGCTCCGTTCTCCGGTGCGCGGTCCGCGGTGGCGTGAGGAACGCGACCGAGCGGGATGTTCGAACGCCGGGGACCGGTCGCGAGCCCAGCCGCCCTAGGCTCCCCGCTATGGGATCGGCGACCGACCAGCATCCCGTCGGGACGCAGGCTCGGTACCCGGTCCGTCTGGAGTGGGGCCCGGTCGGGGCCGCGGTGGTCTCCGACGGGTGCGAGTTCGCCGTCGTGGTCGACGTCCTGAGCTTCACCACGACCCTGACGGTGGCGTGCGACCTCGGAATCGAGGTCGTGCCGTGCCCCTGGCGTGACCAGCGCGCCGAGGCCCTCGCCTGCGAACACGATGCAACGCTGGCCGTCGGCCGGACGGCCGCGAGTACCGGCCAGGTCAGCCTCTCGCCCGGCACACTGCGGGGCGCCGAGCCGATGCGGCGGCTCGTACTGCCGTCGCCGAACGGCTCGAACATCAGCTCCCGTATGGCTGGGATCGGGGCGACGGTCATCGGCGCGAGCCTGCGCAACCGCACCGCGGCCGCAACCTGGCTCACCCAGCAGGCCAACAGCGCTGATCGGGCTCCCCAGATTGCCGTCATCGCCGCCGGTGAACGCTGGCCCGACCAGAGCCTGCGTCCCGCGATCGAGGACCTTTGGGGCGCGGGCGCGGTCATCCGCGCCCTCGTCGATCAAGGCTGGGAACGGCTCTCACCGGAGGCCGACGCGGCTATGCACTGCTTCGACGCAGTGAGCAACGACGTCGCGACAGCCCTGCACCACAGCGCTGGCGGCGTCGAGCTCGACGACCTCGGCTTCAGCGAAGACGTCGACATTGCCGCCGAACTCGACCAGAGCTCATCGACCCCCATACTGCTCAACGGCATCTACACCAGCTGACCCACCGACCAGGCGCCACGCACAACCACGTCCACGCTCAGCGTCCCGGGACTGCGCTATCTCGCGCCGACGGCACCTCTGGCCGCGAACGTAATGAACGGCCGGGCACTGTCGTTCGACTGCCGCTCCCCAGTCAGTTGGATGCG
Organism: Pseudonocardia sp. EC080619-01; assembly: GCF_001420995.1. Classification (NCBI taxonomy): domain Bacteria; kingdom Bacillati; phylum Actinomycetota; class Actinomycetes; order Pseudonocardiales; family Pseudonocardiaceae; genus Pseudonocardia; species Pseudonocardia sp. EC080619-01. Next base: position 180,148 of record NZ_CP012186.1, on the reverse strand, counting down.
TTGCGGGAGTGTCAAGAAGCGTCGCGGGCTGTCAGGGACCGGACGGCGGTGTGATGGTCGAGTCGGCGACGCTGGCGTGGCGGGCGATGTGCGGCTCACCACCCCGGAAACCACGATGCAGACCGCCCGGGCGAGGCTGCGGCACTATGTACAATACGGAGCTGGTCTGTATTGTTATAGGTATGAGCGTGAGAAGGTCGAGTCCTGGGCGGCCACGCAGCAGGAGCGCTGACGCGGCGATCCTCGCCGCGGCCCTGGACCTACTCATCGACCGCGGCATCCCGTCGACGAGCGTGGAGCAGGTGGCCCGCCGGGCCGGTGTCACCCGGGCGACGGTGTACCGACGTTTCCCGGACAAGACCCGACTGCTGATCGCGGCCATCGAGTCCGCTTGGGGCGATCCACCGGTCGCACCAGAGATCACCGACATCGAACAGATGATCACCGGCTGGGCGGGGGTCCTCGCGCAACCGCGGCAACGCAGGCTCCTGCGACGCCTCTACGGTGCGGTCGACGACGATCCCGAACTCGCTGCCGCGTACCGCGAGCGGCTGGGCGGTGCGCGCGACCGGATGCGGCGCGACGCGATCGCCGCCACCCGCGACGCCGGCCGGCTACCGGGCGACACCGATCCCGAGGTCCTGCTGGACCTGTTGACGGGGGCGGTGTGGCATCACCTCACCGCCTACCCGGACACCACCGCACCGGATCAGGCCGAGCGGTACCTGCGCGCCCTGCTGACCCAGGCCGGTTACCGACCGGACGAAGTGCGACCGCCCAAGGAGGACCAGACGTGAACTCCGCTGTCACCGACGCCCGAGTTCGGACCCGAGCGTTCGCGCGCGTCATCGGTCCCTTCGTCGCCGCGGTCACCACGGTCTACGCGATCCGGCTGCCCGAGCTGAACACGATGATCGCCGACATCCTCGGTCGACCGGTCGGCGTGTTCGCCCTGGGAGTGCTACTGCTGGGCGGCGGCCTTGTGATCGTGGGCGGTCACCGCAACTGGCGTGGGCCGGCCGCGGTTACCGTGTCGGTGTTCGGGTGGTTCGTCACCGTGCGGGGCCTCCTGCTCATCGCCGCGCCGGGCACCGTGCAATCGAGTGTGGACACGGTGATGGCGTCGCCGACCGCGGTCGCGGCGTTCCGTGTGTTCTTCGCCGCGCTGGCCCTGGTCGGGCTCTTCCTGACCTGGGTGGGGTGGTTCGGCGACCGACGATCGCGGCCGGGCCGCCGTCGTGTGGCCGGTGGTGCGGACCCCACTGAACCCGGCGTCACCACCTAGACGAGATCACGTCAAGCGGCCTTGCCGCGATAGCTCAGGACCGACGGACTGTCATTCGACCGTCGCTCCACAGCGGCGCCTTGCCGCCCGTGCCGGCTCCAAGGGCACGGCCCAGCGGACACGGGCTGGTGCCCGCCGGACGTCGGGAGGGGTCACCGGTAAGTGACCCGCTATGGGCGGGTCCGGGATCGATGGGGAGGCGGGGGAACGAACGATGGCAACCAGGAAGACAGCGAAGGCGGAGCGGGAGGTCCGCGATCGAGCTGAGGCCATCGCGGCGGCACGCGATCGTCTTGATGCCGATCAGGCCGAGCGCCGACGGCGGGAGGACGAGGCGTTCGCGCGCTACGCGCGAGCCGACCGTGATGCCGAGCAGATCGTTGCCGACCGGGACTCGGTGATCGCCGAGCTGGAGCAGCGCCGGCGCGACGCGGAGGGTGAGGCGCAGAAGCGGCTCGAGGAGGTCGAGGCGCGACAGCGCGAGGTCCTCGCCGAGCTGCACCGCGAGGGACGGAAGGCCGAGGACCTGGCCGCGATGTTCGAGCTGTCGGTCAAGCGCGTGCGTGGACATCTACGTCAGGCCCGCCGCGCGAGCGCGGCCACCGATTCGCCGCCGGTGGCCGCCTTACCGAAGCCACCGGTCACCACGAGCGACAACGCGGCCACGGCCTGACCGTCCGTGGCCGCGGCTCCATGGCCGGCCCCGCTGGTGGTCGCGGGCGATGCTGTGCCGCCGAAGGTGGGTCCGCTCTGAGCCCCTCGGCCCGGCGCGGCCGTGAGCGCCACGTTCGGCCCGGGCCGGCGACCATGGCCGGCCCGGGCCGGGCGGTCAGGTGGACTGTGCGTCGCGCCAGGCAATGACGGCGAACTTGTCGGCCTTGGTCATGACTCGCCAGTCCCGCCGCAACCGGGCGTCACGCTCGGCCGGGCTGGTCGAGGTGGCGGCGATGTAGTCGCACCGTGCGGTCAGCATGACCTTCCGGGTCGCGTCAGCGTCCGGGACAGCGATCCCCGGGGTCCCATCCTCCCGGCAGTCCTGGCAGAGCCCGTCGCGGTTGACGCGGCGCTGATCGGCGGTCGAACGCTCGACTCCGCAGGCCACGCACGGAAGACCACGCATCGGCGGCACCGCCGCAAGGTCGTAGTCCAGCCGGTCATCGTGCTGGGGTTCGTTGGAGTCCTCGACCGGGTCGATCCGATCGGCGAAGTAGCGGCGGGCGACGCTGTCGCGCTCGACCGCTCGGGGGTCCCGTCGCCCGCGCGGAGCGCTCCGGCGGCTGGTCAGGTCGCGCGACTTGCGGGCTGCGTGAACCTGGTCCTTGGCGCGATTCGCGCGCGCGATGCGCTCGGCGTCGCGGGTCTTCTCCGCGCGCCGTTCCGCGCTCGGGGCGCACGCCTCGACCAGCGCGCGTCCGTCGGCGTCGGCCTGGCGCCACTCGCGGCGCAGCTCGGCGAGCATCGTGGTCGGGTGCTCGGCTTCCAGAGCCTCCACGCAGCGCACCAGCAGCAGCCGCGCCGCCGGGTCGGTGGTGTCCAGCAGCCGCGCGAGACGGGCACGAGCACCACGCAGCGCACCGCGCTCGATCATCTCGGCGATCTGGCCCAGCTCCGCGGCCGCGGCCGCCGTGGTGTTCGTGGTGGTGGTGTCGGTGGGGTTCATCGCGACTGCGCTCCCTCGCTGGCCGGTGGACAGGACCGGGTGGGCCTGTCGGCCCGTCTCGGGTGGCGGGCGTCTGCCCCGCCACCGCGAAGCGGCGGTCGCGCGGCATCCGAGGCTCAACGTCAAGGGCAGCCCGAAGGGCTGTCGCCGAAGGCGACGCGGAGCTTGCGCAGCGCCCTTGACGTTGAGTGATGCCGTGCTCAGCTCTAGGGCCGTCAGGCCCACCCCGCCGAAGGCGGGTCCACCGGGTTTCCTCGGCCCCGGCGCGGCCATGAGCGCCACCACCCGACCGCCGGCCGCGGCCGCCCACTGGCACCGCTTCGCTTCTGGCGCGGGGTGCGCCGCGGCCGCGGCCGCGGCCGATGTCAGCCTCAGCGGCTCGGCGCGACGACGCGGACGACCACGATCATCCGGCCCGCCCGGGCCTCGATGACGGCTCCGCCGGCGAGCACGACCGACGCTGGCTCGTCCCTGCCGTGGTGCACGACGTCGGTCACCCGAGCACACGAGGTGGTGTCCACTCGTGCGGGGACGCCGTCGTAGTCGTGTCGCATCCGATCGATCGTGTCGAGTGGCAGCAGGTCCCCTGCCCGGATCTTCGTGGTGTGGGTCTGGTGGATCTCGATCTGCATCGCTGGGGCCTCCTCAACGGAACACACGGGGAGGGGCCCCGCCCGGCGGGCGGGGCCCCTCGGTGGGCGAGCCGCCTCAGAACGGAGGCTCGTCGTCGCCGAGCTCGGCGTCGCCGAAGTCGGTCGGCTCGTAGATGTCGACGAGCAGGTCCTCCAGCACGCGCTGGTCGTTGATGCTGAGATCGGAGCCGATGACCCCGTCGAGGGTCCAGAGGCCGGTCTCGGTGTCGATATCGACGCGTCGGGTAGCGCTGGTGCTGCTCATGTGTGGGCCTCCGGTGCTCGGTGCGGCTGGAACGCGGCGCAGCCTCAGCACGCCCGGGGTGGGGGCCCGCAGGGCCGGCGGCGGTCCTGGCTGGCCCATCCCGGTGTGACCCTGTACGCGACCGCCGCCGGCGCACCTTGAGGTGACGGGGTCTCACCGGGATGGGTCGGCCAGGTTCGTCGGCGCTTGCCCCACCCCGGGCGTGCTGACCATCCGGGCGATCCAGACGTGCCGAGCACCGGAGGCCCACCCCCGCACCACCACTGCTGGCGAACAGCCACCCTGCAGACCGACCGGCACCGCAGCCGGTGACCCGAACACCCCGGCCGGCACCGAGCCGGCGACCCGGCGGTGCCCACCGGCACCGAACCTGGTGAGACGACCCCTCTGACCGGCACCGAGCCTCGTGCCCCAGCCACGTGACCGGCACCGCCGGCGAACGCGCCGGCCGGCCGGTAGGCCGGACGGCACGCGAGCGCCGGCGTCAGTCGCCGGCCTCGGCCTCGGGCTCGACCTCGGTGATGGTGATGTTGTGGGCGATCGGGATCGACAGGGCCGAGCTGATCTCGTGCTCGCTCGCGCAGCTCGGGCACGGCACGCGCTCACCGACCTCGTGCTCGCCGGGGACAATGCTCATCGCGTCGGTGCACCCGTCACCGAACTCGACCATGGTCGCGTCGCTCAGGGCCAGGCCGTCCTCGATCCGCGGGTTGACGATCGGGAAGTGCTCGCTCATCACGGTCCTCCTCGCAGTGGCTGGGTGGTGCGGCTGGAACGCGGCCCTGCCTCAGCACGGCCCGGGTGGGCCCGCCAGGGGCGGCGGGGATCCGGGGCTGGCCCGTCCGGTGTGGGATCGGCCGCAGGCCGACGAGCGGGCAGCGAGCCCGTCCCACCCGCGGCGGCGTCGGCGACGGTCATCGCCGCGCACCCACCCGGGGTGTGCTGACCTCCGGGCGATCCAGACGTGCCTGCCCCGCCCCTGCGGGCTCGTGCCCGAGCGAGTAGGCCCTGGCAGTACTCCTCAGGGCACCGGCAATCAGGGCACCGGCAACAGGGTGGCGCCCTCGTTCACCGCGGCCTGCTCGGCCAGCCCGCGAAACTCCTCCCGCACGTCCGCGATCCGGGACGGGTCACCGACCAGGAGCGTCTCCAACTCCTCGAGCGACCACCGGACCGTGACCCCGTGCCGGGCCAGGTAGAACGCGAGATGCCGGACCTTCCACCGGTCCCCGCGGTCGAGCCAGGCGTAGCCGAGCAGCTGCCACACCCACCGCGCGACCCGCGCGGGCTGATCGGCCCGCAGCACGGTCTTGACCTCAACCAGGGTCTCGCCGACCAGCAGGTCGGCCTCCGCCCAGTGCGGCACCAGCACCGGCGAGGCGAAGCCCAGGTCCTGCCCGCGGTCCGGACCGCCGGCCCACTCGTGCCAGGCCGCGAGCGTGCCCGATGACTCGACCACCTGCGCGAGCGCGGCCGCGTCGGCCACGACCGCCGGTGGGGCCAGCGCGCGCAGCTGCTCCACCGTGGCCTCGCCAGCCTGTGCGATGCGGGCCAGCGGCGGCGGGGTGGTCCCGGACCGGTAGCGGTCCTCGCCGAGGGTCCACACTGCGTGGGTGCGGGCGAGCGCGGTCTCGGCGCCCGGTGTGCCGATCACCCCGCTCGGGGCATGGCGCCGGGCGAAGACGTGGCCCCGGTGGGCGAGTTCAGCGAACATGGCATCGCCGGGGCGCCCGCCGTGCCCGTCAGCCGGCGGCGCGAGCAGCGCGACGACGTCCCGGGGGGTGGGGCGCAGCCCCACCGCGACCTCAGCCAGGTCCGGTTCCTGGGCCAGCACGGCCTGCTGGGCCGGGTAGCCGGCCGCGATCGCGTTGCTCGCCTGCGACGAGACCAGCTCGGCTGCGACGAGCCCGTACAGCGCCGCGTACGGCGCGGCGTCGTGGACCAGCGCGGCGAGCCGCGTGCTGATGATCCCGCCCACCATCGGCCAGTGTCCCGCGCCGATCCGGCCGGTCGGCCGCAGTACCTCGGCCGCGGCTGAGGCGGCGCGGATCTGGTCGACCGCGGCGGTGGTGCCGGGCAGGTGCGTGGCGCACCACCGCGCGAGCACACCCTGCTGCAGCTGCGAGGTCAGCGACATCCCCCACCTCCAGTCCTACTCCTCGCCGGTGTCGTTACCGGCGCTACGGCCGCGGGTGACGGTGCGTGGGGCGCGCATCCCGAAGCTCATCCCGCGGGTCACGGTCCGCTCGGCTTCGGCTCGGGTGAATCCCGCGACCCCGATGTGCGCGGTGGCGGCGTCGAGGAGGACTGCGTAGGCGTTGTCGGCGTCGAGTTCCCCGCCGCCGACCCACTGGCCAAGCACGCGGGCGGCGGTGAGCAGGGTGAATTGCCGCTGTCCCTGCGGGGCGCGGGTGACGTGGTCGGTCTCCTCGCGCAGAATCTTGGCCATCAGTGCGTTGGCATCCTTGGCCGACAGGACCAAGGGTGTCGTGCGCCGCGGCCGCGGCGGGGGTGGGGTGAGCAGGGTGGCCAGCCAGGCGGGGAGCTCGGCGATCTGGCCGTGTTCGGCGACCAGGTAGGCGCCCTCGGGGCGGATGCTGCCGGCTCCGACGACGAACCCGCCACCCGCTCTCGTGTCGATCAGCGGACCGAGGCTGTGCCCGTGCCCGCCGTGGGTGTTGCGCAGCGCCAGGCCCTCGGGCATCCGGTAGTAGAGGTGCTCCCCATCGGTCGGGGTCACCGTGGAGTAGGTGTCGGGCAGGATCTCGCCGTGCTGGGCGGCGAGCTGGTCGAGGACCTCCCGGCCGGTAGTGGCTCCGTCCCACTCGGGGAGCGGTTCGGTGCGGGTGTCGAGGTCGATCACCACCAGCCCGGAGGGTCCGCAGGCCACGCCGACGTTCCACCGGGACGACGTGTGGGACCACCAGCGCCGGATCTGGGCGGGGTCGCGGGTGGCGCGCTGTTCCCAGCCCTGATGCCCGCCGGCGCAGGGCCCGCGGCCGCGGCACTGGGTCTCGCCGTGGAAGGCGGGGATCTTCGATCCGGCCTTGACCGGGAACACGAACAGCCCGGCGGCCGCGGCGTCGAGCGCGACCTGACGCAGCCGCATCACCTCACGATCCAGGCGCGGGCGGACACGTCGCGGCATGCGCGCTGCCTCCTCCCGCCCGGCCCCGGTTGCGCTGTCGTGCACAGCATCGCACCGCTCCCCGACACTGCGGGGGCTGTTGGTGCTGGTCGTGACGGTCATGGGGGTGCTCCTCCCGTGCTCTGTGGGCCCCGTGCCCGCCCGGGGATCCGGGCCGGCCGACCGGGGGCAGGCTGTGCGCCTGCCCCTCGGGGGCCTCGCCCTGAGGGCGCGTCGAGGCTCACGGGTCCAGGGCAGCCCGCCAGGGCTGTCGCGACAGCGACGCGTCAGCGCCCTTGAGGCGTGAGGAACGCGCCCGCAGGATCGGCCCGATCCCCTGCAGGGTCACCGTGCGGCGTAGCCGCTCCACCGGGTTGTGGCCGCCGGGCGGCCTGGTGCTCGGCGGGCCAGGTGTGGCCCGCCGAGCCGGGAGATCAGCCGGTGGCCAGGTGGGCGTCGGCGACGACGTCCATGATCAGCTCGTCGGCTTCGGCGCCATGCCAGTACCCGGCGCGGCGCAGCCGCCCGGCGTGGGCGAACCCGGCCTTCTCGTAGGCAGCGACCGCGCCGGTGTTCGGTGCGAGGACCTTGAGCCACACCGAACGCAGCGCCGAGATGGTGAACGCGTAGTCCAGGGTCAGCCGAGTCGCCTCGACCGCGAGGCCTCGGCCACGACCGTCGGCGCCGAGCAGGATGATGAACTCCGCCGTGCGCACGTAGTGGTCGATGCGCAGCGCACTGGTCCCGACCGGCACCGGCCCACCAGGCCGGGTCAGGTCGTAGATGGTGAACCGCGGGATCGTGCCCATACTGCGGGCCTGGGCGTCGTAGCCCGCCAGCCGGGCTTCGAGCGATTCCGGGGTCTGGCGGCCCATCCCGACGATCACGGCGGGCTCGTTCTCCCACTGCCAGTACAGCTCGGCCAGCTCGCGGGTGAACGGGCCCAGCGCGGCTCGCTCGCCGCGCATCCACAGCAGCGGCGCTGCCGCGGCGGTGTTGTCGCCATTCGGGGCGGTGGTCTCGGTGGTGTCTGTGGTGGTGTGGTCGTTGGAGGTCAGCGTCATGGGGTGTCTCCTCTCGCTACCCGGTCACGGCCGCGCGTAGGCGTGGCGGTGGGTTCGGGCAGCTGGATCAGTGGTGTGAAGCGCAGCGTGGAGGGGGGCTCGCCGACGGGGCAGCCGTCGAGGCGCAGCCAGGCGTGCAGCCTGATCGGATCCGCGGCGATCCCGTGGCACCACCCAGCTCGCCGGCCGGTGACGGCCAGGGCGAGCATCGCCGCGACGGTTTCCTCCAAGCACGCTGTCCGGAACGGAGACACGCCTCCGATGACGCGCACACAGTGTAGGACCGCGACCACCTGGGTGTCGCGCGCCGGACGGCGCGCCACCCCCGCCGCGATACGGACCAGGCGCAGCATGCGGGAGAACGCACGGGCCCGGCGCCCGGTGGCACGGACGAGCAGCACTGCCGCGAGCGCGCACGCCGCGATCGGTGCCCACGCCGGCGACAGTGGCCCGCGCACCGGGAGTGCGCCCGGCGCTTCCTGGGTGCCCCAGCTGGCCTCGGTTGCCGGGATGTCGACGATCGGCGCGGGCTCCTGGCCCGGCTGGGCCGGGTGCAGGAACCCCGCGCTCGACAGGCTCGCGGCCAGCGCCTCCGTCTCGGTGCCGGGTGCCCAGGTGCCGGTGGCATCCAGGGTGAGGAAGGCCTCGCGCTGGGCGCCGAGCAGGGCGCGCACCGTGCCGGTGCGTGCGTGCAGCAGCACGACGGTGTGCCCGAGATCCGCGGCGCGGACCTCGCCCGGACGGACGAGCGGCGTGGTCATCAGAAGACCTCCCATCGGGAGTGGGTCGAACCCGCCGGCGGCGGGTCCTCGTCGGTGGTGGTCCAGCGGGCGGCCGCGGGCCGCTGGTCGAGGGCGCGTAGCCACACCTCGGTCGCCAGGACGGGGTTGAGCTGGTGGAACCCGATACTCGGGGCGCCGGCGGCGGCGCGGGTGAGCAGCGCCCGGTAGCGGGCGGGGTCGATCAGGCCGCGGGCGGCCAGCTCGCCGTCGACGAGCCCGGTGAGGGCGTGGAGGTGGGTGCGCAGTCCCCGGTACTGGTCGGGGGTGAAGTCGCCCTTCGTCCGCCGCGCCGTCACCGTCTCGGGCAGCAGCCCGGCCATGGCCTGGCGCAGCACCGGTTTGTAGCCACCCGGCGCGGCGCGCAGCGGCCCGGGGACCGCGAGTGCGGCGTCGACCACGGTCGCGTCGGTGAACGGGTTGTGCAGGGTGATGCCGTGGAGCTGCTCGGTGATCTGTGCGTCGGCGCGGGCGGTGCGGGCCACGACCCGCATCGCGGTGCGGGTCCGTGCCGCCTCGCCCGGCTCGCCGCGGGCCGCGGCCGCGCGGGCCCCGGCGAGCAGCGGCCAGACCGCCGTGCGCCGCAGCCGGGCCCAGCCCAACGCATGACGCAGCAGCTGCGCCTGCGAGTGCAGGGTTCCCGGGGCGGCGAGGTCGGGCAGGTACCCGGGCTGCGGGCCGAGCAGGGTGTCCCCACCGTCGCCGGTCACCAGGTCCCCGACCCCACGACCGGCCAGCAGCGCGAGTTCGGCGTCGAACCGGGCGATCGCGACCGTGGACGGCGCCGGCTCATCGGTCGCCGGAACCAGCTCACCCATCCGCCCGTAGGGGACGTGACGGTCATCCAGCGGGCAGAGCAGGTGCTCCAGCGACCGGGCCCGCCCGGCCAACCCGGTGCGGGCGTAGGCGACCGCAGCGCGGGCGTAGTCGAGATCCCCACCCGCGGTGATCCCGGCCGGGTGCACCGTCACCGCCACAGCAGCGCGGCCCAGGTCCTCGGCGCGAGCGGTGCGGCACTGGGCGAGCAGCATCGCCAGCGACGTCGAGTCCATCCCGCCTGAGCAGTCCGCCGCCACTGCGTGGCCGGTCGAGCTGGCACCCGCGGCGATCTCGGCGACCGTTCCCTGCATCGCCGCCCGTAGCCGGTCAGTCGGCCGATCGGGCCCGCTGCTCGGGGCGCCGTCGGTGGCGAGCTGGCGGATCGTGGTCCCCGACGCGGAGACGGTCAGGCGGGCACCGGGCGGTACTGCGGTGACCCCGGCGAACGCCGACCGGTCGCCGGTCCCGCTGCCGGGCTCGGTGCTGTGTGCCGGGTGCAGGTGGGCGTGTAGCCATGTGTCGTCGACGTCGGCGCCGATCAGGGCGGCGAGCGCCACTGCGCTCGATCCCCACAGCGGGGCGCCGTCGGCGGTGGTCGCGGTGTAGATGGGCTGGACCCAGCCAGGATCGGTGAGCACCACCGTGGCCTCATCGGTGATCTCCACAACGGTGTAGGCCCCGGCCAACGCGGTGACCGCCGAGTCGGGAACACCGTGTCGGACCCAGTGCTCCAGCACCTCGACCTCGCAGCGGGCGCGCCCCAGGACCGCCACCGACCGGCCGGGGCCCTGCACGGTCGCGGCCTGCGAGCTGGGCCAGTCTCCGCACACCCACGCCGTCCTGACGTCCCGGCCGAGCGCGCAGGCCCCGGCCGGGTACCCGGCCCCGGTGCAGCCGGTGCCGGTGCGGGCAGGGCCAGGGGCGGTGCCGCGGCCACCGAACCATCGAACGCTCATCGTCTCGACCTCCCAGGTCGGGTTCTCCGGCGCACCCCAAGAAGTGGGGTGCTGTAACGACGAGGGCCCGGTGAACGACAGTGCGTTCACCGGGCCCTCGCGCCTACGGCCCTGGATCAGGCGTAGACGTAGCGCTTGTCCTCCGACGTGCCGGAACCACCGCCCTCGGTCAGGACCGCGGCGTCACCCAGCTCGACCATCTCGGTCTCGTTGTGCTGCGACATGCAAGATCACCTCCTCTCGGGTGTGCTCGTAGGCGCATCGACCAGGTACTGGCCGCGCGCTGCCTTCCCCAGCCGCTACCGGCCGGATCCGGGCCCACCGCCGGTCGCGGTGGGACGTGACTCGCCCGCACCGCGCGGGCCGCCGCGCCGGGGACGCGCGCTCGCCCGACCGGTGTGACACCACCCCGCCCGCACTCGGCGGGCCGAGGAACCAAGTCGGTGGTGTCACCCGCGTCGGGTGCGGCCGGCGCGGCATCGGTGGGAAAGGCGGACCGTGGGGTGCAGAGTCACCACGTCCCCACATCGACGGCGGAGGATGCTCCGCCCCGGCGCCACGGTGGTCCCGGCCGCGGTCGTGCTACCGGCACCAGGCCTCACTCACCCCGGCTCCGGGCGGCGGCGCAGCGCGTGGGCGTCGGTAGTGGTCTGACGACTATCGTTCGACGCAGCTGGAGCCGTTGTCGATCGTCACCCCCGCCGGGACCGATCGGTCCCGGCGGGCCTGGCTCTGGGCCGGTCCGGTCATGCGCTGGTGCGGGCGTCGGCCCGCCATCGATCGATGGTGCGGCGGCTGACACCGGTCTGGGCGGCGACGTCGTCGATCCGATCGCCCTGCTCGACCCGAGCGATGGCCTCAGCTCGTCGTCGGGCCCGTTCACTGCGTGGAGTCCGGTGGTCGGTGCGGCGGGGGCGGCCGGCGTCGCGGCCTCGCCGTAGGGCGCGGCGCTCGTCCTCGCTCAGCCCGCCCCATACCCCGATCTGCCCGGTGGACAGGGCCCACTCCCGGCAGGCGGCCATGGCTGGGCACCGGCGGCAAACGGCCTTGGCGGCGTCGAGCTGGTGCTCGGCGGCTGGCCCGGACCCGACGACGAAGAACAGCTCCGGGTCCTCGTCGCGACACGGCAGGGCGTTGTCCAGGAAGTTCATCGCTGCTCACCTCTTTCGGCGGTCGGGTGGGTGGAGACCGGGCGGGGCACCGCCTGAGGGGTGGCTGGGTGCCCCGCCCGGTGGCCGACCGGGGGTCAGTCGGCCGTCTGGGGAGCGGTGGTCGAACCGGTCCGCTCACGCCCGGGCTGGCGGGTCACGCTGGCCCGCGCGCGGCGCAGGTCCGCGCCGATGGTCTGGGCCCGCAGCTCGGTGCGCCGGACCGGGTAGTCGGCCCCGGCGGGGGTGAAGGAGTTGTCGGCGAGCTTGCCGATCACGATCACGGCGTCACCGGCGTGCAGCGACTCCGCGGTGTTCTCGGCCAGCTCGCGGAAGGCGACCACCTCGGTCCAGACCGGGGGGTTCTCGCGCCACTCGCCGCTGCGGCGGTCGAAGTAGCGGTCGTTCTGGGCGATCGAGAACCGCAGGACCGCGTCCCCGGTGTGCTCGCTGTAGAGCAGCTCGGGCGCCTTGCCGATGTTGCCGGCGAGGGTGATCTCGTTCATGGGGTGCCTCCAGGGGGTGTCGGGCTGGTTGGTGACGCGGCCCTGCCTCAGCGCGGCGGCGCGAGGCCCGTCAGGGGCGGCGGGGGTTCGGTGCTGGCCCGAACGGGTGGGAACCCGCGAAGCGGGTCCGAACGCAGTGAGGCGCCGTCCCACCCGCTCGGCGTCCGGGCGCCGGTTCATCGCCGCGTACCTCGCGCCGGGGTGCTGACCTTCGGGCGTCTCCATACCTGGGCACCGACATCCCCAGGAGGCATCCCGACCAGTACGGGCACTCGTTTCCCGGCCGACGCGTCGCAGCGTGGCGGGCACGGCCGCCGTCAGCAGAAAGCCACAGCGCTCAGACCTATGCTCAGACCCAGACGACGTCGCGCTGGTGGGCTAGCGCGTAGAGCGTGACCTCGCGCAGCACCGAGAGCCGGTCCTGTAGCCACCCGGCCGGGCGCCCGAAGTCGAGCACCGCGCCGTCGCGGTGCTCGGTGACGGGGACGCCGGCGTCGGCGGGCGCCGCCGCCAAGGCCAGCTCGACCCGGCCGAGCATCAGCTCCGCGGGCAGAGATCCCACCAGGGCATCCTCGGCGTCCTGCGGAGTGGACGGCGCGATCCCGGCCATGGACGCCGGGTGCAGGTCGCCGGCGCCGATCTCCGGGCACAGGCCCAGGGCACGCAGCAGCGTGCGCGCGTGGACGCTGGCCACGTCCAGGCGTGGTTCGTCGTCGGTGCTGCGGTGCTCGACGACGTAGCCCGCGCGGCCCCCGCACCACGGGTCCGTGCAGAACCGGTGGTGTTCGGCCAGGCCCGCGGCCGCGGCGGTGTAGTCGCGGAACCGGCGCCGGTCCTGGCGCGGGTCTGCGGCGCAGTGGATGGACGCGCCGAGCACGGTCGCGCCGGCGGCGGGCTTGGCGGGGAAGAAGGTGACGGTCACGGTCGGCTCCCTGCTGCTGGTGTTCGGGCGGGCAGGCCGCCGTGGTGGATGACGTAGAGGTCGGTGAGGTGCTCGCAGACGTCGCGGGACTGACCGGCGGTGATCATCGGGAGGAACTGGCGGGTGTAGATGCCGCTGCTGCCCTCGACGAAGCACATCCCGCCGGGCAGCAGGTCACACGGCTCCGGGCCCTCGCCGGGCACCTGCTCGCGCACGTCGTGGAACTCCACCCCGCCCATGTCCGGCGCATCGAGGTGAGCCCAGAGCTCGACGGCTCCGGCGGGGCCGGAGCAGATCAGCGAGTGCTTGGTGTGGAGTCCGCGGACCTGGCGCCGACCCCAGAGGGTCAGGCCGGGAACGTGGAGGATCTCGCCGTTGATGTGGGCCAGGGTGTTCATCGCGTGTGCCTCTCGTTCGGGACCGGCTCGGAGCCAGAGCCTGTGGTGATCGGTGGCCAGGGGAACGGGAGTGCCCGTCCTCGTGGCCGGAGGTGGTCAGGGGTTCGCGCGGTTCATCACGCGCCCGGCGATCAGGACGTTGTGGTAGGCGGCGAGGGCGTCGCCGCTGGTGCGGCCGTCGTCCTGGACGTTCTGCGCCGCGCGGGTGGCGTCGGAGACGAGGCCGGGCAGGACTGGTTCGATCACGAGATCGAGGACGGCGTCGGCGAGGGCGCCTTCGTGGTCGGCGAGCACGTGCAGGGGGACCCCGGCTTGGTGCAGCGCGGCGCCGATCAGACACATCGGGCGGTGGCCGTCGGCGCTGACGTAGCGGCACGAGGGCAGCCCGTGCTCGCCGCTGTTCTCGGCGAACAGCGGGTGGTGATCGTCGGGCTCGACGTAGGCCTCGGGGTCGGTGTCGATGTCGGGGTAGGTCCAGTTCAGGCCGCGGTCGGCGACCACGGCGTGCAGCGCAGCAGTGAGCTGGTCCTCGGTGATGGCGAAGGTGGGCATGATGAATGACCCCTCTGGAGAAGGTGGAATGGGAAACGACGCGGCGGGGCCCGGTCCCGGTGGGCCGGTCCCACCGGGGCTCAGCGGTTGAGCAGGTCGCGGTGGTAGCCGGCCCGGGCCACGATCACGGGTCCGAGATCGGCGGCGTCGAAGATCGGCCGGATGTCGCGGGCCAGGGCATCGTCGGCGAGCGTGTCGGGGTAGCAGATCCCGACGGTGACCTCGTCGCCGGTGAGATCGCAGTCCTCACCCAGCTCCTCGGCCCACCGCCCCGGACACAGCGGGTGGACCGAGTGCAGCGTGACCGAGAGCCCGGCCGTCCCCGCGCAGCTGGCCCACTGTGCTGCGAGCCAGCGCATCCACCGCGCCGTCGTGGTCGGAGACGACCAGCCGGATCCAGTGCGTATCCGGCGCGATGTAGACGCCCAAGCCGTCGAACCGGGTCGAGCGCTCCCGGAGCCGGTCGAGGCTCAACGCCTCGCCGACGTGGGCGCCGCTGCTGCTGCTCGTGTTGGTGATCGTCATGGTGGCCCTCCACGGGGTCGGTGAGCCTCGGTGGCTGGAACGCGGCTCTGCCTCAGCACGGCGGTGGTGGGGCCCCGCAGGGGGCGGCGGGGGTTCGGTCTGGCCCGGCCGGTGTGAGACCGCGACCGGGACCAGGACCCGGCCGGGAACAGGTGCAACCGGCCCGCTGTCGGCGACGGGCCCGGCAGGTGACCGGCGCCCTGCCCGAGCGGCACCCCGGGTTCTCGCCGCCGGCACCGGGCTGACCGGCTCCGCTACGGCCCGTCTGATCGTGGCGGTCTCACCCGGCCGGGTCGGACGGGTTCATCGCCGCGCACCCCACCGCCGGTGTGCTGACCTGCGGGCGATCCAGCCGCCGAGCCTCACCCGACGCCAGAATCTGGCCTACCATCGACATGTCGCGCCGGGCGCACAACGGGGCGGGGCACGCTGCGGCGCCCCGCCCCGAAGAGGCGGCGATCAGCCAAGGGCCGCAGCCTCGCTGTCCTCCTCACCCTCGGGTGCACCCTGCTCATTGACATCAACGGCGTCGCCGGCGCCCTGGGGGGCGTCGGTGGTGTCCTTGGTGGCGTCGTCGGTGAGGACGAGCTGCTCGACGTCGGCCAGGGCGTAGCCCCAATCGCGCAGCTGGGCGAAGTAGCGGCGCGTCGCCGGGGTCGGGTTGCGCCAGCTGTCGCGGCTGGTGCCGTCCTCGTAGGCGGCGAGCACCAGGGCGAGCGCGAGCATGGTGGCCCGGGCTGCGGAGCTGGAGCGTGCGGCCTCGGCGATGGGGCTGGGTCTGCCGCTGTAGTAGCCGTAGCCGCCGCCTGCGTCGCTGAGCCCGAGCAGTGTCGAGGCGAGGGCGTTGCCGGACTCCATCGCCCGGCGCAGGTCGTGGTCACCCTGGGCGACCTCGGCGGCGACGAAGATCGCCGCACCCTTCGGGGCAGCCTTACGGGCGAACAGCTCGCGCAGCCAGTCGCGGCGCACGACCTGCGCGGACTCCCACGCCTTGTTGTTCGCGATCACCGTGCGGCGCGCCTCGCGCGGCCTCACGCTCGCGGTCCTCCCGGGCCTGACGCTGCTCGTCGGTCTCCCCGACCGGCACCGCCGGCTTCTGGCTGCTGCTCGGGCGGTCGTAGCGTTCAGCGTGGCCGTGGGTGGCGGGGTCGGTGCACACCCACAGCGTGTGGGCGGTCTTTCCCTGGTCGAAGTCGAAGCGCACCGTGACCGTCGCGGCATGGCCCGGGCAGTCGCGGTGGGCATCCTCGGTGAGCTCGGTACCTGACGGGTCGTCCAGGCTGGGCCGCAGCCGGGCCAGGGTCATCGCGGTGTCGTGACGGGCGTCGTCACGGCCCAGGACGGTGACACCGTCCTGGCGCAGCTGGTCTTCGAGCTCGGCGCACAGGGCCCGCTCGGCGCGGGTGTCACGCAGCCGCTGCGCGGCGTGGGCGAGCTGGTGAGGCCGCTGTAGCGCGGTTTCGGTGAGCCGGGCGACGGCGTCGTCGTCGTCGCTGAACTCGGCGATCACCGACATCTGCACCAGATCGAGGTCGTAGCGGGCGCCGACCTCGATCGCGCGGGCGCTGCCGGCGACCGCGGTGGTCTGGCGGACCCGCTTGGCCGGGGTCCGCGTGGTGCGCGCGATCTGCGCCGCGGACATCCCGAGCCCGAGCAGCTGCTGGTGGGCGGTGACCTGTTCGGCATCGGAGATGTCGGCTCGGTGCTGGTTCTCCGTGAGCTGGTCGATGATCCGTTCGGCGTCGTGAGTGCGGCGAGCCCGCTCCGGTTCAGTGTCGATGTCAGCGGTGGTCGGCTGGGGTTCGATGAGGACCCTCACGCGTGCCAGGCCGGCCTTGAGCGCGGCCAGGGTGCGACGCTGGCCCTTGCGCACGACCAGCACGCCGACCCCGTCGCCGGCGCCGTCGCGGTCACCGTCTTTGCGTCGGTAGACGCTGATCGGCTCACGCACACCGCGGTCGCGGACCGAGGCGCAGAAGTGCGGGTCGAGCTGAACCTCGGTGCGGGTGTTGACCTCCAACACCAGCTCGGCGGGGTCGGCCCAGGCCAGCTCACCGAGCTGGTCGAGCGTGCTGAGGGCCGCGCTGGTGTCGAACCCCGGGCGGGTGGTGGCGAACTCGGTGTCGGGCTGGTCGTCGGTGCCGACCGTCGCTTCTGTGGTCGCTTCGGTGGTCGGTTCTGTGGTCATGGGCAGCAGGCCTTTCACTCACCGGTGATGTCCACCCGGCGTCGCTGGCCGGGTGGTGCGTCCCCGATGGCCGGGGGCGCGCTGCGCGTCTCCGGCGGCCCGACGGGTGGTTCGGTGGGGGTTCTGCCGTGGTCGCGGCGGCGTGGACCCGCCGGGCGGTGGTGGTGCGCATGCGGGTAGCTGCGGGGCGGGTTCACCCGCGGGGACCCCCGCAGCAGGTTCATCACCGAGCCACCCGTCGGGATGCCAGCGTGGGTCCGCCCCCTGCTGCGGGGCGGACCCACACTCCGACGACTCCGTCTACTGCTGTTCGACGGCGGTGTCGTGGTCGTGGCTGTGCTGGCAGCGTGGCTCGCGAGGGGGCAGGCACTGCGCTGCGAGCTCGAGCAGACTGGTGTCGTCGTCCAGCCCGATCGCGGTGAACATCTCATCGAGGTGGCCGACCAGATCAGCACCGCTAATCGACCCGCCGCCGTCGTCCTGGAGGTCCCGCCAGGCCACGAACAGCCCGAGAATCCACTGCTCGGCAGGGTCGTCGGTGCGCAGCGGGAACGGTCGGTGCGCGTCCTGCGGGGCGAGGTGAGCGAGCACTGCGGGGATCACGCGGCACGCCGGTTGGTGTGGCGGTGCAGGACCGGTAGGACGCTCTCCGCGATGGTGGAATCGGTACGGCCGTGTTCGACCAGCGCACCGTGGGCGGTGACAAGGTAGTGCCAGCCGATCCGCCAGCCGGCCCGCTCGAGCGGGGCGAACCACACCCGTGTCCCGTCCGGTGTGGTGAGCACGAACGCGGGGGTGCCGTGACTGTCGGGTGGGGTCTGGGTGAGCTGGTCGGGATCGATACCGCGCACGGAGAAGATCCGCCGGATGTCGGGAATCGTGGTCATCGCTGGAGCTCCTGTTCGCAAGGGATGGTGGTCAGACACGCCCCCGGGCCCGCCGACCGGCACCCCGCTGAGTACGAGCGGGGGTGCCGGTCGGATGGGCTGCCGAGGTGGGGAGCGGTCAGCGCGCGGCCGCGGCGAAGGTGGCCGAGAGCTGCATGGCCTCGATGCCGCGGGACTCGACCTCGTAGGCCTCGTCGACGTCGGGGATGGTCTGAGCGGCCGCGGTGACCGCGTGCAGCACTCCACCCGAGGTCGGGGCCCCGCCCCGGATGAAGTGGGTCAGGATCGAGTCCTGGGCGGCGGTGGAGAAGCGCAGCTTCTTGCTGACGTGCTCGATGGTCTGCTGCGGCTGGGTGACCTCGACCCCGGCGTCGGCCTCGATCTCGGCGATGCGGGCGGCGACCCAGACCGGGTCGAGGAACTTCCCGACCGCGTCGCGGGTCATCTTGCGCGCCAGGGCCAGGCTGGCGGCCTGGGTGTCGGAGGACCAGTCGATCTGGCCGTGCTCGAGGCGCCCGCCGGCGTGGACCTCGTCGATGGCCTGTTTGGTGAGGGTCATGCCGTTGTTGCAGATCTGGACGGTGAGCTGGGGGATGAGGCGGAACTTGCCCTGCCCGGTCTCGGAGTTGGTCAGTACGAACCCGGCGAACACCGTCGGGTTGTCGGCACCGCGCTCCCCGGAGAACGGGGATGTGTAGCCGGTGAGTAGGGCCGGGGCCATGGTCGCGACCGCGGTGGAGCGGATCTTGACGTACATGCGGGACTCGGACAGGTCCGCCGAGACAATGTCGACGGGGTGGCCGGCTTCCCGGATGCCGTTCAGGCAGGTCATCAGCACGTCGAGGTTCTCGATGGGGCGGTAGCGGTCCGAGAGCAGTGCCCGCATCACCCCGTGCCGGCCGTCGCCGTTGGCCAGGCCGCGTACCAGGAACCGGCGATCGGGCTGGTGGCTGAGCCAGCCGTTGACGTTGTCGTCGTAGAGGTCGATGTTCTGCTCACGGGTCCGCCGCAGGTAGGCGGCCGGGATGCCGAGCTTGTCGGCGATGCCGTTGTCGGCGGTCCGGGTCGGGGCGAGGGTCAGGTCACTGGTGGTGACCCCGTCGGGCGACAGCTCGATCCCGGCGCCGTGTACCAGCATCTGCCCGCCCAGAGCGGCCAGGGCGGACGCGGCGACGACGTGGTCGGTCTTGGCGGCCTGCTGGGTGCGCAGCAGCTCGACCATGTCGTTCAGGTCGGCGTTGCGGGTGGTCAGCGAGACGGCGTTTTGGTCGGTGGTCTGCTCCATGGCGGGGCTCCGTTCCTGTGGGGCGTACGCACCGGCCCCTGGGGAAGCGGGGCCGGTGCGGTCCCGACCGCTGCGGTGGGACGTGACTCGCCCGCACCCCGCGGTCCGGCGCGCCGGGGCCGCGCGCTCGCCCGACCGGCGTGACACCACCCCGACCGTCCGACCGGACGCCGACGACGCAGAAGCTGGTGGTGTCACTCGCGTCGGGTGCGGCCACGCGCGGCATCGGCGGGTAAGCCGGACCGCGGGGTGCAGAGTCACCACGGCCCACCCGGCTGCGGTCGCGACCTCACCGGAACCCTGCGCTCACCGAACGACCACGCAGACCCCCATCGTTCGAACTATTGTTCCCATCTGCGTTAGGCTGCGCGGGTCCGTCGGGGTGGGGGAAGCACCCCGACGGACCACAGAGCCGGGGTCGGCGCCGGGAGGGCTGGGATGGGCCAGAACAGTCGTTACGAGCGCTACGCCCACCGGGTCGATACCGAGACCGAGGCCGAGGCCTCTGCGCTGCGCGTCGTGGCTGGCCTGGTCGAGCAGGGTGTGCCGCCGATCCCGGATCGGGTGGTCGCCGGTCGGGTCGCGGGGATCCTGCGGGCCGCGGCCGCCGAGCTCTCGGCAGGCCGGCCAGTGCCGCTGCAGCTGCGGCGCACGGTGCGGTGGACCGCTGATGCGCTCCGCGCCCAGCTGGACCCTCGCACGCGTCGGGAGCGGTGATGCGGGCTTCCGAGGAGCGGGCAGCGGTCCAGCTTCGTGATGACCGCCTCCTGCTCGCCCAGTTCGCCCGCCAGCTGCGTCGATGCGCGGTGCAGGACACCTATGCCGGGTTGCACGGCCAGGACGTCGGGCTCGCGATGGCCGCAGTGTTCGACAGCCTGTCTGTAACCCTGGATCAGGTCCCCGGTCAGGTCCGGCGTGACGCTCTGGCCGCGGCGCGCTGCGAACACACCGGGCCAGACGGCCCCAACGATCCGCGTGGTCGCACCCGCGAGGGGCTCACCAGCGGCTTTGGCCACTAGCCCCATCCTCTGGGTTGCACCGCGGTCTTGCGGTGAGCACGTCTGTGCCGGGTGTCTGGGCATATCGCTCCACGGCTACACCCGGGTCGCTCGAGCTTCCCGGAGCTGGCGCAGATGCTCGCTGAGTGCCTCGCGCGCAGCCTGTCGCGCCCCGCGCCCGGCCGGCCGGTCGAGCAGCGCGCGGTCGAGCCCCACCACCGTTGCGGTCCGGCGATGCGGGACCGGTGTCTGGCGGTCGTCTGGAGCGTGCCCAGTGCGCATGCGTCCGATCTGGACGGCGCGGATCTCGTGCAGCCGCCCCCGCCAGGGCCGCAGCCGTGCCCCCATCACCCGCAGCGGGTCCCGGGCATCAGTGGTCACCGGTCCACGCAGATGGTCGGGCCGGTCGGGGTGATGTTCGAGGGCGTGCCGGAGCCCGGCGACGGTGGCGCCGGCCTCCCACCACGGCTTGAGCAGAGCCCGGGCACGCCAAATCTCGATCTTGCTGCTTTTCCGGCCTCCTAGGCCGAGGAGTGTGATCAACGAGAGGGTTGCTGCGTTTCTTGCACCGGGGGTGTCGGGGACGTCGTAGGGATGCGACTGGTGCTGGGAGGTGAGTTGTGGCCGTCTGCCGCCTGACAAGGGCTTAGTAGTCACGTGAGTAGTGGGGAGGTCGCCACTTTCATCCACAGTGGTCTGACCTGGGGAACCGGTATGGCTGTGGGGTTCGGTCACGAGCTGGGGGAGCGGGCTGTGGGTGACTAGAGCGTAGGTGGGGGTACGGCCGGTGTCGGTACCGAGGAACTCGGCACTCGCACCGGCTTCGACGACCACGAGCAGGCCGCAGTCGCGGGCCCAGGCCAGGACCCGGGACACTGTGCGCGAGGCGCGGCCGCCGGCGTTGGCGAGGTGCTCGAGGGTCAGTCCGGTGACTAGGCCGGTGTCCCAGTCCATGTGGCACACCAGGCGGTGCAGGATCGCCGACCAGCTGGCGCGCTTGTCCGAGCGCCAGTCCTCGTCGTCGACGAGCCGGGCGACGTGGTCGAGCGCTTCACGCTGGGCGGTCAGGACCCGGTACTCGCGGTCGATGAAGTTGCGCCATCCCGGGTGCGGGATGAACCCATCGCGGTGCCGGGCTCGGGCCCGGGCAACACCACGCGCCAGCGCCCGTCTGCTGGGCGGAAGCGCTCGACTCGCGCGGCCGGGGCCGCTGGCTGGCCCGCGGCGGCCGCGGGCGGCCCTACCGCGAGGAGTACGGCGCGGCGCGGCCGCTGTGCGGATGCCGAAGCCGTCGAGAGGTGGCCGCTCAGTGAGCGGGACCTGGTGGAGCAGGCAGAGCTGGGAGGGGCCGGAGGCCAGGGTGAACGCGCCGTGCTCGTAACACAGTGTGCAGAACCCGCTGCCGTCCGCTGACGAACGTGCAGATTCTGGGCACGACGAACTCGCCCCGTGTCTGTAGTGGTCGGCTCCCGGCCCAGGATGTATCCTGGACACGCGAAAGCGCCCCTTCTTCGCAGGTGGGGGATCGGCCCCGGTTCGCCGGGGCTACGGCGTCACCTCGGGTGCATGACCGGCTGACGCGAGAACGAACCGAGGCGGCCTCTGTGGCGGAGGCCGCCTCGTTCTCGTTTACGAGGCCTTGGTCGTCAGCAGTTGCTCCTGGGTCGTCATGTACTGCACGGGGATCTGACCCGGCAGTTCACCGGCGTGCCGAAGCCCGATTTCGATCAGCGCGCCACTGACGATCGCAAGGCTCCGGTCCAGCTGTTTCGCCAAGGCCCGGAGCTTTGCTCCTTCGGCCTCAGGGATCCGGACCGTCATGTCCTCGCTCTCAGCCGGGCTGTACCGCATAGGCAACGGCGCGGGCAGCTCCGAGAGGTTCCGGAGTCCTTCTGCGAAGAGCTCTGCTCCGATCTCGGACAAGGTCAGACCTCGCCGTGCGACCAGGTCTCTGAGCGCTCCCTCGGCTGCGAGCGGCAGTCGGGGGAAGATCACGACGCGGCGGCCCTTCGAAGGGCGTCCCTTCGCGCGGCCAGATGATCTCCTCGGCATGGGAGTCATCATGGCCCAGATTCTGAATGTTGGGTAGGCGACACGCGGGACGGTCTGCCGCGCATTGGATTGCCTCTCCTCGTCCACTGGTCCCAAGGCCTGGCCGACAGGGCAGGAGGAGGAGCTAGTGGAGTCGAGCCAGCGGAGACCATCTCAAGCGGGGGCGCTCTGAGGCTCGTGCGGGAACGCCCGCGGCCAGTTAGTCAAGTTCGAGGCCGTCCTCGAGTTCCTCGCCGTGTGAGATGGGCTCGATGCTCTGCTGGGAATGCTGTGCCACATCGTCGTGGGCGGTGGTCAGGGTCTGGTGCGCGGTCTCGAGGCCGTGGAAGCGCCAAGCGCCGAGAGCGGGGGCGGCTTCCTGCTGAATGACGCGTTCTGCGAGTACGGCCATCTCTACGGGGCCGATCCCGCCGGGCACGGGGGTGACGACGTGTGGCTGGGCGGCGGCGTCGGGGTGGAGGTCGCCGCGGGGGCCGTCGGGGTGCGGGGTGAACCCGGAGTCGACGACCAGGCGGTGCTCGGAGTGGATGTGGTCGGGGGTGAGCAGCCAGGGACTCCCGGGGGTCGAGAGGACGACGTCAGCGTCGCGGAGGCGGCGCAGGTCGTCCCCGTCCTCGAACAGGATCGGGTCGTGGCCACCCTGGCGCAGGAGCGCGACGACGCCGGAGCCGACGAAACCGCTGCTGCCGACCACAGCGATGCGGGCATCGGGCAGGTAGGGCTCGGCGATGCGCACGATGCCGTCGGCGGTCGCACACGCGGTGCGTGGCGCGAAGATGCCGAGGGAGTCGATGTCCTTCGCGGGGTCGATCTCGTTGAGCAGCGCGAGCACGGCTTGGGGCGGTGGAGCCTGGACGATGATCCCGGCGATTTGGGGGTCGTCGTTCGCGCGGTGGATGACTCGGGCGATCTCGCCGAGCTCCACGGCGTCGGGCACGACGATGTGGTCCGAGGTGGCGCCGAGTGCGGTGAAGGTGCGGACCTTCTGCTCGGCCGAGACGCGGGATGCCTCCATCCGCGCGGCCCAGACGGTGTCGTCGGAGGTCGACTCGAACCGCACGACCATCACCCGGCTGCCGCGTTCCTGCAGCGTGTGGGCGTAGGCGTCGCGGTAGGTGTCGCGTACCTCGGCCAGGATCGCGCGGCCAGGGATCTCGCGAGGATGTGGGGCGTCGGTCATCCCTGGTGCGGGCCGGTGTCGCCGCCGTCTTGTCGGGGTCGGGGGATGTCCCAGGGCATCGCGTCGAGGACCTCCTCGACCGGCCGCAGCCGTAGCTCGGCGAGCAGCTGGTAGGAGTCGTCGTAGTCGAGCCGAGCGACGTCGTCCCAGGCCGGGACGCTGTAGCGGTCGAGAGTCCAGCGCAGGTCAACGCGGGTCAGCGATTCCGGCCCGGTCGGGTCGGCGCTGGAGAACGGACCGTGGTGCACCAACCAGGTGATCGCACCCGGGTCGACGCTGCCCGGCACGAGCTGGGCGCGCGCGCTGTTCGCGGCACCGGCGACGTCGGACAGGACGTAGTGCCCGCGAGGCTGGCCACGCAGCTCGCTGAGCACGACGGTCAGCAGCAGGCGATCGGCAGTGGCCGGGTCGCGGGCACCGCGAAGCCGAGCCAGGCACGACGTGGTCGACCCATAGCGATGCGTCCAGCTCAGGATCGCGTCGCTGGCCAGCGTCAGGCCGTGGGTGTGGGCCGTAGTCATAGCGGTCATCATCGTTCACGGCTCCGGGTTCGTCATGGCCTGCTGCGGGGGGTCGCGATCGGGGCCTGCGGTACGTGGTCGTCGAGGAGTTGCAGAAGCCGCTCGTCGCCGCAGGGGCGGGCGATGATCTGCAGGCCTACTGGGCAGCCATCGGCGGTCAAGCCGGCCGGCACGCTCACCGCAGGGTGGCCGGACAGGTTGATGCCCCAGGTGAGCGCGACGCTGAGATGTTCGCCGGGTCCGTCGTGGCCATGCGCTCGTCCTGGGGTCGTGGGCGTCATCAGCAGATCGGCGCTCTGGAAGAGCTCGGTGAGGCGGCGGTTGTTGTCATGTCGCGTTCGCTGCGCGCGGCGCTGCTTCGCTGCGCTCGAGGTGTTGCTGCGCAGAGTCATCCACGCGTTCTCGGGGTCGGTGAGGTTGACCCCCGGCCGGGACAGGGCCAGGCCGGCTCGGGCGCAGAGTGCCTGGGCTGCCCGCTCGGCGATCTCGGCGACCTCGGGGTCGAGGTGCGGACCGGCATAGCCGAGGGTGGCCGACCATGCGGCGGCCGCAAGAGGTGGCTCTGGCAGTCCTGTAGGTGGCGACCAGTCGGGGAGCACGGCTGCGGCCCAGGGCTGCAGGAGAGCGGGGTCGCGGACCAGCACGCCCGGTACGGCGAGACCGGCCGGATCCGGGGTGGGGGCGCGCCCGGTGCTCGGTTTGAAGCCGATCACGTGGCACCACGCTGCTGGGATACGGACGGACCCGGCGCCATCACTGCCGCAGGACAGCGGGACGATCCCGGCCGCGACCGCCGCGGCGGCGCCGGCGGACGACCCGCCGGGGGATAGGTCTGCTCGCCACGGGTTACGCGTTAGGCCTCGATCGGTGTGGCCCCAGGTCTGGTAGCCACGCGGGCCACGGGGGACTGATGTGGTCCCGATGGGCACGGCCCCGGCTCGGAGGAGTGCTTGTACACCAGGGTGTCGGGCGCCTCGTTCGCCCTTGACCGTGATCGGGAGACCGGCCAGCGGGGATCCAGCCGGGGCGCCGGGATGAGGTGACCCGCCGGTGTCCAGACCGAGGGAGAGGAACGCACGCAGCGCCGGGTCGAGGCGCCGGGCGTGCTCGATGGCAGTTGCGGCCGATGCCTGCGTGTTCGCGGTGTGGTGGTGTGTGGTGGCTGTGTCTCCTCAGATGAGTGTCCGGCTGGGGGTGCTGCAGTTACCAGGGCGGCGGCCGCGGTGTCTAGCTTCGTTCCCGGTAATCGTGCATCAGACGTCGCAGTAGCTCGAGTGACTCGTCTTCGGACAGGGCGAGTTCGGAGAGTTCGACGTGCAGCTGCGCGTACATGGCGATGTAGTCGGGGTCCTGGATCAGGGTGCTTCCGGACTCGGTGCCGACGAGTGCCTGTGTGTCGTCATAGAGGTGGAACCCCGATACCGGTGCCGGTCGGGGCGCAACCGTGTCGAGGGCCAGCACCCGGAAACTGACGTTCGGTTGGGCGGCGATGCGTGCGATGCTTTCCAGTTGCTCGGCCTGCTGTGCGTAGCTGCCGACCGGCCACCGCAGGGCCTGCTCGTTCTGAACCATCTGCCAGGAGCGGCTGGGATCGGTGAGCAGCTGGGCCCGCTCCATGCGAGCGTCGACGGACTGAGCCGCGTCCTGCTCGTCGAGCTGCGCGTCGGGGGTGAACACCGCACCTGCGTAGCTCCGTGTCTGCAGCGGGCCGATGATCACGGACGGGTGGTAAGAGCGCACCAGGCGGGCGACTCGCTCGGCCTCGTGAATGCGCCACTGGAACCGATGCGCGCTCCCGCTCTGCAGGACGACACGGGCGTCCACGCGCTCGACCTCCAGGGCTTGTGCCTGCTCCACGAGCTCGTCGATGCGCTCGGGACTCAGCGATCCGACGCCGTGCTGTGCGTAGACCTGCAGCACCGCGCGCACCAGTCGTGGGGTCGGTCGCGATTCGCCGGCCTCGGTACGCGACAGCGAGGACTGCCCAACCCCGGCTGCCTTGCGCGCCTGGTTCTGGCTGAGGCCGGTCTGTTCACGTAGCGCGCGCAGCAACTCACCGGACAGCGGGCTTCTGTCCGGTGAGCTGCTCGACTGCGCATCTGGCAACTGAGTCAGGCTGCCTTCTGGCGCTGGTGCAGCTCGGGGTGTCGGTCCCACCACGGGCGAAACGGTTCCGCCGCCGTGTGGGCGTCGTCGCGTGCCCGCAGGTACGGCGCGATCGTCTCGGGGTCGGTGACGATGTCGGCGCTCAGGAAGCGGCCGTACTCGTCGTACTGCATCGGGATGAGCAGCGCGTCATTGACCAGCCAGAAGTCCTCCCTGATCACTGACGCTGGGGCGTCATGCTCCCCGTCTCGGAGCACGGAGATGTCCTCGCCGGCGGCGGCGTTGTGGACGTAGCACCAGTCGGCTTCATACCGCTCGTACTCGGTCATGGTGTTGGAGAACGCGCGGACGCGGTAGGAGATCAGCCCGCGGGCCTCCTCGGCCCGCAGGATGGCAAGCCACTGCTCCTTGCGTTCCATGTCGGGTCCGTCAGCGCCGGCGAGGTAGCGCTGGAAGTCGCTTTCCTCGCCCTCGCTCGCCATGTAGCGGGGGAGGCACTCCATCCGGAAAAGCTTGTCGCCCGGGCAGTGGAAGTGTTCGTCGATGGCAGCTTCGAGCTGCTGCTCGTCGATCATGCTGCTACTCCTTCCAGAAGCCGTGCCTTGACTGTGCCGAGCAGTTCAGTGACGGGGTCGAACAGCTCGGCGAAGGCGATGAGTTCGACCTCTCCGGTGACCTCGGATGAGATCACGTACACCCGATCCGCATGGACCCCAGGCCCGGTAACTCCATGGGTGCGCGCGACTGCGTCGCACGCGGCCGGGAGCAGGCCTGCGGGCATCCAGCCGAGGATCTCTCCCTCGGCGAGCAGATGCTTGAACGCCGCGTGCTCAGTCGCGGTGGTCCGCTTGGACACGACCCACAGGTGCTCGGGGGTGCCGACGACTTCGTGAACGGATGGGCAGACTCGACTCTCGCCGCACAGATTTGCGGTGGTTACGAGCGTGCGGATCTCGAGCTGGTGCGCGTGCTCGGTCATCGGCGTTCCTCCCGGTCAGGGTGTGACCAGGTCAGTGTCGGTCGAGTCCGACCAGCTAGTCAATCACCCACTGGATAGCGACCCACGCACCTTCGACTGTCAGTCGATCGCTTGTTATCCATCGTAGCACTGGATAAGCTGGGGCTGCGATTCCCCGGCATGTGCCGGTGGGCGGCCCCGGCGGATGCAGCCACATCCGCCGGGGCCTGACAGATCGCGCTCACCCAGCCGTCGAGCACGAGGAGCACGACCGTCATGTCAAGGATCCCAAACCGAGGCCACAGGCCCGAGACCACATCCGCGAGTCCTCAGCAGCGGCACGCGCATCCTGCGATGGCGGCAGTCGAAAGCCGGCCTGTTGCCCGCCTCAGTGCCGATGGCTGGTCGCCTCGTCAGAGCCAGCGCGATGACAACGCGCTGATGACGTCTGCTGGGGATGGGCTCGAGCACGAGGTTGCGGCGGAGGAACTCGCCGGCGGGCGTGTTGTCGGGCGCTACCGGGCGCTGTGTGGCCTGCTGGTCGATCCGGTGTCGTTGACCGTGCCGGCCGGTATGTCGTGCCGTGGGTGCGCCGTCGAGGCGGCGCCTGCCCCGGATCTTGCGGGTCAGGATGCGCAGAGGTCTCGGCGTGAGACGGCGAGCTGACTGCGTGGTCTGCGGGCCCGGGCGGCTCGTCTCGCGCCGTCGCCCTCTAGGCAGTCGGGTGGTTTCGATGTGGCCGCGTAAGTCCGCGCAGTCGCTGCGGGAACGGGCAACGGAGCTGGCCGCGGAGGCCGAGCACTCGGCGCAGGTGCGGGCGTTGTCGACGCACCCGGATGTGGTTGCCCTGCAAGTGGAGCGTGTCCGGAGCCAGGTGAACCGGTTGATGTGGACCGGGATCGTGCTTGGGATGGCGTTCTGCATGACCAACGTGCAGGAGTTCGGGGCCGAGGCGACCGAGGCCGAGGAGTGGTCTCCGGGCTGGTGGGCGGCATGGCTGCTCGACCCGATGGTCTCGCTGGTGTTGATCGCGGTGGTACTGGCGGAGCAGACGACGTCCCGGTGGCAGCTGGCGACGCCGGCCTGGGCTCGCCGGGCCCGATGGGCGACTCTGGGCGCGACGTATGCGATGAACACCTGGAAGGCGTGGGGAGCGCTGGATCTGGGACAGATCTTGCTGCACTCGGTGCCGCCGCTGGTCGTGTTCGTCGCGACCGAGGCCGCACCGGAGATCCGCGACCGTCTCACCGCGGCAGGCATCGCGGCCGAGCCGGCCGTGGTGGAGGCGGCTGAGCCGCGGGCTGCGGCAGCGCTCGAGGACGCCGACGAGCCGCGAGGTCTCCCGGTGGCCAGCGCGGTCGGCGGGGTGCGCTGGGAACGTGAGGAGCTCCTCAGCGCGGACCCGGCCGCCCGGGTCGAGCAGGTGAAGGACCTGATCCGCGGAGGACTCGTACCGTCGGTGGAGCTCACCGGGTCCCAGGTCGCCGCGATCTTCGGCCAGTCGCCACGCACTGGGCGCCGCGATATCGAGGAAGCCCAGCGCCAGCTCGGCATGGGACAGAGTGAGGGCGCCGACGATCAGCACCGGTCCGCAGGCATGTCTACCGACCCGGAGCACGACGGCTCGTCTGGTGGTTCCGGTGCTCTGGTCCTCGTCGGGCCTGATCGTGGCGCGACGCTGGGGGTGGGCGCATGAACCCCACCGAGTTGCACAGCGTGGCCCCCGACCCTGAGGACACAGCAACGGTCGAATCTGAACAAGACCGAGCGGGAACGGCCGAGGACCAGCGCCGCGACTCAGCATCGGGCCACTCCCCGGAGCGTTCGAGCCAGGGCGCTGCTGCGTTGGTCTCGATGCGGCGGGCTGTGAGCCATGTGTGGTGGTGGGGTCTGCTACCGCTGGTCCGGTCGATCGTGGCCTCTGCGGTGTGGGCCGGACTCAGCGAGCGGTCGGCGAGGATCCTGTCCCGAGGGCTGGCCCAGGTGGGCGCTGCCTGTTGGCTGTTGCTGGGCCTGGTGTTGCTGTGTGGTCCGGCGGTCTCGGCGACCGTGGTCGGCGCGGTCATCGCGGGCACGGCGGCGCTGCTGCTGTGGCGCCAGACCGTGCCGGTTGTGGTGTCGGCGATGGCGCTGATTCTGGGAGTGGGCCTGCTGGTTCTTCCCGAGGTGATGGTTGTGGTCACCGGCGCCGTCCTGGCGGTAGTCGGTGTGGCGGTCCTGGCGATCCCGCCCGGCCGGGCGGCGTATGCCCACACCGAGCGGGCCCGGGTGCGGACCGGCTACGGCGTCGAGGGGTGGGCCGGGTGGTGGGACCTGCATCGGCACCTGTCGGCGCACGCGGTGTGAACCGTCCTGGGTCTGCGAGAGGCTGAGGTTCAGGCCACCGCACCCTGTTGGGCGATGGATGTAGCGTACACCATTTCTCGTTCGATCGGCGACATATAGTCAATGGAGGAGTGGAGCCTCACACTGTTGTACCAGTGAACCCACTCCGCGGTCTCTCGCTCCACCTCACGAAGACCGATCCAGTTCCGAGAATGAGCATACGGAACGATGAGCTCTGACTTGTACAGGCCGATCGTGGACTCCATCAGCGCGTTGTCCAGCGCGTCACCGACGGTGCCGATCGAGCCGGCGATACCAGCCTCGGCGAGTTGCTCGGTGAACGCCAGAGACGTATATTGAGACCCGGCATCCGAATGATGAATAAGACCCTCGGAGGTGAACTCGCTGATCGCCCGTTGGCGAGTGGACAACGCCTGCGCCAAGGCCCCGGAGACGAGATCGGTGGTCTTACTCATCGACGCCTTCCATCCGAGGATTCTGCGGGAGTAGACGTCGGTCACGAACGACACGTAGCAGAACCCGGAGGCGGTCCACACATACGTGAAATCCACGACCCACAGCGCATCCGGTCGAGTCGGCGCCGCCCACGCCCGCTTGACCAGGTCAGGATGGCGGGCTGCGCGCTGATCACGGGTCGTCGTGGCCGTGTGGTGGACCCCGCGGCGCACGCCCTGGATCCCGGCGACACGCATCAATCGGCCCATCTGGTCCCGCCCGACCCGGAGCCCTTCCCGCCGCGCCGCACGCCACATCTTCCGCACCCCGTACACACACCTGTTCTTCCGATAGATATCCACAATCCGATTCACCAGATACGCCTCATCCAACTGGCGATCGGTCACCGGCCGGGACCGCCAGCGATAATACGTCTGCGGGGCGACCTGCACACCGTGTTCGGACAAAACGGCACAGATCGGCTCGACCCCGAAACGGCTTCGATGTTCGTGAACGAACAGAAGTCTTACCTGAGTCGACGGTCCAGCTCCGCCTGCGCGAAAAACGCCGAAGCAGTCTTCAGAATCTCATTCGCCCGCCGCAGCTCGGCATTTTCTGCACGAAGCCGTCGCAACTCGGCCGCTGCGTCATCGCCACCCGCCGCCGAGCCAACCCCGGAACCGGAATCGCGCTCTTCGGCCTCGACCCAATTGCGGATCGTCGCCGGGTTCACATCCAACAGCTCACCGACGTGCCGGCGCGCGGCCAGCTTCGACTCCCCGTGATCACGCAGACGGTCAAGATAGAGGCGGACCGCGCGGGCACGGGTCTCCTCATCGAACTTCCGAGGTGCTCCCACAGCTCCAGTCTCCTTGCTGGATCAGGAGCCTCTCCACCACCCAGGACGGTTCAGCCCGCCCTGCTGGGGTTGCCGGCGCGGGCGTTCGAGCTCGCGACCTGGTCGCGCCCGAAGGTCGGCCCGGACATCCACGTCACCGTTGTGGGTAAGACCCTCTACTCGGTGCCCTGGCGGCTGATCGGCCAGCACGTCGACGCCCGCGCTACCGCGCACACGGTGCAGATCTTCCACGACGGCGCGCTGGTCAAGATCCACATCACCAAGCCTCGGGGCAAGCAGACCGACTACGCCGACTACCCGCCGGAGAAGATCGCCTTCCACATGCGCACCCCGACCTGGTGCCGCGAACGCGCCGCTCAGATCGGCGAGTCCGTCACCGCCGTGGTCGGCGAGTTGCTGGAGGTCAACGCCCTGTTCCGGCTGCGCGCCGCACAAGGCGTGCTCGGGCTGGCCGACCGCTACACCCCGGACCGGCTCGAGGCGGCCTGCGCCCGCGCGCTCGAGGTCGGCGACCCGACCTATCGCACCATCAAGGGCATCCTGGTCGCGGGCACCGAGCACCACGCAGTGGCCCGCGCCGCCGGTGACGGCGGCGCCGCCGCGCACCTGCACGGACCAGAAGCACTGTTCGCCGAGCCAGCACCAGCCCGCAGAACCAGCACCCCGAACGTCGTCCCGCCCACGACGCACGTCGTCCCGGCGGCCGACACGCCCACGAACGTCGTCCCCATGCCCACCACGTCCATTACCTCCGGGAAGGGGCGCCGGCGATGAGCGCCGACAACGGCCTGCGCGCGGCCCTGCGCACGCTCAAGCTCTCCGGGATGCTCGACACCCTCGACGCGCGCCTGGCCCAGGCCCGCGCCGGGGAACTCGGGCACCTGGAGTTCCTCCAAGTGCTCTGCCAGGACGTGCTCTGCCAGGACGAGGTCGCCCGCCGTGATCAGGCCGCGTTCGCCCGCCGGCTGCGCCGGGCCCGCTTCGAGCAACAGGTCACCCTCGAAGGCTTCGACTTCCACGCCAACCCGAAGCTGCCCGCCGCCCAGATCCGCGACCTGGCCGCGCTGCGCTGGCTGGCCGCCGGCGAGTCGGTGATCCTCACCGGACCGGTCGGGGTCGGCAAAACCCACATCGCCCAAGCCCTCGGCCACCAGGCCATCCGGCACGGCGCGGACGTCCGCTTCGCCAAGACCAGCCGGATCCTCGCCGAACTCGCCGGCGGACACGCCGACCACAGCTGGGCCCGAAGGCTGCGCGAGCTCGCCCGACCTGCACTGCTGATCCTCGACGACTTCGGGATGCGCGAGCTGACCGCCGCCCAGGCCGACGACCTCTACGAGCTGATCAACGAACGCGCCGGCCGATCGCTGCTGCTGACCTCCAACCGCTCCGCGGTCGACTGGTATCCGCTGTTCCCCAACCCCGTCGTCGCCGAGTCCCTGCTCGACCGACTGATCAACACCAGCCACCACATCCACATGAACGGCGCCAGCTACCGACCCAACAAGCGCCCCGGCCGCGCCCCCTGGCCCCCGAAGAGCAAGCCGGGTAGAACCACCACCACGGACCGGGCCCCAGGGAATAACTTGATCATAACCCCAGGGAATTGCCTGATCGTCCACAATCTATGGCGCTTCGATATCCAAGGAGACGGTCTCACGGATCACCGACTCGGTGATCGCCGAGATGCAGGACTGGGTGTCGCGGCCACTCGATGCGGTGTACGTCGCAGTGTTCGTGGACGCGATTATGGTGAAGGTCCGGGCTCTGGCGCACTCCGTGTGATCCGGGGCCGGCCGGCCGGCACGCGGCCGTTGAAGAAGGACCGCTTCGTCCGCATCAACTCCAGCGGCACCGAGGTCGACTGGAGCCTGGTCGAACACGCCCGCCAACTGGCCGGGTTGAAGGGCTACGTCACCAACCTGCCCGAGTCCACCATGGACGGGCTCGCCGTGGTGGCCGCCTACCACGACCTGTGGCAGGTCGAGCACAGCTTCCGCATGGCCAAGTCCGACCTACGGGCCCGACCGATCTTCCACCGCGAACGCGACGCCATCGAAGCCCACCTCACCGTCGTCTTCGCCGCCCTCGCGGTCTCCCGACACCACCTCCAAGACGCGGCAGGCGTGACCATCAAGAAGCTGGTCAAGGCCCTGCGTCCGCTACGCACCGTCCGTGTCGATGTCGGCGGGCACCCCATCACCGCGGCCCCGCAGATCACCAGCAAGGCCCGCGCCATCCTCGACCAGCTACCCGCCATCACCGCGCCGGGGCACTAAACCTGTGCAACTCAGGCCAGACCCGAGTGGCCGAAGTCGGGTCAAGGACTCGAGCGTATACTCCTTCGCGACAGCGAAGGGAGCAATCGCGGTGACGAAGAAGCCCAGGCGCTCCAAGCAGCTCCGCTTCGAGGAGATTATCGAGGCCGCGGCTAAAGTGTTTGCGGCCAACGGGTTCGCGGAGGCCACCATCTCGCAGATCGCTGCCGAGATGGACATGACCGGAGCAGCCCTCTACTACTACGTCAAAAGTAAGGACGAACTTCTCTATCTGGTCTGGCAGCGGGCTGGTGCCCGACTCCAGAAAATGATTAATGCGGTTATGAGAACCTCACAGTCACCTGAGGAGAAGCTTCGCCAGGCCTTCCGGGAGCATTTGACGGTCATCACCTCTGATAAGGCCATCTACGAAGTACTGATTCTACATCGGAATCGACTACCTGAGTATGGGCGCGACAAGATGCTCGAAGAAGAGCGTCTCTACGTGCACACGTGGGCCGACCTGCTCCAGCAGGTGCCGGACGCTCCTTTGACCATCGAGCACCCCCGGATGGCCGCGATCGCCATCAATAGCACGCTCAATGCAGTGATCCGTTGGTACGACCCTGCTCGGAGCCCCACACTGGACGAGATTGCCGACTTTTATTGCTCGTTGTTCGTTCAGGGGATCAAAGAGACGCGCTATCAGTAGCACGCCTCCCGGCCTTTCCGTCGCGCGCACCGGAGATTCCGATGACCACCACCAAGAGCCTCCCCGGTGCTCAAGTACTTTGACTTCCTCGAGAACACGTGACTGGTCATCCCTGAAGGAACGGGGCCGGTCAACTCTCGGATCGGGGACCCCTTGCGGGTGGCGGGGCGCTTGTTCCCCCGCTGCCCGTAAGGGCGTCCCGGCACGGCCGGCGAGGCTCGCGGTCAAGGGCCGGCCGCAGAACGGTCGCGCAGCGACGCGCAGCGCCCTTGACCGGGAGACCGGCCGTGCTAAGCGCCGAACCGGGCGTCACCACTGGAGCGGTTCGACGGCAGCGGAAGACACCTCGACCAGGCCCGCCGATGGCCCAGCTTCTTCCGGGCATGCCTGCGCCTCCGACACCGTCGAGACGGGCCAGTCATTGACGATGCTCGAGCCCGATCTCCGACGCGGTCAGTGGTGGCCCAGCCGCAGCCGCCCTGCACACCGGTCCTGATCGATAGCCGCGCCGACGGGGAGTCCGAGAGAGCGGGTGTCTACTGAGTACTCGGCGGGCTCGGGTTCCTTGACGTGCGGTCACCCCATCCCAGCGCTCTTGGCGCTCCTGTCGATCACGCAGAAGATGCTGCCGTCCGGGTCGACCAGGACGACGAAGTCGGGGGCCGGCGAGTAGTGGGGACAGTCGACCCGGGCGCCGCCAGTTGCTCCAGGTGGGTGATCTCGGCGTGCGGTTGGTCGGTGTAGAGGTCGAGGTGTACCGGGCCGATCCGGCGCGCCCTCCTCGGTGCTGGTGATCGAGATGTTGAGGCGGTCGCCTTCCGTGGGGGTGAGCACGGCCCAGTCGGGTTCGGGTTCCTCGCGTAGCCGGTAGTCCCGGGATGTGCTCCAGAACCGGACCGCGCGCCCGACATCGTGGGCGCCGAGCACGACCGAAACGATGTTCAAGGGGCATGTCATGCAGGCTGGAGCGCTGCGCCCGGTCTGTCGAATCGGTCCGCGACCGGACGGGCCAGGCGGGTGCGTGCATGTGCGACAGCGCCCGACGGGCCACCGGCACCGCGATGAGTGGCGCCTCGGCGGCGGCGCTCTCCCAGAACACCCGTTCTCGGCAGGAGTCGCAGCTCAGAGCCCCTATCGGTGCTCCGCCGCCATCCGCCTGGTCTCCTCCGGGAGTCCCGGCGAGGACGCTTCCTGGTCGCTTCCGCCCCGTGGATTGAGACCTACGATAATCTCCCGTTATCTGACCTAACGTGCGGCAGTGGGCCGCGCTCACGGCCACGAGAGGGGCTTCGATGGGCACGGACCCGGCTTCAGGGGAGGCCACGATGCGTCTCACTGGACACCCGTGGCAGCCGTGAACGAGCCCAGCGACGTCGCAGACCCGACCTTCGCGGGGGAGCGGAGCATCGCGGCGCAGCGGGCGGCCTCTCTGGAGGCTCTGGCCGCCCGGGCCGACGACCACGCCACGGCGTCGCGGGCGCCACGGACCCGTGCCGCCTACGCCGGTGACTGGTCGCACTTCGACCGGTGGTGCGCCGCCGCCGGCATCCATGCGCTTCCTGCCGGGGTGGACACGGTGCGGCTGTACCTCGCGGACATGGAGGCCACCCGCACCGCTGAAGGCGAACATGTGTTCTCGCCCGCGACGATGGCCCGCCGCCTGGCCGCGATCGCCGCGATCCACCGCGACGCCGGGTACTCCTCGCCGACCCGGGACCCGGCGGTGGGCGCGGTGCTGACCGGGATCAAACGAGCCCGCGCGCACACGACGCGCCAGATGCGCCCGCTGCTGCTCGACGACCTCCGCACGCTCCTGGCTGGCCTTGAGTTCGGGACGTGGCCAGCAGGGCTCACTGCTGCCCGCGACGCGGCGGTTCTGCTCATGGGCTTCGCCGGAGCGCTGCGCCGCGGCGAGCTCGCCGCGCTGACCGTCGAGGATCTGACCTTCCACCCCACCGACGGGCTCCACGTACGGATCCGGCGTTCCAAGACCGACCAGGTCGCCCGTAGTGCGGTCGTCGTACTTCCCTACGGGGCACACGCCGGAACGTGTCCGCCGTGCGCGGTGCTGCGCTGGCTGCACCTCCTCGCCGCCGCCCGCGAGGGCCGGGCCGCGCTGATGCGTGCGGTCCTGACCA
Source organism: Pseudonocardia sp. EC080619-01 (assembly GCF_001420995.1). Lineage (NCBI taxonomy): Bacteria > Bacillati > Actinomycetota > Actinomycetes > Pseudonocardiales > Pseudonocardiaceae > Pseudonocardia > Pseudonocardia sp. EC080619-01. The sequence continues at coordinate 144,587 of NZ_CP012186.1, read as the reverse complement.
CCCCACGCTGGGCCGAGCACGAGCACCTCTATCCGCACCCCCAATCGGCCACCGAGCCCCCCGACCCGCCGGCCGGCTTCGGCCGAGGCATCCGGGCACCGGAGCCAGCGCTGCCGGGGGAGACGCCGCTGCTGCGCGCGATCCGCCGCGGCGGGGCCCTGACCGACGCCCCGGTCACCGGGGACGCGCTACACGCCCTGGTCCGCCGACGCGCCCAATCTGGGGGGCTCCCTGGCCCGGTAGGATTCCACTCGCTGCGTGTCGGATTCGTCACCACTGCCCGCCGCGCTGGCGCGGATCACCGCGCGGTGCGCCGTCAGACCCGTCACACCAGCGACGCCATGATCGAAACCTACGACCGCGACCACGCCCCCCTACTGGGCAACGCCGTGACCCGGCTCGGCCTGTGAGCAAAAATCCGCCCACCTCGACGTCGACCAGCGACGCGACCCAGGCGATGACGGTGGAGGTCGCGTCCGCGCCTCGGGACGGCGCCGGGCCCGGCTATGTGGGGGAGTGGGCGCTGTTTTGTGACTACGCCACCGCCACCGACCAACCCGCGTTGCCGACCACCGTGGCCGCCCTGACGGGGTTCCTCACCGCGCTGCCTGCTCGGTCTGACACGCTGGCCCGGCGTGTGCGGGCGATCGCGACCGCCCACCGCCGCGCCGGCTACCTGCTTTCTCGCCCGGATGACGGGTCCGCCGCGCCCACGCCCCCGCGACCAACCCGACACTGGGGCGATGCGGGCGCGATGATCGCCGCGTGCCCCACTCGGGGCTGGCCCCACGGCCTGCACGGCCGCCGCGACGCCTTCCTCATCGTGCTCACCGTCAGCCTCGCCCACCCCTACCCCGTCGCCAGGACTCTGACGCCAACCGAGATCACCACCGACGCACCGCCTGACCCGTCGGCGGGCAGCACCGCCACCGCCGACGGCGGTGCGGTGACCGTCGCCGGGCAGACGGTTCCCACAGATCCGGACCCACAGGTGTGCTCGGCGTGCGCGGTGGCGCGCTGGCTCGACATCCTCGGCACCCTCGATGGCCTCGGCCGCGGCTCGGCCCGCATGGACCTCGTCGCCGCCGACGCCGTCACCCCGGACGACCCCCACCGACACCACCCCCGCGCCCCGCACCGCTGGCCCGGCGCCGCGGTCCTGCTGCCGGCCATCGACCAGCACGGCTGGCACGATGACTACCGTCCCATCACCATCCGCACCATCCGTACCCGTCTAGCCCTCGCCGCCAGCCGAACAGCCCTGACCGCCCCGGCGAACCGGCTACTACCGCACTCGCCCGACGGACCACCGGACTCGGCGGGGCCATGGCCTGCCGGAGCACCGCCTGCGCGCACCTCGCCAAGCCTGAACGACGTGCTGACGCTCCTCGACAATGTCGCCGACCACGCCGACGCCCTCAACGACCGGATCCAGGCCCTACTCGACGGCCGCCACTGACCTCGACATCCGGATCGAAGCGACCGCCGGCGGTGCGCTCGAGGAGTCGGCAACCGGCGCGCTGGGTGTCGGACGCGGTCCTGGTGACCTACGGCCGCCGACGCCCTCAAGACCTCACCGTGCAGCGCGAGGACCCCTGACGGGTCGAACCGGGTCTGGCGCCGATCCAGATAGCGGCTTCACACACGACGGGTCGTCCACCCCGAGCTGGGCGACGGCTTAATCGAGAACGGCGGTCGGTACATCCAGCGTGTCGATCAGGAACGTACCCAACGCCCGAACGGCCACCAGCTTCAGCAGCCGCCCGCCGACCCGCTTCCCTCGACGAGCCTCACGGGTCCCCTTAGCCTGCGGACGCCAGTCCACGCCCGGGCCACCTCGATGAACTGATTCTCCCCCGAGACCTCGACTATGTGCTGAAGGTCCTCGACTCCGGGAGCCGACGACGCGGACATCCCCAACGATGGTATGCCAGAACTTGCTCTCCCGACATCGTTCGCTGTAGTTGTTAAACACAGCGTCGACGTCGTGACCCGAAACACCCGATGAACAGGAGGCACCGGAGGAGCTGTTCATTCCGATCGATACCAGATCCCAATACCGACAGGAACTGATGCGAATCGGAGCGGCATGTTTATGGCTAAGTCCCTCCGGCAACTACTCGAAGCGCCGATATCAACGCCACGGGAGCCCTTCGTACCGTTCTGCTACCGCACCACCAATAACCCGCATAACGGTACTTGATCGACCTCTTATCGCTAGCACTCGAAACGAAACCCCATACGGGGATTGTCCGGCATGCAGACGCAGGAGTCGAAGATGTTTCGAACACTAGGCGCGAGCGAACTCAACTTCGCTAACGCCCCATCGTCACCAATTATCGCTTGCGTGACCATGCGCGGTAGGCTAGACCACCGTAGACTCCTCTCCGCATTCAGAAGATTGTGTGAAGAATGCCCTCTGTTGAAATCGAGGCTCACGCACAACGGCGCGGACTGGCACTTCACGCTGGATGATAAATGCGTCGAACCAGCCATGTCGGTTGCATCCTCCCGAAGCGACGCACTGAATAAATTAGGCCAAGCGCGCTTCGATCGTAATTCCACTCTATCCACCTTGACCGTATTTGAAGCTGACAGCGAGACAACTGTCGCGCTCTCAATCGACCACATCATCGGTGACGGGAAATCGCTTATAGCACTGCTAGAACGATTGGCTGTCTACTACTCCTGCAATAACAACACCGAAAGCCACCCATACGACCGCTATGAGCCTCACCTCCCTGAGTCCGTCGACGTGCTCTTAGAGCACGCGTGGACCAGCGAGCAGGTTCTTCACTACATTAATACAGTAACCGATGAACTCGCAGGAAAACCAGTACTGAGAATCACGTCTTCGAACGAAGTCAGGTCAGCTACACCTGATTTCACGATGTTTTCCTCCACGTTCGACGCGGTTCAGTCTGACCGCCTCAGAACTATCGCGAAAGCCTGGGGGGTCAGGTTCAGTGCACTTGCGCTAAGCGCAATTGCTAAGGCCATAAAAGTCGCTGCAGCGCACGATCGCGATGACGACCGGCCCGTTGTACTGTTTGTACCGGTCGATCTACGGAACAGAGTTCACCCTACTGTCGAGGCTCTGCACATGACGAACTTTGCAGGAGCTATTGGATTCCGTAGCATACCGCGCTTCAGCAGGTCCGACAGCATCCGCCATATTGCAGATCAATACGATTTCCAGCTGCGGCAAAGCTTGATGGATCACGACGCAGAGCGAGGCATCCTCGCAATGGCGCGGCCAGACTGTCCAGATATCGAGAGCCCCACCTGCGTTGTCTCCATTCTCGGCGATCTCGATTATCCGATAGTATTTGACGAGAATCGGATCGAGAGCATCGATGTTTGCGGTCTAGCACCGGGCCGCGCACCAATAATTTTAGTAACGCGTTACGCGCAGGAGCTGACATTCAGGTTTTGCTTGGACGGCACACTCTTCCCCTCGAGCGATATGGAACGAGTAGTCGAGCAGTTCAATTGCCTACTCGAGCAGTTGCTGTCCGAGGAAGTGTCGCTCTGACAAGCGACAGTCGACGACACGGCGAGAGACGTGGGTTGGGTGGCGAATTCGAAGGACGTTGGCCGGGGCAGACAGACGCACCGAAGCTCGAAGTCTCCAAACGTGCAGTTCGTCGGCCCACTTGGTCGGCGAGGAGCTGGTGGTTCGCTCCGGCCGGCCGAACTCGACGTGATTGGGCCGCCGGTACGTTTCGGTGCCGCGGCCTTCTGCCGCCATGCGTGGCCTCGAACCCCCACGACGAGGCCCGCGCCCCAGACTCCACGTACGGATCCAGGAAGGGCATCGCATGCGCAAAGCACGACGCAATGACAGAAGATTCACCCGGCCACGGTGCGCCGATTGTGGGGAGCAAGAATGAGCGTGCTTGCCCTAGATATCGGCGGATCCAAGGTCGCGGTCCGCGCCGACGGCCGTGAGCCGTACGCCGCGGTGGTCCGCTGGGCCGAGGGGGCCGACTTGGCCCAGGATCTCTCATTGCTGCGTACGACGCTACTTGCCGCGGTCTGGGCGACTGGTCGGCCAGAGGCGCTCGGTGTCGCGTTTCCAGCCACAGTGAACCGTCGCGGAACGGTCACCAGCTGGCCGAACCGGCCGCACTGGGTGGGCATGGACTGGCGGGCGTTCCTCGATGAACTGCTTCCGCCGGATGTGCCCGCCCGTTCCGCGGACGACGGAGATCTCGCCGCGCTAGCGGAGGCTGAGCATGCCGGTCTCGCCGACATCGTCTACCTCGGCGTCGGGACGGGAATAGGCGGCGGCATCGTCCTGGACGGGCGTCCTGTCCCCGGTGCGGGAAGAGGCTCCTGCGAGATCGGCCACATGATCGTCGACACCGCGGGCGACAAGTGTGAATGTGGACGGCACGGCTGTCTGCAGGCCACCGCGTCGGGAAGCGCGGTGCTGCGACGAGCGGGCGTCCTGCGCGGCGGCCCCGTCGATTTTGCCTGCCTAGAACGGGGTTGGGTGGACGGGGAGAACTGGGCGGTCACCGCGGTCCGGGCGGGATGCGTCGCCCTCGCAGCCGGCGCGGTCAGCATAGCCGAGATGGTATGTAGCGACGTCACCGTGATCGGCGGTGGCTTCGCCCAGCTCCCCGGCTTCGTCGAGGTGGTCGCCGAGCATGTGGAGTTACTCCAGCGGGACGGTCACGCTCTGCCCGAGGTTCAACGCTCCACACTGAACGGAGCTTCCTCGCTGCAGGGTGCGCTGCTCCTGGCAGGCGAAGCCCGCACCGCAACTACCGCACCGCGGTGGAGCTGACCCGACGATGCTCTTACCTGGCGACGATCAGCCACCCAACAGCACGCTGTCCACGCCCGAGGCCCCCTCAGCCGCCAAGCGGTCGCGCTCCACCCGTCGCATCGTTCGCCGATACATATCGCGGGTTCGGCTCTGCGGACACGTCTTCTGCCACGGCTTATTCCGACCGCTGAAGTGCAGAATAGACGCCACCTCCTCGGCTCGCAGCAGCGATTCGAGGCTGACCACATCCTCCGCGGAATGGACGTAGTCATTTCTGCCGACAATAATCGACATTGCAAACGTGTTCCATTCCGGGGCTAGACGCAGCCACTCATCGTCCGCTGCCCAGTTTAATGCGTCCTGATCGGGAAAGCGAACCTCGTCGCGCCGATCGGCAAGAATCGAGCACGCCCGGTCGAGAACACCGCTGGCACGGCATTCGTCCAAATCTAGCAGAAGAACGCCGGAGTTGAAGTACTCGCGGTCGGCGGCGAATTCGCGCGAGGTCGGGAGCGCCCCGCCGCAGCCCCAGCGTCGGTCGCACCGAGTCTCGGACGGCCCCAATCGCGTGACCCTCCATCGGCAAGATCAGCAGCTCCCGCAAGTCGCCCCTGACGAGCACGTCCGAGTCCAAATACAGCACCCTGCTCTCGTCGGCAAGTACCTCGTGAACGTTCAATCTCAGATAGATCGCGGTTGTGAATCTATTCAACACCGGGTAGCGTCGGTCCACTGGCGGACTCCGGACAAGCTCCACTGTCAACCCCAGCCGCTTGCCGTGCTCGACGATCCGAGTATTCGAGGTACGGCCTAGCTGATCATAGAGTATTATGACGCGGATATCCTCCCGACAATGCCCGTGAGCCCAGGCCAAAGATTCGAGCAGTACCCGGACAGGCAGCTCGAAGTTGTCGTCCACGGCGCATACGATCGGCGGGAGCGAATTCAAACTCTGAACCCTTCTCTTTGAGATGTCATCACTATGCAATGAACCATGCGGCAGAGACGGACTCTACGGCGCTTAACCCATATGCCAATCAATCGTCTGCTTCGGATCGCGCGATGACGAAACTTCGATAGCAGCCAACTGCTACAGCCATCTCACGGTCAATCTGCCAATGACATGAATGGCCGGGGTTACGCAAGACTCCCTGCGTTGTCCGGACTCCTGCTCCGGGGGCTCTCGGCTGTCGCCCCTGACGGGCCGACCGTCTCCGGCGGCAGCTTGAACACGCCGTAGGAGAAGCCGCTGGCGTGCACATGTCCTCTAGATACCTGGACCCCGTGCACAGCCAGGGGGCAGGCGCCGTCGGCGCCGACCGGTGCGCTCGCAGGTTCCCTACGGCCGTTTACGACAACAAGGAGGCGCTCCCGCCCACCTCGGGTGTAGACGAACGGGTAGTCGCCATGCAGTACCTCCACCGGTGAGTCGCCCCTTAAAGCGGACGTGTTCCGGCGCAGGTGAACGAGCCGCCGGACGTGGTGCAGCAGCGACGATTTATCCGCCAGCGCGCCGGCTACGGTCGGCCGCTGCGGGTCAGCATCAACGGGCAGGTAAAGGGCCTGGGCTGGCGCTGTCGAAAACCCGGCGTTCGGGCCGTCGTCCCATTGCATCGGAGTGCGCGAGCCCTGCCGGGCCTGGGTTCCACACTGGCTGCCCTCCTTATCCGGCAGACCATGCACGAATCTCATACCTATCTCGTCGCCGTAGTAGACGACCGGCAGCAACGGCCAGGTTAGCTGGAACGCAAACGCCGGAACCACCATATCGCGAGTTCGCGGGCCGCAAACTAGGCGGGAGAAGTCGTGGCTGGCAGTTGGTAACGCGACCAGCCCGGAACCGCCGGCGGCCGAGTTGGCCGCCTCCCACCAAGCGTCGAGGAATGCCCCCATCGAGCCGCGTCCGGCGGCGTCGAAGTAGCAAGAAGCGTCATCGCTCCACGGGCCGCGCGTGCCGGTGTTGTTGTCCCATAGCGACCGCAGGGCCGGGCCAGCGAAATGCAGAAAGAAGTCGGCGTGGAAGCCAGCCCGAAGGGAAACGGTTGGCTCGCCCCACTCCGCGAGCAGTGCACGATCGGGATACGCGGCGTCGACCCACTCGCGCATCTGTCTCCACAGCCTGGCCGTCTCAACGTGGCCGGGATCGTCCTTGACCAGGGAGGAGGCCATGTCGACACGAAAACCGGAGACGCCGCGATCGAACCAGAAGCTCATGATCTCTCGCAAAGCGGCCCGGTTGGCCAGCGGAGCGGCGGCGTCGACGGGCTGGCGCCAGGGTTCGCTCGGGTCGGGGCGCGCGTAGCCGAAGTTCAGCGCCGGCTGGATGGGATAGAAATTGGCACGATAGAATCCGCCCTTCTTCCCCCGGTTGGCTACCCACTCGTGCGAGGGCGGGACCGCGTTGTCTGACCAGATGTACCTGTGGTCGCCGGGCGTGTCGGCCGACTCCTGGAACCACGGGTGGCAGTGCGAGGTGTGCCCCGCCACCAGGTCGAGGATCACGCGGATCCCCCGGTGGCGGGCCGCGTCGATCAGCGCCGTCGCGTCCTCGTTCGTCCCGTAGCGGGGCGCAATCGTCAGGAAGTCCACAACGTCGTACCCGCCGTCCCCGAACTCCGATGTGAAACACGGGCTCAGCCAGATGGCGCCGACCCCCAGCCACTTGAGGTAGTCCAGATGTTCGCCGATGCCGCGTAGGTCACCAATGCCGTCACCGTCGGAGTCGGCAAACGACGGTGGGTACACGTGGTAGAGCACGGTGTCCGCCAGCCACGACGGAACCGGGCGGGTCTGCGCGGTCACAGAGGATCAACTCCCCTCTCGGAGGCGTTGGCCAGGCTTTGGTCAGGGCAGCTGGACGGACATGGCGTGCCGGAAGAAGTTGAGGGGATCCCACCGCGCCTTGGCCTGCCGGAGATGCGCGTAGTTATCCCTGTAGTACAGGTCGTGCCACGCCGACGTGGACCTGTTGAACGTCGGGTTTGCGATGTCGGTATCAACGTCGTTGACATAGCAGCCACCGGTAACGCCATCCGGGACCGGAACGCCGCCGGTGTCCGCGTGCACGGATCCGTAGAACTCCCGATTCCAGGTGATGTTCTTGACGTCGTCAGCAGGATCCTCCCATTCGACCGACCACAGCAGGTTCAGCGAGCAATCGCGGTGTGCGAACGCTGTGGCGTTCCTGTCGACCGCGTTGATTCGCCCACCGTACCCAGAGATCGACACGCCGATCTTTGGGTTCTCGATATCCGGCCGCGTGAGGAACCGGTAGAACGCCTCGACCTGGCGGTCTGTAAAGTTTGCTCGCATATAGGAGGACTTATAGTCCCCTCGTATTGTCGGGTGGTTCGACGCGCCACCGTTGAACGCCACTGACTGCAGCCACGACAGCCGCTGTGCGGTGGACCGTTGGACCGGGCCGAGACCATCGAGGGCCTCCGCCAAGTAGCGGTCGAGCAGCCGCTGGGCACCGGGCGGGCTGCCGTGTACCTGGGTTCCCAAGGTCAGCTGACCGCCGGAACAGTGCGGCATGATCATCCCACCGGTCACCGCCAGGTAGGGCGACGTCGGGTCCTTGTTCTTCTCATGGAAGGCCCCGACGTTCTTCAGCAGCCTGCTGAACCGCTCCTGGGTCATCTCGCTCCACGGCAACGAGACGGTGCTGTAGAGCACCTCCGCCGGGGGCTGGGGAAGGATCTTGCGAGGGTCGTTCCCCAGCGCCCCCGGGGAACGGAACAGGTAGCGGGTGACGACGCCGAAGTTCCCGCCACCGCCGCCGCTGTGGGCCCACCAAAGGTCACGATTGGGATCGTCGGGATCTCGCGTCGCGACCACGGCACGTACTGTGCGTTCGGCGTCGACTACGACCACCTCCACCGCGTAGAGATGGTCCACGGCCATCCCATGGAGTCGCGCGAGATGCCCGTGCCCTCCGCCCGCGAAATGCCCGCCGGCACCGACTGAGTGGAAGATTCCCGCCGGGATGGTGACGCCCCATGTCTTGTACAGCCGCTCGTACATGTCTGCGACGACGGCGCCTGGCTCTACGGCGATTGCCCCGAGCTGGGCGTCGAAGTAGACGCGGCTCATCTGGGAGAGGTCCAGTACGACCTGGGTCTCCGGGTTGTATACGAAACCCTCGAGGCAGTGGCCACCGCTGCGCACCGTGAGCCGCTTGTCTCCGAGGACAGCCCGCCTGACGACATCGGCGACCTGGTCCGGCGAGTCCACCATGTACACAGCTTCAGGTTGGCCGACGTAGCGGGGATTGACGCCCTGAACCACGTCGTCGTAGCGCCCGTCTGCCGGCGTCACGACGACGGGCGCGGTGCCCGTGCCCGTCGGCGGCGCCGCCTGCGCGGGCGCAAGCACGGACGGGCCTAGCACCGTGGCTGCGGCGCCCGCCGCGGTCGTTCCCATGAGGAAACCCCGCCGCCCAATCCGAGCGTTACCGTTCACGTCCGTTCCTTCCGATCACGATCGTGATGCGCATCGACGGCCGAGAGCGGACCGCGGCACGGTGCCACAGCCCGGGGCACGGCACCGCTGGCTCGGCGCCCGGGGACTGGCGGGGCGCGCAAGACAAGGTGAGCCACGCTAGGCACCGTTTGAGTCCGCGCGAGCGTCTTGGCGTCGCTCGACCTCAACAGCGAAGGTCTGCCACGCATAGGCGCAGTTTCGCGCGAGGTCCGCGAGGACGGGCCTGCAATGCGATGGAAGAAGGTTTACCAAGCTGTCTAGGTTGTCTGATATGAACTGGGTTACGGCGACTATGAACTGGGTTACGGCGACGACATGCAGTAGCTTCCGGCCCGCCAAACTCAGCCGCAACGATGGGTCGCGCTGCAGCATCTGCACGGCACCCGTCGGCTCGAACGTCTTACCCGCCTCCCTCGGAGGGGCGCTTTCCGTAGTCGCAGGGATCGGCCGATCGGCTTCGCTCGAGGCGTTCTTGCGGCGGGACTGGGGAACGGGATCTTCACCCCGCCGTAGCTTCTCTCGCACGTCGCGCACCGTTCCCACAGCGATGCCGGACGACCGGGCGATAGCGCTCAGGGAGGCGTCCGGCTGCGCGGTGATCAGCTTGGCTGCCCGTAGGCGCCCGGCCGAGCTGTCCAGGGGCCGCGCCCGGCCGTCCTTCCCAATCCGCACGGCGTCCACCCGTGTAGCATCGCCCCGGAGGGAGCTGATCTTCTTCGCGGAGAGACCGGTGACCTTCGCGATCGCCCGGTCCGACCACTGCGGAAAGAATTTGATGATCTTTCGCGCGGCCGCCTCACGGTCGGCTTTTGACAGCGGCAGGCCGTGCGTGGTGTTCGCTTCGACCGCCTCGACGAAGGCAGACTCGTAGGCCCCGTCGTAAAACGTAACCTCGATCGACGAGTCACCCCGCATGGCCGCCGCCCGCAAGCGGTGCGCCCCGTCGATGACCTTCCTTGTTTGTCGATGGACCAGGATTGGCGGCAGCTTGTGGTCGAGATCGGCGAGCATGCGGACGTACTCGAGGTCCTCACCGAATCTCCGTGGCGAGTCCCCCAGAACCAGAGATCTAACCTCGAGCAGAGTCGATCCGGATTCGCTCGCATCAGCCTGCGGCAGTTGCGATCCACACATCAAACATGACCCCTTGCTTGATTGTTTCACAGTTTCCCAATTACTTCCGCTGCCCGCCTCTACTATTCGCGGTGGATGGCCGAGAAGTCGTCGAACAAATACGGAATTCGGCAAGGCGGAGGTAGCCGAAGTTCATGTCGAGTTCATCGACGCCAGTATCGAAACGCGGACGGACGAGCACCGAGCCACGGAGGTCCTCCGCCCGGCGGAGGACCGAGGTGGCTAGCCGCGTGGCCACAACGCGGTGTCGCCGAAACAAGTTCCACCCCCCGGGTCGGGACGCAGGTGCGGAGATAGACTCACGCTAATCCCAAAAATTGTCTACACGCAGTCACTGCCCGTGTCCAGCCGGTTCCGGTGGGGAGCCAGGCTGGACACAGGCGGCATTCTCGCTGCCCCTACTCGTCACGATCTTGAGTGGTTGAGCGGGCCCCGAACGCAGAAGCTGCCTCGTGACCAGGTAGGACAGAGCTTGCTAAGGTCTATCTGCGCCGGGTCGAGGGGTGCGTCCAGGCGCAGTCTCCATCCAACGTCTGAAGATCGGCATCTCCGTTGAACGGGATGGTGGCGAGATGTCGGGTCGCGGCTGCCGGCGCGAATCCGACTGAGCGCCGAGTTCTCCAAAGGGCTGGCGGTCTTTGGCCGTCACGCTGCGGCGCGGCAACGTCGGCGCTGATACCACCGCCGAACACATCAGCGTCCTTGACCAGGCACTCGTCCAGGTCCCCGACGGCGCCCGCCACGGGCGCCGGATTCTCGTCCGTGCCGACACCGCGGGCTGCACTCGCGCGTTCCTCGCGCAGCTGGGTGACCGGGCGCAAGCCGGCGCTAGACCTGCAGTTCTCGTTCGGCTGAGCGATCACCGACCGCGACCGCTGCGCCATTACCGCGCTCGGCGACCGGATCTGTAACCGTGGTCCACGCTCAAGATTGACCTGCTCTACTGGCCGGCACCACGTTCGCCACCCGCACCGAGGCCGAGCACGCCCCGATCCACTACCTCGACGGCTGGTACAACCCGCGCCGGATCCAGGCGAAGCTCGGCGGGCTCTCGCCCGACGAGTACGAGGACACCTACCATCGCGCGCAGCGCGACACCGACAGATACCCCGTACTCCGGCGAACCGGGGAAGCTCATTCCACCAACCGGCAACTGCAGACAGGCCGCAGTTGCTGGGCAGAACCCATGCGCCGTCCGACCGACGGGAACTCCGCTTGGCGGTTGCGACCTGTCCTCCCCGGCGACCGTCCAGCTGGCCTCGTAGCGAGCGAATGGACGCGGGGGGTCATCTGTGACGATCATCGCCGTCGATGCCAGCCCCCGAGGAACTAACCACAGCATTAACGTGCACCAGCGAACGGAGTTGCCACTCGTCGGTCCTGCGAATAGACAGCGCAGGATCGGGTCGCCAAGAGCAACCCGACTCGGCCTTCGCCGGACAGGCTCGCCCTACCGAGGCCACGAGTGCTATGAGGTGATAGTGGAGCTGCTTCTTCTAAACGGGCCCAACCTGGGCATCCTGGGCCGACGACAACCAGAGATCTATGGCACCGATACGCTGGCCGATATCAACGCCGCGGTCGGACAGGAGGTAGCCGAGCGCGGCTGGACTGTGACCGAAGTCCAGCGCGAAGGCGAGGGCGAGCTAGTCACGGCCGTACAGGACGCCTACGACACGGTGGGCGCCATCGTGAACCCTGGTGCGCTGATGATCGCGGGATGGAGCCTTCGAGACGCGCTGGCCAACTACCCGCGGCCATGGATCGAAGTGCACCTGTCGAATGTGTGGGCCCGAGAGCAGTTCCGGCACGAGTCGGTGCTAGCCCCAATTGCCACCGGGGTAATCGCCGGCCTCGGCGCTCTCGGTTACCGGCTGGCGGCCCGCGCCCTCATGGAGGCCATTCCCGCGGAGTGAGAGTGCACAGCACTCACAGACAAGTTCGCGCCCACCGACCAGGTGTGCGACCGTACGATTCGAGAACGGCCCACGACGACTTCAGCGGTCGCCGGAACCGCCACAGTCCGAGTGAAGCCGTCGCAGGAGAATTAGTTTGATCCGATCAGGGATTGTATGATCCACAGATGCTAGATCAGCTGCAGCCGCCCAAGACCCGTCGCAGAAGAGGCTCCAATGCTCGATGTAGTGGTGTCTACGGATGCCCCCTCGAATATCCGTAGGGAAATACTTGGAGTCGTCGAGTTCAGCAGCGAGGCCCGACCGCCCACTATCGAGGGGGGCCACCCGGTAGTCGGGGTCGCCACGTACCGGAATCCACGACAAGCGGTCCGCGAAGTGTGGACTACCAGTTGCGAGGTCACGACGGGCCGCCGAGGCGATATCGTCTACAGCCAAGACGGCAGGCACCTGTTTGGAGTACTCGCACTACCTGATTCCAGTCGGTACCGCGATGCGGCTAGGACAGCTTATCGACAGCTCGTCGACTTGATCCGCGAGCTCGACTACCCGCACTTGGTCCGCATGTGGAACTACATTTCCGGCATCAACCAGCCGAACGCGGACGGCTTGGAGGTCTACCAAGACTTCTGCCAGGGACGAGCCGAGGGCTTCGAGGCCGCCTACACGGATGTGACCGGCAGCCTGCCAGCCGCCACTGGAATCGGAGCGCACAGCGGTGGCGTGGTGGTGTACTTCGTCGCCGAGAGGTCGGGCAGCTGCGTTCATTTCGAGAATCCCCGACAGGTGCCTGCGCACCAGTATCCACGGACCTACGGACCCCGTTCACCGAGCTTTGCCAGGGCCACGCTATTGCGCGACTCCAATAGGCTCTTCCTGTCCGGTACGGCTAGCATCATCGGTCACCGTTCTGTCGAGCTGGGGCGTCTCGAAGGACAGTACAATACGACGCTCGACAACATTCGCCTTCTTCTCGCAGATATCGAGCGGAAATGTGGCGGCACGATCAGTCTCGGGTCCTTCAGTCTGTTAAAGGTTTACGTCCGACACGCGGCCGACGCACCGTACGTCCGGCAGAGGTTGCGTGAGGTAATCGGCCCCCGCGTTCCTATTGAGGTCTTCACCGTCGACATCTGTCGAAGCGAGCTACTGCTCGAGATCGAGGGGGTGCTCCATGTCGAGCTCGCCGATGCCGCCGATCCGCATGATCATCTCGGCGCTGGAAAGTGGATCGGAGCGGGTGGGCAGAGAGCGCATCCGTAGGGGCCGCGCCACAAAAGAGCTTGTCGAAGAAGAGGAGCACAATGATTGCACCGCATGACACCACGGGTAGTCGCGTACGAGTTGCTATCGCCGGCGTCGGCAACTGCGCCTCATCACTGGTCCAGGGCGTCCACTACTATCGGGACGCTGACTCCCTCGCCCGGGTGCCCGGTCTGATGCATGTCGACTTCGGCGGTTACCACATCCGCGACCTCTAGTTCGTCGCCGCGTTCGACGTTGACGCTAAGAAGGTCGACCGCGATCTATCCGAGGCGATTCTCGCTTCGGCGAATAACGCGGTCCAGATCGCTGAGGTACCGCCGCTAGGAGTCACAGTCCAGCGCGGTCCTACCCACGACGGACTCGGCCGCTTCTACCAAGAGACTATTGAGGAGTCCGATCAGAGTCCGGTCGATGTCGTCGCCGTCCTGCGTGAGGTGCAAGCCGACGTGCTGGTGTCGTACCTGCCGGTGGGGTCAGAGGTAGGCGCCAAATTCTACGCGCAGTGCGCGATCGACGCCGGCGTGGCCTTCGTCAATGCACTGCCGGTGTTTATCGCCTCCGAGCCGGAGTGGGCCGAGCGTTTTCGGGCGGCCGGTGTGCCGATCGTGGGCGACGATATCAAGTCGCAGGTCGGCGCCACAATCACGCACCGGATACTGGCCCGGCTGTTCGAGGACCGTGGGGTGGAGCTCGACCGCACAATGCAGCTCAACGTAGGCGGCAATATGGACTTTCTGAACATGAAAGAGCCGGAGCGTCTAGAGTCTAAGCGGATTTCCAAGACTCAGTCCGTCACGTCCCAAGTGGGCCGGGAGTTTTGCAAGGGTGACGTTCACATCGGCCCATCAGACTACGTTTCCTGGCTCGACGACCGCAAGTGGGCCTACGTCCGATTAGAGGGCCGGGCATTCGGCGACGCCCCGCTGAACCTGGAATACAAGCTAGAGGTATGGGACTCCCCAAATTCGGCCGGCATCGTCATCGATGCCATCCGCGCTGCCAAGATCGCCAAGGACCGCGGCACCGGCGGGCCGATCGTGTCCGCGTCGAGCTACTTCATGAAGTCGCCGCCCGAGCAGTGCGACGACACCACCGCCCGCGACCGCGTCGAGAGATTCATCCGCGACGAGGATCACTGACGGCCGCTCTCACCGGTACCTACCACAGCGGCCACCGGGACGAGACGGAGCCGGAGGATGACCATGACCGCCACACCAGATCTCATGGGCGCGCACCAACCCGCCTGGCCGGATGCTGGCGCTCTGCGAGCAACAACCGGCACACTACGGTGGCTCCCACCGCTGGTCGAGCCGGAGGAGTGCGCCCAACTGCTAGACGACCTCGCGGCGGTCACACGCGGAGAGCGAGTTGTGCTGCAGGCTGGCGAATGCGCTGAGCTGTTTACAGATTCCTCACCGGTCCGGATCCGAGCGAAGGCCGACCAGCTGTATGAGCTCGGGACGCGGTTGCGCCGCACCGGACGCGCACCGATCCTTGTAGGTCGGCTGGCTGGGCAGTACGCCAAGCCGCGCTCCCGGCCGGTAGAGACCCGCGACGACGGCGTCGAGATCCCCGTCTACCTTGGCGACGCGGTCAATGGCCGGACGCCAACGGTGCAGGCCCGGCGACCCGACCCACAGCGGCTGCTGAACGCCTATGCACACGCTGCGCGGGGCCTGCGCACGCTGGCGACCGGACCGGCCACGTACACCAGCCACGAGGCGCTCCTGCTGGACTACGAGCGTGCGCTGCTGCGTCCGGACCCGTTCCGGGGCGGACGGTTCGCGTCCTCGGCTCACACGATCTGGATCGGTGAGCGCACCCGCGCTGTCGACGGCCCCCACATCGAGTTCGCCGCCGGCGTCACGAACCCGGTGGGAGTGAAAATCGGGCCGGGCGCTGCCCCGTCCGAAGTGTCGACACTCGTCGCCCGGTTGTCGCGGGGGCACCCACCGGGCCGGCTTAGCCTGATCGTGCGGATGGGCCCCCGGCATGTCGATGAGCAACTGCCGTCGATCGTCCGGGCGCTGGGGGAGGACGCGCCACGCGTCGTCTGGTTGTCCGACGCGATGCACGGCAACACTATCCGCTCGGCGACAGGGCTAAAGACCCAAGTGCTGAGTAAGATGATCGACGAGGTCGAACAGTTCTGTGCGGTGTTGCGGGCCCACGGGCTGCACCCCGGCGGCCTGCATCTGGAAATCACGCCGGACGACGTATGCGAATGCGTGAACGGCGACGCAGACTTAGCGACGGGACCAACAAGATATCGCTCAGCCTGCGATCCGCGATTAAACCCGAAGCAAGCGGATATACTTGTAGATCGATTTTCAGAGCTACTTTCTGACTGAGCCAGACTCTCGATCGACTGTGGTTAATGGCCCTCTGTCGGAACCCTAACAGTCGCAAGAGGTCGCCGCACAAGGAGGAAGATCCGCCATGAGTGCCCCGTCCGCCAAATCCGAGGTTGTGCGATTCGTCGGCGAGACCGTAGCTATTGCGCCGATGACATGGTCGCAGTTCGGAATGTGGGACGCGATCAAGAAATTCCGCCCCTACGACACATATTTGAACGTCAGTTTCCGGGTCAAGGTGCCGGATGGGCGCACGCTGGACGAAGTCATGACAGCCGTCCGCGACATGGTGGTGCGGCATGAAGGGTTACGGACACTCTACTACGACTCGCCGAATGGGACCGCAACGCAGGAGGTTGTCGGCGCGGGAGAGGTCGAGGTGCGGTTCGAGTACCCCACCGAGACGACGGCCGGATCGTTGGACGAGATGGTCATGCACCTGGCCGACCGCTCGTTTGATGTCGCTTCCGAACTGCCGTGCCGGTTCGCTGTCGTCCACGTCGAAGGGCGTCCATGCTGGTTGCTGGCCGTAGTTTCACACCTATCGATCGACGGGCTGGCTCGCAACCGGCTGGTTGAAGAGTTCACGGCACAATTGGCTGGTGACGACCACCGCGATGGCGAGCGGGAGGTCCTGACACCGGTGGAGCGGGCGCTGAGCGAGACGAGCCCGGACGGCGTCCGCAAGAACGATAGAGCAATCGCGCGGTGGCGGCGATTCGTCGAAACGAATGAGGTTACGAACTTCTCGAGGCAGTTGCATGGCGAGCGTGAACCGAGATGGCTACGTGCGGTAATGTTCTCTCCTGCCCTCGGCTTCGCCTTCGACAGGGTCGCCGCACGCAATAATGTTACGTCTCCGGCAGTCTACGTAGCATTATCGGCAGTCATGGTTTCGACATTGTCCGAGCGTTCCACGACTGTGCTTCGATGCATGGTTTCCAATCGATACACGGACGCCGAGAAGCGTTACATCGGCAATCTCTCGCAGGCCTGCGCGTTCGATGTGGAAGTAGCTGGCTCTGACTTCGACACGATCGTCCAACGCGCCATGTCGGCGAGCATCCGCGGATATTCGATGGGCTGCTACCGAGTCGACGAAATGGAACAGCTCGTCGACCCGTCCCTGTTCGACGCAATGCACAACGACTTCCGCGACGCCGCTGCCGCGTCGCGACCTGAGGAACTGCTGTCCGAGCCGGAGATCTACGCACTCACCTCGCGGACGGTCGTCGATCCACCACAGAGCCTGCGGTACTACGACGATAAATTCCACGTCGAGGTGCGCGGCGGTTTGGGCGGGCCGGCCCCAGCCGTCATGATCGATCGCTGCTTCCTTCCCTTCTCCGAGCCACGCAAGATCCTCCTCGCTATGGAGGCGTTCGCGCTGTCCGTGATCTCGGACAGCGGGCACCGCTCAGCCGTCGACCTGTTTCGTGCGGCCCTGGCCGACCCGGCTGGCCCCACCGACCGCAAGGAATCCGAATGACCGTGTCAAGCCGCGATAGCGGGTTGTGGTGCGGTGATGGTGAACATCCTCCGGTCACGCAGCAGGGCCCACAGGACGTCGACCAGGCGTCTGGCCAAGGCGAGCAGAGCCTGGGTATGAAGCATTCTTTCGCTGCGTTTGCGCTGGTAGAAGGCCCGGGACGGGCCATTGACCTTGAGGCTGGACAGTGCGGCCATGTAGAACACTCGCCGCAGGCGGCGGTTGTAGCGTCGTGGGCGACGCAGGTTCCCGCTGATCCGGCCGGAGTCCTGGGGCACCGGGACGAGTCCGGCGTAGGAGGCCAGCCGCCCTGGAGAGGTGAATCCGCCCAGTTCAGGGCCGACACCGCCGTGGGTGGCGGTGAGGAACTCCGCGCCCAGGATGGGTCCGAGACCGGGCAGCGACTCGATGATCGCCGCGTCCGGGTGGGAGCGGAACACGGTGGTGATCAGCTTGTCGGTGTCCTTGATCTCCCGGTCGAGTTCCAGCAGTCGTCGGGCCAGGCCGGCAACAAGGATCGCGGTCCGCGTCTCGCTGGGCAGTGCCACGGTCTGGGCGTGGGCGACCTCGACCGCGGTGGCGGCCATCGCAGCAATACCCGGTGCCCACGCCCGATGGGCACGCAGGTACTCGATCACCCCTGCCTCGCCGGCGTCCCGGAGGGCCTGGGGTGTCTGGAACCCGGTGACCAGCACCAGAGCGCTGCGGGTGGAATAGTCGAATGCCGCCTCGAGACCGGGAAAGATCGACCCGAGCAGGTCACGCAGCCGGTTGACCCCGCGCACCCAGTCGGCCATCAGGTCCTCGCGATGGGCCACGAGCCGGGCCAGTTCGGCAGTGGTCTCATCAGTGGCGGTGACCGTGGTGAGGTCGGCGCCGCGCATGCGGGCGGTCTCGGCGATGACCTTCGCGTCACGGGCGTCGGTCTTGGCCTCGCCCCGGAACACGCCGCTCATCCGGTCGACGACCCGACCGGGGACATAGACCACCTGCTGGTCGGCCGCGGTGAGGACCACCTGCAGCAGCGCCGCATAGCTGCAGGTCAGGTCGATGGCCCACCGCACGTCCTGGGCCGCTTCCGCAGCGCGGGCCAGCAACGCCTCGATCGCGGCCTGGTCGTTGCTGACCTTGCGGGAGAACACCACCTTGCCGTCGGTATCGATCGCGCACGCATGGTGCGTCCTCTTCCCGACGTCGATCCCGATCCAGATCACTGGCCGTTGCGCCACGCGCAGGCTCCTGTCGTTGCAGGTCACGCCCGTGGACAACCCGCCATCAGGTCCCTAATCAGCGACGGTCCGCACAGATCCGAATCAGTGGCCAGGCCTGTCCAGCACGACGGGGCGGCCATTCCTTCCGAGCCACCGAAGCGACAACACCTCATCAGCCACACCCCGTCGTCCCGGGCATCCGGGGCACCAACCCCGAACACCTACGACCTTAGGGACCTCTCATGACGAAAGACGCCGCGGCCGACCGGTCGGTGATTGCACTCAGGCTGACCGACTGACGAACCGTTTGCGCCACTTGCCCACCGTGGGCAGCGAGACCTTCAACTCGCGCGACACCTCACTGTTGGACAGACCCTGCTCGCACGCCAGCACGATCCGCGCTCGAGTCGCCAACGCCTGCGCGGTCTTGCCGCGTCGCGCCCATCCCTGCAACGCGTCCCGCTCAGGCTGTGTCAGCTCCAGCGCCGCCAATTTCGGTCCGCGGCCATCACCCATGCCGCACCCTAACAAACTGACAAACAATCAACGACTCAGGACAGCAGCTTCAGTGTTGCCACATGCAGGGTCTCCCGGTTGTGGGGCCGCCGGAAAGCAACTGCGGAACTGACGCAGTTGCTGATCCCCCTCGAGGTTCCGAACCCTGAGGTCCTTTCTCAGATCAAGTTCTATAAGGTGCGAGGATGGACCAACAGCCGGTAGCACAGTCGATCATGGCGCTAGCCGACCTCGCCACGCCTATGTCGGTACGCGTGGCTGCGACACTCGGCCTAGTGGAACACGCGGGAGACGAGGGAGCGACGGCCGAGCAACTCGCCGCCGAGACCGGCTCCTTCACCCCAGCCATTCGCTGCCTGCTCGACCACCTCGTGAGCGTCGGGGTGTTCGACCATGATCCAGAGACGGGCCTCTATTGGCCAACCAGCCTCGGCGCGCAAATGGGCGAAGATTCCTCAGCCGGGTTCAAGATCCTCCTGGATATCAACACCGCCGGTGGGCGTGGCGAGCTCGCCTTCGTCGATCTCCTGAAAACAGTTACCACGGGCGAGTCCGCCTACGTCAGCCGGTACGGACGCGAGTTCTGGGACGACTTGGCTGCCCACCCGCACCTGCGGCGCACCTTCGACGCCCAGATGAACTGGCGATTCCGGAAACAGGCGCCGCAGATTGCCGAACGCTTCGACTGGAGCCGCTTCTCCAAAATTCTAGACGTGGGAGGAGGAGATGGCATCGTGCTCGACGCAATCCTGCGCGCCCACCCCGGAGTGCGCGGCCAGGTCCTGGATCTCAAGCCGACCGCCGACGCAGCGGCCCGAAGGTTCGCGGCGGCTGGCCTTGAGGGCCGGGCGAGCGCCGTTCCGGGCAGCTTCTTCAATCCGCTACCCACGGGCGCAGACGTTTACCTGCTATCCGACATTGTGCACGACTGGGACGACGACCACGCCCGGCAAATCCTCGTCCGCTGCCGAGACGCCGCCGCGGACGACGCAGCGATCGTGCTGATCGAGCCGGTGCGAGGGCACGGTGCCAGCACCGGGATCGACCTGTTCATGTTGCTGTGCTTCGGTGGCCGGGAGAGAACTGTGGACGAGTTGACCCGACTCGCCGCCGAGGCCGGGCTGGAGACGCTCAACGTCGCACCAGTCGCGGACGGTCGGATGGCGCTGGAGTTCGCCATTGCGCCCGACGGCCATCGTTTCAGCTGACTCCCTGTCTGAGTAGCCGACTGGGTGATGATCGACCTACCACCCGACGAGGGGTTACCGTTCGCTCATGCACTACCGCCGGTTGGGACGCACCGGAATGCACGTCAGCCCTCTGTGTCTTGGGGCAATGATGTTTGGGTCTTGGGGTGAGCCTGATCATAAGACGTCGGTCAGGATTATCCATCGTGCGCTCGACGCGGGGATCAACTTCATCGATACGGCCGATTCCTACTCGCTGGGCGAGTCGGAAGCCATCGTTGGCAAGGCGCTGATCGCTGGTCGCCGCGACGACGTTGTGCTGGCGACGAAGTTCCATAACCCGATGGACGTGCCGATGGGTTGGCCCGGCGGCGACCCGAATAAGCGTGGCAACTCCCGCCGCTGGATCATTACCGCGGTCGAGAACAGCCTGCGCCGGCTGCGGACCGACTGGATCGACCTGTACCAGGTGCATAGACCCGACCACACAACCGAAATCGAGGAAACACTGTCCGCGCTGAGCGACCTGCAGCGCGCGGGCAAGATCCGCTCGTTCGGCTCCTCGACGTTCCCCGCTCACCAGACCGTCGAGGCCCAGTGGGTCGCGGAGCGGCGACAGCTGGGCCGGTTCGTCACCGAACAGCCACCGTATTCGATGCTCGCCCGCGAGGCCGAGGCCGACCTGCTTCCCACCGCGCAGCGTTACGATCTCGGTGTTCTGTCCTGGAGCCCGCTGGCCGGCGGCTGGCTCACTGGCGCGTACCGCAAGAACCAGGAGCGACCAGCCTCCCGCCAGCAGCAGTTGCTCCCCCGCCGCTACGATATGAACGATCCCGCCAACCAGCGCAAACTCGAGGCCGCCCACGCACTCGGCGAGCTGGCGGATGAGGCCGGGATCTCGCTGATTCACATGGCGCTGGCGTTCGTGCTCGCCCACCCGGCCATTACTGCACCAATCATTGGGCCGCGCACGATGTCGCACCTGGAGTCGCAGCTGGGGGCCGAGCACGTTACGTTGACCTCGGACATGCTCGACGCCATCGACAAGATCGTGCCCCCGGGCGTCACGTTCAACGGTTTCGACTCTGGATACGTGGCCCCCGAACTCACCGATGCGAGCCTCCGGCGTCGCTGACGATCTCGGCCGGACAGCGCGATATAGAACGGGCGACGGAACAGCCGAATCGGACTCTCGCCCCCCCCGGGGGGGCAGGAGAAATTCGATCTGTATTTTGCGTCAGCTGTCTGGAATCGCGTTCGTAGCAGCAGAATGGTACTCGACTTCAAGCTAAGGGAAGCACGGGCCGGTTTGACCGAGAGTGTGAGGTGAATCGTGGAACAGCCCCTGTCGTGCGTGAGTCCCGACGACACGAGATACGAGCAGCTAGCACGCCGGGGCTTTTCCCGGCGGGTAGGCGCGCCAGAGCACTTCTATCTTCCGGACACCGCGGAGCAGGTGTCGGAGGTGGTCGGCCGATCGTTTCGAGGTCAGAGACGACTGGCCATCCGAGGGGGCGGCCACTGTGCTGAGGGATTCGTTGACGTCCCCGAGATCGGGGTCGTTGTCGACCTCGCCAGAATGAGATCGGTTGCGTTCGACAGCGAACTGAGTGCGTTCTCGGTCGATGGTGGAGCGACCCTCGAGGACGTGAATCGCGAACTCTTCTTGGGGTGGGGAGTCACGCTCCCGGCCGGCTGGTGCCCGACCGTGGGCGTCGGCGGGCACGTCACCGCGGGCGGGTACGGCGTTCTCTCCAGGAGCCTGGGGCTCGTCGTCGATTACCTGTACGCGGTCGAGGTCGTCACGGTCAACGCAGACGGTCATCCCGAGATCATCTTGGCCACATCCGAACTGTTCGACCCAAACCGCGATCTGTGGTGGGCGCTCACCGGCGGCGGCAGCTCGTTCGGCGTCGTCACCCGCTACCTGTTCCGGGACAGGAATGCCACGGGCACGAGCCCAGAGCAGCTCCTGCCGCAAGCCCCGAGCCGAATGCTGCAATTCTCCTGCGAGTGGCCATGGGACGGGATCGACGAACCCCGCTTTATCCGGCTCGTCCGCAATCACGCCGAGTGGTGCTCCCGAAACGCGATCTCTACTCACTCGAACAGTCGGGTCTATTCCGATCTCATACTGAACACTCGCAACTTAGGATGCCACCGGATGATCGGGCAGATTCACGGCCCGGATGCCGGATCGTTACTAGAATCACTAATTGCCGAGATGAGTAACGGCATAGGAGCGCCCGCGCATGTCCACCGAAACTGGCTACCGTTCCTGACATCAACTCGCGGCGGCCAGGACAGTGGAGGGAACCACAGCCGCTTCAAGCTGAAGTCCGGGTACCGGAGTGAGGCTCTGGACGACCACCAGGTGCGAATCATATATCGCTATCTCGCGCGGTCTCCATACTCAGGATTCCACGGCTCGGTGAGCCAGAAGTCATATGGGGGGCGGATCAACGACACGCCCCCGCACGCCACGGCGACCGCGACACGGGACGCCACAATGCTAATTACGTACGTTGCGGAGTGGGACGAGGCGTCCGATGATGAGGCGAACGACGGGTGGGTCCGTCGGCTCTACGGTGACGTATACCGCCATAGCGGAGGCGTGCCGAGGGCGTCCGATGGAGCGTACATCGGATATGCCGACAAGGATCTCGCAGATCCGTCGCTCAACCACGGGGCGCCGTGGCATCAGCTCTACTTCAAGCACAACTTTCCCCGGCTGCAGGACGTCAAACGACGATACGATCTTCACGACTTCTTCAGGCACGGCCTGTCAGTCCCGCGGCTCGCCTAGTGAGCCGCTCCCGGCCGAGCGACGGACCGCGGGCCGCGAAGCACCGAGCCTGGACGAGGTCCTCCTCGATGGCGTCGCCGACGATGCCGACGCGCTCAACGACCGGATCACCGCGCTGCTCGGTGGGAGCATGTGACCACCGAGGGCCAGCTCCGTATCCAGCCCCCGCACCGCAGCAACCAGACCGGGCTTGCCGTTCTGCGGGGTCGACCTCGCCGCAGCCGACGACACCCTGCTGCTGTTGGCCCGCCTGCACACCGCCGACACTGCCGACCTGGTCCTCGACACTGAGCTCTTGCCAACCTGGTGTTCGGGCAGGTCAGCGGGCGGGTTGTCGATGGGAAACCCCTGTAGGTCGTTGGGCTGTGCAGAGCACCTCGGGAATCTGTGCAGACAACTTCAGAGAGTGACATCTCCGAACGTCTTTCCGGGTCGTGCTGTTCAAGAAATCGTCCAGTAAGTCGGTCTGCCCACTTATGCGGGTGGGAGCCGATTGCTGTACAGCCGGGGGATGAGCTACCGCTCGAAGAGCTCTCCCGCGAGGTACAGGTCCCAGTCGGTCTCCTCGAGGCCGTGGCTGCCCGAGCGAAGGTGGTAGCTCATCCCCGGGCCTCGAAATCCCTTGTTCTCGGTCGGCGGCCAGCTCCTAGACGTCAGCCCGGTGTCGCCAAGGCCATACAGCTCGTAGACCGGTTCTGCGCCGAGGTAGGACAGGAACTCGCCCTCGGGGTCGGCGTTGCCGTCGTCGGAGGCGCTACCGACCACGACCCGGCCGGGTGCGATGAGGGCCAGGAGCTGGTTCTGCTCGACCGGGAGTGAGGCGGCGTTGCCTGCGTAGCGGCGGTAGGTTTCGGGGAACCAGTGAGGGAACTGCTCGGTGATCGCGGAGATGGACTCGCCGCTGTCGTCGCGTCGGGCCAGTTTGGCGCCGGTGGAGCCGGAGTTGTTGGAGATGACCACGGGGAAGCGGGTGTCCTGGGCACCGGCCCAGAGGGCGGCCTTGCCGCCGCGTGAGTGCCCGATGACTGCGACCTTGCTGGGGTCGATGTCGGGGTCGGTCTCGAGGTAGTCCATGGCTCGCCTGGCGCCCCAGGCCCAGGCGCTGATCGTGCGCCCGGCGTCGGAGGGCAGGTCCTGACCGGCGGGGTAGAAGGCATTGATCACGCCCTCGCGGTAGCTTCCGGCGTCGTCGGGGGCGACCTCCTCGGCGTTGAGGGCAGCGAAGGCGTAGCCGGCCTCGAGGATCTTCGCGGTCGGTGCGTAGCCGGACGATGATCCGGGGTCGTCGCCGACTGAACCTCGATGATCGATCAGTAGGAAGGTGCCCTTCGGGGTGCCGCTGTCGGGCACGAACAGCCTCAGGGTGAAGCTCGCCGATCCCGTGGGACCGGTGACGGTGATGGTGACCGTCTTCGCGGATGCCCCGCTGTCACCACCATCGAAAGTGACCGTCTCCGGGGCGGGCAGGCTCTGGCCGTAGACGTGTTCCCGGAATGCCTCCAACAGCTCGGGACGTCGTTGCTGCTCCCAGCTCTGCACGTCGTCGACCTGGTCGCCGCCGTCGAGGACTAGCGGGTTCGGGGCTTGTGTGTCGCTGGCCGGGGAATCGTCGTCCTGTGAGTCGTTGTCTTGGCTCGGTGCGGTGGGGACCTTCCAGCCCGCGGCGCGCTCGAGTGCCACAGGGGACCCGGTAGCGAGGGTGATGGAGGGAGTGCAGAGCACTGCCGCGGCCAGTAGCGCCGCACTGCACGCCCGCCCCACGACCACGCTGCGACGGCCCAGGGCTGCCGCGGGTTGCTGCTGTGGGCTGGCCATGGCTTTAGGTCCTTCGCTCGCTGTGCGGGGATCCGGTGCGGTAGCCGCGGTCGTCGATCGGGATCGCGGTGCCGTCGCGCAGCGTGGCGACGTCGGCATCGATCTGGGTGCTGTCGGGCCGCTGGGTGACGTCGACGGCGTGGGCGACGAAGCAGCGGACGCCTCGGTGGATTGCCAGTACCTGCCCGGAGGGCAGCTCGCGGATCTGTCCGGGGCGCATCACCGGGACGGTTTCGGTGCTGTAGCTGTGGCGTTCCCGGCTAAACAGCCCGTCGGCGTGGCTCTGGCGGCGGGTGCGTTCGTAGGTTCCGCAGATGTCGGACAGCCACTGCAGGGTGCGGTCGTCTTTGATCCCGCCCCAGGCGGTGAGGGTGGTGGTGTTGTCGCGCACCTCGCGCTCGCCGACGGAGCCGAAGAGCCGTTCGAGCTGGGCGAGGGACTGCGCGGCCCAGGTGGATCACGACTCCTCGTCCCGCGGCGTCGGAGATGACCTCAGCCAACCGTGGGACCGGGGTGCCGTTGGCCAGCTCGTCGAACACCACGGTGACTGGCGGGTCGACCCGCCGCGCCGGTAGTCATTGGCCATGTCCTGCGCGGTGCGCAGGAAGTGTTCGGCCAGCGCGGTCAAGACCGGCACGGCCTCCGCGGCTTGCTGTTGGTCGGCGATGAGGAACAGCGAGCCGCCCTGGCCGATGAACCTGCGTACATCGAGACCACGTCCGCGGGCCGGGCTCAGCAGCTCCCGCACTCGCGGGTCGGTCCAGGCTCCGACGACGCGGCGCACCGACATCCACACCGCCGACGCGGTGTTGCGCGACGTTCGTCGTGTCCATGTCGGTGACGTCCGCGATGTTCACCGTGCGACATGAGTAGCCCCGCCGGGCTGGGTGCCGGGCGGGGCTGGTGGTCAGGTTGTCGCGGTGGTGGTCATTCTGTCGTCACCTCCGTCACGGCGGTGCGTGCGCTGGACTCGTCGACGATGGTCTTGTCGGCGGCGTAGGCGGCCAGCAGCGACTGCAGCGCGAGGTTGTTGACCGCCCTTGGCGCGCCGCGGCTGGTGGTGTGGATCAGTGAGACGGCGTCGTCGGAGAACAGTGTGTCCGAGCGGCCGACCAGTGTGAGGTGGTGGCGAAGGTAGCTGACCGTTTCGTCGCCGGTCATGCCGCCGAGGTGGTAGCGCACTGCGATGCGCTGGTCGAGCGCGGCGAGCATCCCGAGCTTGATCTTGCGGCGGAGGGTGGGTTGGCCGACGAGCAGGCAGGCCAGCGGGCTGCTGGAGTCCATGTCGTGGTTCGTGAGCATCCGCACCCCCTCGAGTTGCTCGTGGGAGAGCTGGTGGGCTTCGTCGAGGACCACGACGGGGACACGGCCCCGCTCGGCGTACTCGGTGGCCAGCGCGTCGAGGGCTTGCGGGATCAGGGTGGCCCGGTGCGGGCGGGGAACCCCGCCGAGGGCGGTGACGATGGCGTGCTGGATCCCGCGGGTGCCGACGTCGGGGTTGCCGAGGTAGATGACGATGTGGCGGGCGGGGTCGATGCCGGCCAGCGCGGCGCGGACCGCGACGGTCTTGCCGACCCCGACCTCGCCGGTGATCACTCCGAGGGCGTGTTCGCCGATGCACCACTGGATGCGGGCGACCGCTTCGCCGTGGGCGTGGTGACGATGCAGCATTCCCGGCGCGAGGTCACGGCCGAATGGGGTGCGGGAAAATCCGAAGTAGCCGCTGAGCTGGTCAATCATCCTGAGTCTCCTGCGCCTGAAGTTCCGGGATGGTGAGTTCGACTGATTCTGGTTCGACCGGCGTATTGGAGTGGTGGCGCTCGAGCAGAGCGCTGTAGTTGATACGACCTTCGAGCCGTTCGGTGTGGGTGGTGTCGATCAGCCGTAGGTAGTCGATCCCGGTCGGTTCCAGGGTGGTGTCGGGGATTTCGGGGCGGGCCTTGGGGTGGGCGTGGCGCCCGATGTGGTGGGCGACCGCGGTCCCGAACTCGCGCCCGGAATAGCGCACCACCAGTTCGGTGAGATCGAACGGGTCGAACACCAGCTCGACCTTGCGCCCGACCAACAGTTCGTCGACCTGGTAGGTGTTGCCGTGCAGCGAGACCGTGGCCGTCTTGGCCACGGTGCGGTGCTCGGACCACAGGAACGCCTCGCGCAGCTGCGCGGGGGTGGGCCGCGGCAACGGGGAAGCCAGCCCGTCGAGCCAGCGCGCCATCGGCGCGACCCCGCGGTCTCGGAGTGGGTGCGGGGGTGGTACTCAGTCTCGACCCAGGCGGTGAACAAGCGGTTGAGCTCGGCCAGATCGGCGATCTCGGCGGCCCGATCGGGAGTGATCTCGACGAGGAACTGCTCCCGGACGGTGCGGAAGAAGCGCTCGATTTTTCCCCTGCCTTGGGGTCGGCCCGGGGTGGAATGGACCAGCTTGATGCCGAGGCTGGCACAGCCGCGCAGCAGCCACGAGTCGACAAACGCTGAACCATTATCGACATAAATGCTTTCGGGGACTCCGCGCGAGGCCAGCGCCGGGCGTAGCGCCGCCGCGAGCCGCACGGTGTCCTCGGAGAACCCGAACCGGGCGGCCATCACCGCCCGGCTCCGGTCGTCCAGGAACGCGAACAGGTAGACCTTGTGCCCGGCGATCTGCGGGCCGTGCAGTGCGTCGCCGACCCAGAGCTCGTCGGGACGGTCAGCCTCGAAGCGCCCGAAGGCCGCCGGGGCCGCGGTGAGCCGCTGCTCGTGGCCGGCCTCGTCGACGATCAGTCCCAGCTCGAGGCGTTCGAAGTGGCGCTGCAGGGTGCGTTCGTTGGGGGCCCAACCGGACTGGGCGCGCAGGATCCGGGTGATCTGTGCGGCGGTGCGGCCCGGGTTCTCCCGCTTGAGCGCCGCCGCCGTCGCGAGCACCTCGGGCGGGGTCCGGGCAGTGACCTTGGCCGGCTGGGGCACCAGCGCTTCGAACCCGCCGACCCGCCAGGCCCGGACCCACCGGTCGATGGTGTGCCGGGTGACCTGCACCGGCTCGGCGAACGGGCCCGGATGCGCCCGTTCGGCCAGCTCGCGCACCAGCTTCCCGCGCTGGCGCGCGGTCAGCGTCGGGTCGATCACCTCCTGGATCAACTCGTAGCGAAACAGCGCCACCCGCCGGGCCCGCTCGGCTCGGCGGCGTGCGTCGTTGTCGGTTTGGCTCACCGATCACTCCTCTGTCGCGGTCGAAGATCGTCCGCGCGGAGCGTCGTGGCCGGAGTGATCACCTCACCAGGGGCATCTGGTGTTGATCGACTCCGTCGAGCTCGGCGGGGCCAGCAGCCGCCCGGACGTCACCGCGCCGGCCAGCTCCCACGGCGACAACCCGTCCACCGTCGCGGCCCAGCGCCGGGTCACCGCTGCCGCCGCGGCCAGCAGCGCCGCGACCGCATCCCCCGTCCCGGACGAGGCCGGATCGGGCATCGCGGCCAACGGATCCAGCGCCGCCGCCAGCGCGGTGAACTCCACGCGCAGCCCCTCGGCCCGGGCCCGCCACCGGCGCAGCCAGCCGCGCACCGTTCCCGCCGCCCGACCTACCCGCTCGGCGACCCGTCGGTGCCCCCACCCGGTCGCGGCCAGCGCCAACGCCGCGCCGATCACCGCCACCAGATCCGCGCGCCGGGCCAGCACCCCCACCGGCAACAGCACGTGCGTGGTGCCGCAGCCCGAACACCGCGCCCGACGCGGCCGCAGCCGCCACCCGAGCGCACCCGTCCCGCGCAGCACCCGCGCCCGGGCATGCCCCCACGGCCGCAGCCGACCCCCACACCGGCACTCCAGCCGACCGGCCACCAGCCGGGCTTCAACCTCTACGACGTTCTTGCCTACCGTGACCACGGGCGCCTCCCGCGCGCCTGAGGTGGCCCTCCCGGGACTGGCTGGTACCCCGACCGGGAGGGCCCACCGCCTCCACCGACGGCCCGACATGATCACGCTGTCGTCGCACACCAACGCCATCGGGCCCCGCACCCGCCCCCACCGCGTCGTCACCGCGAACGACGGACCCCGCTCAACTCGTGGTCACGAGGAGCGTCGGCGAACAACCCGGTTGCGCATCACTGCCACCCTTCTCGCGGCAGGCGAGGTCGAGTTCGGCTTCGTCCGCGATCGGGTGGGACTGACCGACTCGGCCCTATCCAAACAGCTCAAGGCGCTCGCCACCGCTGGCCTGACCACCTCGCGGCGGGAACCGAGCGGCGCGGTCCGCCGAACGTGGGTCCGCCTCACCACCGAAGGCCGCCAGCAAACCAGCGCCCGCATACGGTGAGGTGTCCATGTGCGGGACCAGTTCCTTGATCTTGTCCGGACTGATCACATCGGAGTCGACGCCCTGCATCTTGTTGACCTCGGCCCGCCACCGCATCGTCCGCAACGAAGAGTCGTTGTGCGCCAACGTCATATGCCCGCGCTGGGAGAACATCACGTTGAAGTTCAGCTCCGCGGCCAGATGCTCGTAGAGCTTCACCGACCGGTCGTAGAACCGCACACCCTCCGGGGTCAGGTAGTTCGACCGCAAGATCGCGGTGTTCCGCCCCGACCCGCCGCTGCCGATATAGGACTTCTCCAGCACGGCGACGTTGGTGATGCCGTGGTTGACCGCCAGGTAGTACGCGGTCGCCAAGCCGTGCACACCACCACCGACGATCACCACGTCGTAGCTGTCGGCCAGCTCGTGCTCACGCCAGACCCGCGGCCACTCCCCACCCAAGAGCCCCTTCTGGAACAGGCTCCACGCGGAGTAGCCGCGCAGCTTGCCAGCTCCATCGGCGTGGGACGAGACGTGGCCGTTGCTGGAGATGGCCATGGAACTTCCTCCTGAGGAAACGGCCGGTCGGATGAGGTCGCCGTAGTCGTACCGAGTTGCAGCCGGGCCCGCGTGGGGCCTCCCGTGCAACTCGGGCAACAGCCACCCGCTCATCAAGGTGCGATCTTAGAACCATTAACGAGGCAACACCCAAAGCAGCTCGATGTCAACCCCGTCACACCCGCCGGTCCCGTGGTGCTCGAACACCGTAAGAGCTCGCGCGGAATGATCACGGGTTGGTAGCTGAGGTGTGTCCGGTGACATGGACGGGCACGGGGCCTCCGATCATGAAGGTGCTTACGCTTCGTGATCATCTGGAGGCTCCGTGCCCGCCCTGCCATCATGGCTGACCGAGCCCTTGTGGGACCAGTTCGCCGCACTGCTGCCTAGCCGGGAGGAATTCGTGCCCACTCATCCGTGGGGGTGTCACCGCCGCCGGATCGCCGATCGGATCGTGTTCGACAAGCTCCTGCAGGTGCTGCGGTTCGGCTGCTCGTATCAGGGCGTCGCCGACAGAACCTGCTCAGCGAGCACCCTGCGGGCGCGGCGCGACGAGTGGATCCGGCTCGGGGTCTTCGCCCAGCTGCGCCGGATCGCCCTGGACGCCTACGACCGCATCGTCGGTCTGCTGCTTCACGACGTTGCCGTCGACGGCGCCATCACCAAGGCCCCCGGCGGTGGTGAGGTCGCCGGTCCGTCGCCGGTTGACCGGCGCAAACTGGGCATGAAGCGCTCAGTGCTCGTCGAGGGCCATGGCATCCCGCTGGGCCGAGTTCTGGCCGGGGCCAACCGGCACGACTCCCCACTGCTGGGCCCCACCCTCGACCACCTCGGTGCTCTCGGACCGCTGCCCGACGAGATCACCGTGCATCTCGACGCCGGCTACGATTCGGGCAAGACCCGCGACAAGCTGGCCGAACGAGGTCTGCGCGGCGAGATCGCGCACAAGGGTAAGAAGGCGCCGGTCCAGGCCACCCGCCGCTGGCACATCGAGCGCACGAACGCCTGGCACAACGGCTTCAACCGGCTGCAGCGCTGCTACGAACGCCGCGAAACCGTCCTCGACGCATTCTTCGACCTCGCCGACACGATCATCACACTCCGTAGCCTGATCCGGCAGAGGCCTGGATCACCCACCGCTGGGACACCCGACCTACCCGACGCCCGTGACCACCAACCAATCCGCGCGAGCTCTAAACTCGGCGGCCATCGCCTCGGCGATGGTGCCGTCTGCGAGCCCCTCCGCCCGGTCACCCACGATCTCCCCCGTGGGTCCAGTGGCGAGTCGGGTCTGTAGGTAGGCGGCGAGGTGGGGCTGTGCCCTCGCCGTGTCGAAGACGACGAGGGCGGCCCGAAGTGCTCGACGAACTGCTGATGGGCCCTGGTCGCCAGCTCGACCGCGCGTTCACGCAGCACCGAGTTACGGTAGACCCTCTCGGGACACTGCGCGACCCGGTCGGCCGCGACGGCCAGGGCCTGGTCGCGTTCGTCCGGGCGATACACCATCATGCTTGCGTTAGCGGGCCGATCATGTCCGGGATCCCGGCTAGCGTGGGTTCGAGCAGCGGCGAGTC
This sequence comes from Pseudonocardia sp. EC080619-01, assembly GCF_001420995.1. NCBI lineage: Bacteria > Bacillati > Actinomycetota > Actinomycetes > Pseudonocardiales > Pseudonocardiaceae > Pseudonocardia > Pseudonocardia sp. EC080619-01. The sequence goes on along the minus strand of NZ_CP012186.1, from coordinate 113,235 downwards.
GATGACAGGGCCGAGGTCGGGCACGGTCATGTACCAGGGCGGCGATCACATGATCGAATACGACCCGGTCCGGGACCCTTGCGACGGTGGCACCCCCAGGGATGGGTCGGGGAGAACTCGGGCCGCTCGGGGACTTGTCCCGGTTCCGGCACGAGTTCTACACGTCGTTCACGGCGCGGGCCGATGCGCTGGTGGAGCTGACCGAGGCGGTGCTCTGCGCTGATGGGCCGGTCACGACGCTGGTCGAGCTGACGCTGGTGGCCGAGCACCGGCGCGGGCACGGGGCGGTGTACGACGCGCTCAACCGTGGCCGGGTCGAACCCGAGCGGATCTGTAGGCCGCTGGCGTCGTTGCCGCTGCCGTGGGCCACCGAGGGGTGGATCGTGCTCGCCGTGGATGTCAGGATTATTTGTCACGATGTCGGGCGGCTGTCACTGTTCGTTCCGCCGCTTGACGCATCGGCCCTCTGAGGTGACCTGGTCTCCCCATCACTCGAAAGAGGGGCCATGTCTGCACAGCAGGAACCGGGCACGTTGTCCCGCCGCTCGATGCTGCGCGCGACCGCGCTAGCCGGACTCGGCATCGGTGTTGTCGGAACCGTCGGCACGGTCGCCACTTCAGCCGCGTTCGCCCAGTCGCTGCGCCCCGGCGTCGGCTACGGCTCGGTCCTCGCCGACCCGCGCAAGGTGCTCGCGCTACCGCGCGGGTTCCGCTACACTGTGGTTGCCGAGGCGGGTATTACGAGACTGACCGACGGCGGCGAGCCCACTCCCAGCGACACCGACGGCACCGCCGCTTTTCCCCGGGGTAGCGGCTACACCCTGATCAACAACCACGAGATCAGCGGCAAGGAGCCTCACCGGGTCCCGAACCGGGACGGTCTTACCTACGACGCGGCGGCTGGCGGCGGCACCACGAATATCGAGGTCAGCCAGAACGGCGAGCGCGTCGGCGAGTACGTGTCCGTCGCTGGCACCCACAACAACTGCGCCGGCGGTGTCACGCCCTGGGGCACCTGGCTGACCTGTGAGGAGACCGAGGTCAAAGCCGGTACGAACGGCTTGACCAAGGACCACGGCTTCTGCTTCGAGGTCAGTCCGGTCGGCCCGGAGAACAAGGGCAACAGCCCCAGCCCGCTCAGGTTCCTGGGTCGATTCGCGCACGAGGCCGTCGCTGTGGATCCGCGCACCCGGATGATCTACCTGACCGAGGACGCAGCGCGGCCGAACGGCCTGCTCTACCGCTGGGTCCCGCCGGATGGGTTCCGCGGCACGAAGTGGGAGCTGCAGGGGCTAAGCGACACCGCCGGACGGTTCCAGGCCATGCGCGCGCTGGACGGCGACAGGCACGTCGGCGACCTGTCCGAGGCCACACGGCCCGGCACCACCTACAAGGTCGAGTGGACCGACGTCCCGGACCGGCTCGCCGCCTCGGTATCCACCCGCAACCAGCTGTCGGCCGACTGGATCACCCGCAGCCGCAAGTTCGAGGGCGCGTGGTGGGGTGTGACCGGCGTCTACATCGTCGCTAGCTATGCCCGCCACGCAGACAGTAGCGTCAACGAGCACGACGGCCAGATCTGGTTCCACGACCCAGTCTGCCAGACGCTCACCCTCAAAGCGCTGTTTCCGGTCAACAGCACACCGGCCGAGGACGGCACGAACTATGATGGCCCGGACAACATCACCGTGTCGCCGCACGGCGGGGTGATTATTGCCGAGGACGGCATGGGTGTCCAGCATCTGGTCGGTGTGGATGCGTTCGGCGCGGCGTACACGCTGGCCCGCAACGACCTCAACAACAGCGAGTTCGCTGGGCCGACGTTCAGCCCAGACCGGCGGTGGCTGTTCGCCGGCATCCAGACTCCCGGCCTGGTGCTGGCGATCACCGGGCCGTGGCACCCGACTGGCCCACCCGGGATCATCCGGCCGTAGGCTCGATGCCGGACAAGCCCATGGGAACCAAGACTCGTCCCCGATCAACCCTGCTCGACAGCGCCCGCGTCTTCCCGCCCGACCTCGTCGCGATGCGCCGCCTGGGACTGTTCCAAGGTTGGTGTTTTCGGCCCGACACGCCGGGCTGAGGTCCGGCGAGATGGGCACGGACAGTGATGACATCGGACCTTGTGGATCCAAGCGAGGGTGACCCGAAGCTTGCTCGGCAGGCGTCGGCGGAGTGTGCCGCTGCGGCGGCGATGGTGGCCGAGGCGAAGGCGCGCGGGCTGGCGTTGACCGGCCCGGACGGCCTGTTGAAGCTGTTCGCCAAGAATGTTTGGGAAACGGCGCTGAACGAGGAGATGACCGAGCACCTCGGGCACGACAAGAACCGGGCCGCCCCCGGCCGGGAATCTACCAACGTGCGGAACGGGTCCCGCTCGAAGACGGTTCTCTCGGATGCCGCGGGTGACGTGGAGATCGACGTTCCGAGAGACAGGGCCAGCACTTTCGAGCCGCAGATCGTGAAGAAGCGTCAGCGGCGCCTCACGGATGTCGACGAGGTCGTGTTGTCGCTGTATGCGAAAGGAATGACGACCGGGGAGATTTCCGCACATTTCGCTGACTTCTATGGGGCGGCGGTGTCGAAGGAGACGGTCTCGCGGATCACCGACAAGGTCGTCGCCGAGATGAATGACTGGGTCGGCCGGCCGTTGGATTCGGTGTACGCCGCGGTGTTCATCGACGCTGTCCACGTCAAGGTCCGGGACGGTCAGGTGGCCAACCGGCCGGTCTACGCCGCTATCGGCGTCACCGTGGACGGCTGCAAGGATGTGCTGGGGCTGTGGACGGGCGTCGGCGGTGAGGGCGCGAAGTTCTGGATGAGCGTGCTGGTCGACCTGAAGAACCGCGGCGTGCGTGACGTGCTCTTCCTGGTCTGCGACGGCCTCAAAGGGCCCGGCAGGCGGTGCGAACACGCTGCAGCCCGCCCGGTGATCGCCCCGGAAACCATCGTCGACTCGTCGGCGCAACCGGGCCACGGTCCCGGTCGAGCGGTCGGTCTCCTCGTCGATGGCCTGGCGGGTGGCCTCCACGACCCGCCTGTCGAGCCGGGCCCCGGGCGCCGCCGACGCTCGGGCCACACGCTGATCCACCAGGCCCCACAGCCCGTCACGCTCGTAGCGGTGCCGCATCGAGCAATCGTCAAGATCTGTGGGTGAAGATCTTTAGGCGGCTTCCGGTTGGTGGTGGTCGTCGGGTCGTTCGACGAGCTGGCCGCCGGTGAACGTGGCGCCGGCGCGGACGAGTGCCACCAGGTACGGGCCGTTCACCGCGCGCCAGCGGTCCTGGGCGGCCTCGATCAGCTTGAACGCCATCGCCAGCCTGGCCGCCCGGGATCCCGGCCCCTTCGGGATCTTCGTGCGGTGCCGGACGGTGGCGAAGGTGGACTCGATCGGGTTGGTGGTGCGTAGGTGCTGCTAGTGCTCGGCCGGGTAGTCGTAGAATTCCAGCAGCTGGTCGAGGTCATCGGTGATCTTGGAGACCGCCTTGGCGAACTTCGCCCCGTAGGCGGCCTCGAAGGACTTCACGGCGTCGAGGGCGTAACGGCGGTCCTCGGCGTTCCAGATCTCGGCCAGCGCCTTCTTCGCCCCAGGGTGGGCGGAGCGCGGCATGGCGCCGAGCACGTTGGCGATCTTGTGAAACCAACACCTCTGCTCCCGCGTGGCCGGGAAGACCTCGCGCAGCGCGCCCCAGAACCCGAGCGCCCCGTCGCCGATCGCGAGTACCGGGGCCCGCATGCCGCGCCGTGCGCAGTCGCGCAGCAGGTCTGCCCACGACTCGGTCGACTCGCGGTAGCCGTCAGCGAGAGCGACGAGTTCCTTGCGACCGTCGGCGCGGACCCCGATCAGCACGAGCAGACACAGTTTGTGTTCTTCGAGGCGGATGTTGACGTGGATCCCGTCGGCCCACTGGTAGACGTAGTCCACTCCGGACAGGTCGCGGGCGGCGAAAGCGCGTTGCTCGGCCTTCCAGGTCTCGGTCAGCTTGGTGACTGTGGCCGCGGAGAGCCCGGCCGTGGAGCCGAGGAACTGCCCCAGCGCGGGTACGACGTCCCCCGAAGACAGGCCGTGCAGGTAGAGCAGCGGAAGCACCTCGGTGATCTTCGGGGTGCGCCGGCACCACGGCGGCAGGATCGCCGAGGAGAACCGGCGTCGCTGCCCGGTGTCGGGATCGATGCGCCGATCGTTCACCCGGGGTGCGCTCACCTCGACCGCTCCGGCCGAGGTGAGCACGTCGCGGGGCTGGTGGGAACCGTTGCGTACCACCAGCCGGCGACCGTGCTCGTCGCGCTCCCCGGCGTGGCGGGCGATGTAGCCGTCGACCTCAGCCTGCAACGCCTCGGCCAACATCCGGCGGGCGCCCTCGCGGACCAGTTCGTCGATCACGGCCGGGCGGTGCTCACGGCGGGACTCGTCGCCGCCATCGGGTTCGGGAACTACTGTGAGCACGGGTCGTACCCTTCCGGCCGGCGTTTGCGCGCCGGCCTTGCTTAAGGACCGTCAAGATCACCGGGAGGGTACGACCCCTCCCCGGCCATCCACAGGTCTCAAGCATTGCTCGCCGGTGAACCGCGATACGAAGTCGCCGAGTCGTTGTTCTGGCGGCGCCGTCGGTCCGTCGAGTTGACCAGCGTCGTCTTCGTCCGCGATGGTGCGCTGGCTTGACGGGTGGGGCGACTCGGGCCGCTGCCGCCGCTACGCGACAGCAGCTCTGGTCCAGTGCATCCTACTTCGGCTGCTCGGCGTCTACAGACGACGCCTCAGCCGTCGCTTCAGTGGTCGGAGTGGGGGCCTTGGTGAATTTCAGACCGACGATGCAGCTGATCAGGATGGTCAGCACGACGGCCTTGGCCGCGGTGAACTGCTCGCCGCCAGTCACCATGGCGTAGGCGACGGTGAGCACGGCGCCGATCCCGATCCAGACCGAGTACGCGACGCTGACCGGGATACGACTCATCGCAAGCGCCAATCCGATCATGCTCAGGGCCAGGAAGACCACGAAGACCACCGTCGGGGCCGGCCTGCTGAACCCATCGGACTGTCCGAGTGCGGTCGCCCAGACTGCCTCGAACACTGCGCTGACGACCAGGATGATCCAGCTCATCACGACACGACCTTGAGCGCGACGACGCTGCCGACCAGCCCGGCGAGCAGGATCGCCTTCATTGGTGTGGCCGTCTCCTTGCCGCGGAAGATCGCCCATCCGGCGGTCAACACGGCGCCGACGCCGACCCAGACCGCGTACGACGTACCGGTGGGCAGGCTCTGCATTGCCACGGCAAGACCGATCATGCTGAACACGAGCGCGACAGCGAAGACGATCGTCGGTTTGCGACGCTTGAATCCGTCCGAGGCCGACAGTGCTGTCGCCCATACCGCCTCGAGGACGCCGGACGCGATTAAGATGCCCCAAGCCATCATGAACTCCCTGAACCAGTCTTGTCGCTGCGCGGGTACTGGTTCACCTCGTCCGCAAGACTTCTCCAGCCTTCGCGGTAAAACGTAGCAAGTCAGAGTCGAGTAAGCGCTCCGTGGTGACCGAAGCCTCCAGCGTGTTCATGCGGCTGTGGCTGCGGCGGCGCTCGAGTTCGCCCGCGTCTGGCCCATGCGAGGCGCTGGATTCCGGCCGGAGCCGTAAGCGGACCGCTGCGAGGGTCGCCGTAACCGCAGTCACACCCGGGCGGTCCCGCGCGACGGGTTCCGGCCGACCGGCTAGTACTCCAGCCGTAGATCGTTGTGGATGTTCGGAGTCGTTCTGACGCTGGTAGTGGCTGGATCGGGAGTGCTGTTGGTGTCGTCGCCGCCATCGCGACCAGGCCCACGGGCAGGTCAGCTGGCGGGCTGGTTCGATGACGAGCCGGACGAGCAGGTGCCGGATCTCGTTGCAGGTCAACGTGATCAGACCTGGAGGACGTGGGTTGTAGCCGGTGTCAGCGGCGATGACGGCGAGCAGGGCATGAGCGAGCATGACCAGCAGCGTCCAGCGCTGCCAGGAGGTCCAGCGGCGCACCTGGTGCTCGTCGAGGCCGGTAAGTCCCTTGCCGGTCTGGAAGGCTTCCTCGATGACCCAGCGGCGTCCGGCGACGCGGACCAGTTCGCGCAGCGGCACCATCTCCGGGCTGTAGCAGCGGTAGAACGCCAGCTCCCCGGTGCGCCGGTGGCGGCGGATCAGCAGCGACCAACGCCGAGAGTCGAGGGGGTCGTCGCGCAGTGCGGGGTCGGTGTGGTCGATCCATGCCCACTCGTAGTGGCGCTCACCCTTGGCCCCCGCGCCGGCGGAGAGACGTTGCCAGGCTTGCCGGGGCTGCTCGGCGGCCAACCGGTCGGCGCGGATCGGGCCGGCCGCGGTCGGGATCCGGCGGTCACAACCGATGGCCAGCACGTAGCCGATCCCAGCGAGTTCGCACTCGGCGCGTAGGTCGGGGTCAGCGCCGTAGACCTCGTCCCCGGCGACCCAGCGGGCCGCGACACCGGCGCGCAGAGCCCGGGTCAGCATCCCGGCCGCGAGTGCGGGCTTGGTCGCGAACTCGATCTCGTCCGGCACCCCGGCCTGCTCGAGCCGCTCGGGATCCTCGGTCCAGCAGCGTGGCAGGTAGAGTTCGCGGTCGATCATGGCGTGGCCACGGGTGGCGGCGTAGACGAGGTAGACCGCGACCTGGGCGTTCTCGATCCGTCCGGCCGTGCCGGTGTACTGGCGCTGGACCCCGACCGTGGCTTTGCCCTTCTTCAGGTCGCCGGTCTCGTCGACCACCAGCACCGCGTCGGTGTCGGCGAGCCGTCCGGTGACGTAGTCGCGCAGGTCATCGCGGACGCCGTCGGTGTCCCACTTCGCTCGGCCCAGGAAGTACTGCATGCCGTGTGGATCGGTGTCGCCGGCGTGTTCGGCGATGCTCCAGCAGTTCTTGCGCGGCAGCTCCGCGAGCAGCCCGAACAAGAACCCGCGGGCCCGGCGGCGGGTCTCTACCCGAGGAAACCGCCCCGCGACCCGATCGAGGAGCCGGTCGGCCTCCGCAGACCACCAGTCGGGCTCTACCCTGTGGCTCACGGCCACCGCTTGATCTTCAGATGTCGACACAACGGACGAGGATCACGCGGTGGCCGTCCCACGTCTGGGACCGCCACGCCGCAAGATCACGACTTACGGCTGGAGTACTAGCCACCTGCCTGCTTGGCGTAACGATCGAGGATGGGCCGGGATTCTCAACTGAGGTTCCCCCGCTTTGGCGGAGTGTCTGAAGACTGGTTCGATCTTGAGGGCCAGGAAGGAAGGCACTGGTGGCTGCACCGAAGAAGTACCCCGATGAGCTGCGGGAACGCGCGGTTCGGCTGTATCGGGAGTCCGACCCTCGCCCGACGTTCCGTGGGCTCGCCGAGCAGCTCGGGGTGCATCACGAGGCCCTGTGCAACTGGGTGCGGCAGGCCGAGGCCGACGACGGCGAACGTGACGACCGGCCGAGCACCGACATGGTCGGTGAGAACCGCCGGCTCGCGCGCGAGAACGCCGAGCTGCGGCGGGTCAACGAGGTCCTGCGCGCGGCGAGCGCCTATTTCGCCAGCGAGATCGGCCTGACCCGGAGGTGGTCATGAGCTTCGTCGACGCCCATGACTTCCCCGCCGGTCTCGTACTGCGGGTCCTCGGCGTGCCGGTCTCGACCTACTACGACTGGCGCGCCCGCCGCGCCGCCCCGCCGCAGCGTGAGCTCGACGACGCCGTGCTGCTCGAGCAGATCGTGAAGATCCGCTCGGTCAACGAGTTCGCCACCACCTACGGCTCCCCGCGGGTGTGGCTGGAGCTACGCCGCCAGGGCGTGCACGTGGGCCGCAAGCGGGTCGAGCGGATCATGCGCACCCACGGGCTGCAGGGCGCGCACCTGCGCCGCGGCTGGAGACACGGCTCCACCCGCCAGAACCCGTCACATCGCCCGGCGCCGGACCTGCTCGAACGCGACTTCACCGCGACCGCGCCGAACCGCGTCTGGGTCGCCGATCTGACCCGGATCGTCACCGGTGAGGGAGTGCTGTGGCTGGCCAGCGTGCGGGATGCCTTCTCCAACCGGGTCGTGGGCTGGGCCACCGACCCGCGAGCCACCACCGCGCTGGTGCTCACCGCGCTCAACCACGCCCTGCGCTCACGGGACCTACGACCCGGGCAGTTGATCTTCCACAGCGACAAGGGAGCCCAGTACACGGCGCTGCGGTTCACCCAACGCCTGGTCGACGCCGGGGTCGCACCCTCAACCGGATCCACAGGGGACAGCTACGACTGTGAGACTGGTGTTCGTCGCCTGGTCGGTCTGATCCGTGCTTACGACTGGCCCTCTCGGTGCCCTGGCGTTGATCTGTCGGCCGACTGGGCGACACCGCCACTGGTGGCGCACCGAGCGGGCAGTGACCTCATAGGAGCCTGATCTCAGCAGGTCCCATCACAGTCCTGTCCCGCCCGCCCGGCGCGCTGTCGACCACGCCCCCGGGAAGAGGACACGCAGTCACCGATGAGGATCCCGCACGACACCCGCCCGCGCATCGTCGTCGGCGTCGACACTCACAAACACCTCCACGTCGCCGTCGCCCTCGACCAGCTCGGGGCCCTGCTGGGCTCGACCACGATCACCGTCAACCGCGGGGGCTACACCGAGTTACGCGACTGGGCCCACGGGCTCGCCGGCGACAAGGACGACGTGCCGGTGGTGTTCGGCATCGAGGGCACCGGCTCCTACGGCGCCGGGCTCGCCTCGTTCCTGCGCCGAACGGGCCACCAGGTCATCGAGGTCAACCGGGGTGACCGCAGCGTGCGGCGCCAGGCCAACGCCGCCCTGCACCGGATCCTCGTCGTCCGCATGCGCTTCCACGAGCCCACGATCGCCTACGTCGAGCGCCGCACCCGCGAAGGCCGGACGACGAAGGAGATCCTGCGCTGTCTCAAGCGCCACCTCGTCCGAGAGATATACCGGACCCTCGTGGCACCCCACAAAGAGACGAAACAATTGTCTCTCGTCGCTTGACAACTATAGGAGCATCAACGCCGCGGCGGAGGCGTTCTTCTCCAGCCTGGAGTGGGAAGTGCTCTCGCGCAACGACTTCGACACCACCAGCAGGGCGCGGGCTGTGGTCATCGACTGGTGCTACGGCTTCTACAACCACCGGCGACGACACAGCGCCGCGGGTGGGCTCTCACCAATCAACTACGAGAACGCCGCGCCCTCACCCGAGACGCGGCATAGGGAACCCCTCCACGACCTCGGGGAACCGCAGCCCACGTAGCGACGACCATGGTGCGTCAAACACGTGACACCGCACGAGCCGAGACCGCCGCAGCACGCCGCGACATCGAACGTCTCCAGACCGACCGGGACCAGGCCGTCGGTCGCGCGGTCACCCGAGGAACACCGCGGCGGAGGGCGGGCCGGCGACCGAGATCGCCAGCGGCAGACCGCCGTCGACGAGCGGGAAGTCGAGCAGCGAGCCCACCGGCAGCGGTTAGAGCATCGGGTCGACGATCACCGAACGTTCCCGTCGGGTGTCGCGGTCGGCGACGGTCCGCTCGTCCTGCGGCGCGGCCGGGGTGGTCCCGGCGAGCGCGGCCAGGTCGGCGCGCAACGTCGCGAACGGGAGTACCCCCCGTTCGAACGCGGCGCTCACTGGGCCCGGGCCCAGGACCCGGTCCACGAACCCGGCGTCAGTGCGCCCGGAGGCGCCCTCCGCCACGTCACGACCCTCGACGACGATCCGCCAGGCGTCGGCCGACCCGGTGGACCGCGCGCGTGGCCGGGCGAGCGGCACGGCCGTCACCGGCAGCCCGTCCTCGACCACCGCGGTCCGCCCCGGCACGGGGTCCGCCGGCAGGTCCGCGAGGACTGTGTCGAGGATCCCGCGGGCCGTGGTCGCGTCCGCCGGAGCCACGCGCAGATGCAGGACCGGGCCCGACGCGGATCGCTCCAGGTGGTAGACCCGTTCCGGGGCGCCGTCGAATCCCGGACCCAGGGCACCCGGGAGGGCCGGGTGGGTCGGGGGCACGGCGACCTCGGAGAACCCGGCGGTGAGCAGCGCACCCTCCGCCGCGTCGGCGAGCGGATCGGCCTGAACCGGCCGGGCCGGTGCGGCCAGCACCTGCCAGTCGCCGAGCAACACCGACAGCTCCCCGGACCGCGAGGTGACGACCTCACCACTGACCAGCACCAGGTCGTCTGGCTCGACGCCGTCCTTCCACCGGGCGAGCGCCTCGGGGCCGACGGTGGCGGCCTCGACTATCACCTGGATCCGGGCGGGGCCGGAGCGCAGGGTGGCGAAGGCGAGTGCGCCGAACGTCCGCTGCGCGCGGACCCGGCCCACGACGGTCGCCGGCTCGCCAGTCCGCACGTCGCGGTCCAGCCCGGCGTGGCGGCGCTGCAGTGCGGCGACGTCGTCGACCGGTCGGGCCGGCCGGGCCAGGGGGGTCAGGGCGAGGGAGCGGGCGCGCTCCGCGGACCGCCCGGCGGCGTTACCCGGTGCTCCGATGCCGTCCACCCGGGCGCGGAACCGGTCGTCGCGCGGGCGGGCGGCGGCACGCCTGCCGACGCCGCTCGGGCGCAGGAAGCCCTCCGCGACACCGGCGGCGACCACGGCCCGGACGATACCGCCGGACCAGCAAAGCAGACGCGGAACCCAATCAGGCTCGAAGGTGCGGCTGAAGCGGTGCAGCGACTCGATCTGTACGAACGACGACACGCCGCGCAGCACCGTGCGCCGGGCCCGCTGGCCCGGTCCGGCACCCAGCCGCGCGCCGGACTCGAGCGTCTCCCGGAACACGACGAAGTTCAGTGACGCCCGGCGCACACCCAACGCGGGGGCGACCGCGGCCAGCCTGCCGATCATGAACTCGGTCAGCCCTGCCGGGGCGTGCGACCCCCGGCGCATGACGTCGAGCGAGAGCCCGTCGGAGCCCCACGGCACGAAAGTCAGCAGCCCGCAGGCGACGTCGTCCGGACCGAACGCCTCGACCAGCAGGACGTCGAGATCCGACGGGTCGGCCACCCGTCCCGAGGCCATCGAGAAGCCGCGTTCGATCGCGCTATCGCGCCACCGCTCGGCGCGACGGTCGATCGCGTCGAGGTCGGCCGCGGGCACGTCGCGGACCCGCCGGACCGTCACCCGGAAGCCTTCCCCGTCCAGCCGCCGGACCGCGCGCCGGACCCGGCCCTCGCGGCCGCCGGAGCGGACCAGCTGGGCGAGGTCCACGACGGCCTCGTCACCGATCCGGCGCACCCGCAGACCGTGCCGGCCGTACACCGCGGCGCCCCGCTCGCCCGCGCCGAGGACGACCGGCTGCCACCCGAACCGGTGGGCCTCGGCCAGCCAGGCGGACACCGCCGCGGGCCAGTCGTCGACCGGACCTACCGGGTCGCCCGCCGCGACCGACGCGCCCGCGACGACCCGGTACGCGACGGCCGCGCGCCCGCCCGGCGCGAACACCACGCGCTTGTCCCGCCGGGTGGCGAACCAGGCCAGCGAGTCCGGCCCGCCATGGGCAGCGACGAGCGCACGCACCCGCAGCTCGTCGTCCGCCGTCGCGGTGCCGTGCGCCCGAACGTCGCGCAGGAAGACCGCGAGCGCACCCACTAGCACCATACCGCCGACGACGTCCAACGCGGGGGTCAGCCAGCCACCGGCCGGGCTGCCCGCGACCAGCTCGAAGGTGCCCCCGGTCAACCGGTCGAGCACCCACACCAGGCGGGGCCCGGCGGCCGTGGGAGCCCCTACGACCGACGGGGCCACCAGCCAGCCCAGCCCGACCGCCCCGCCGAGGCCCGAGGTCAGGACGGCGGCCGCCCGACGGTGCGCCCCGGGGGCGACGTGCGCGGCGAACTCGCCCCGTCGCGCCACGAGGACGGCCGCCCACGCGGCCGGGACGATCAGCTCGACCGGCTCGGCCTCCCCGGCGAGGACCAGGACCAGCTCCCCGGCCGCGGCGAGGGCGAGGAACGAGACCAGGGCCAGCCACGCCGCCCGTTTGCCGGCGCGCAGGGCCGCGGCCAGCAGGGCCAGTGCGAGGCCGACCACGACGCTCGGTCCGGTGGGGATGCCCACGAACCAGAACCACCGGTCCACGACGGTCCCGGCGTCGGCGAACGCCGCGCTGAACTCCACCAGGCACGCCACCGCGGCCAGCGCGACCACGAGGGCGGACAGGGTCCGGACGGGCGTGTGGCGGGGACGCTCGCCACCGGCTGCATAGTCGGACGCCGGCGTCGTGGCCTCACCGTCGTCCTCGTATACTGGGTCTACTGGTCCGCCAGCCACCTGCAGTGCGAGCTTCGTCCGCATCCCGCCCTCGCGTCCTCGTCACCTCAAGCTGCTCCCGCCCCGATGCTGGCCGGGTCCCGAGAGCGGTGCCAGGGAGAGCCGGGTGCCAGGGAGGGCCGTTAGTATAGCGACGACCGCCGGTCGGCCGGGAACACGAGTCTCCACCACGGCACATCGTCGCGGCCGGGTCCGCCGCAGTCGGCGCCGTCGCGGTCGGCGATCACCCCTCTCCCCGACCTAGCCGAAGACACTGCTCCCGGAGGATCTGGCCGCCGTCCTCATCCTGCGCCCGACACCTTAGACCCGAGTCTAGCGATGCTATTGTCCCCGGGGGAGGAACAATGGTCAAGACTTGTGGATGAAGATCTTTTAGGCGGCTGTCGGCTGCTGGTTGGTGTGGTTGTCGGGTCGTTCGATGAGTTCGCAGGCCTCGAACACCGCGCCGCCGGGGACGAGTGCGACCAGGTGTGGGGCGTTGACCGCGCGCCAGCGGTCCTGGACCGCCTCGATGAGCTTGAACACCATCGTCAGTCCAGCGACGCGTGAACCAGGGCCGCGGGTGACGCGGGTTAGAGCGTGTCCCGCGGATCTTGATCAGTGGATGCGGTAGACCGGGTGGGTGCTTGATCGTCATGACCTGACCGACGCTGAGTGGGCTCGGTTGGAGCCGTTGCTGCCCGCCTAGGCCGGGCGCCGGGGCGGGCGGTGGGCCGATCACCGCAGCGCGGTCAACGGTGTGCTCTGGCGGACCCGGTGCGGCCTGCCCTGGCGTGACCTGCCACCGGTCTACGGGAACTGGAAGACTGTCTACAACCGGCATCGCCGCTGGTCAGGGGATGGAATGTGGGTGCGGATCCTCGGCGAGCTGCGCCGTGACGCCGATCTGGCCGAGGGCCCGGAGTGGACGGTCGGGATCGACGCTGGGGTGGTCCGCGCCCATCAACACGCTGCCGGGGCCCGTCACGCACCGCCCGTCGACATCGCTGCGGAGGTCGCCGCGACCACCGAGCTGGACACAGGGGCACGGTCGAATGACAAGAAGTCGGCGGCGGAGAAGAAGCCGGCGGCCAAGCCCAGCCGTGAGTCGCTCGGGCGCTCACGTGGCGGACTGACCTGCAAGATCCACCTCACGGCCGACACCCGCTGCCGCCCGATCTCCCGGGTCACCAGCGCCGGGCACCGCCACGACTCGTTGGCGTTCGAGCCGGTGATGGCCGGGATCCGGATCCGTCGCCGCGGCCCGGGCCGGCCACGGACCCGCCCGGGCCAGGTGCTGAGCGACAAGGCCTACTCGAGCCGGGTGATCCGTTCTCACCTGCGGCGACGCCGGATCATGGCGACCATCCCCGAACCCGCCGACCAGCAGAAGAACAGGTTCAAACGCGGCAGCAGAGGTGGGCGACCGCCTGGGTTCGACGCCGAGAGCTACAAGCAGCGCAACGTCGTTGAGCGCGCCATCAACAAGCTCAAGAGCCACCGGGCGGTCGCCACCCGCTACGACAGACCCGACTTCGTCTTCCGCGGAACCGTCGACGTCGCCTCGATCAGGATCTGGCTACGCGACCCCGTCCCATGATCCACGGGACAGGCTCTAGACGCCGCGCCACGGTGGGCTATGGCGCTACCGGCTCACCTCAGGAGTCGCTGCGGGTGCCCGGTCCTCGGCCTCGCGCAGGACGACCGGCAGGGGCCTGTGTGGCGGTTTCCCCTTCGGGGGTGCCGGTCGAGTCGCCTCCGTCGCCGAAGACGATGTGCCGAAGCTGCGCTCGGGTGCGGTTCAAGTGCGCGCGCATGATGCAGGCTGCGCTGTCGCCGTCCCGTTCCGCCACCGCGTCGAGGATCTGCTGGTGGTCACGCAGTGTCTCCTCGATCGGTTCCACGAAGGGCAGCAGATCGTGCGGGCTGAAGAGTTCGCCGCGCGAGGTCTCGATCGCCTCCGCGAGCCGGTCACTGCGGGCCGCGCGGGCCAGCGCCAGGTGGAACTGGGAGTCGGCCTGGCGGAATGCTGCGCGCCCGTCGATGGCGTGCAGCGCGTCGACCGCCTTCTGGAGGACGACGAGGTCCTCGGTGTCGTGCCGGCGAGCGGCGAGGGCGGCGGTGTCGGTCTCGAGAGCGATCCGAAAATCCAGGATGTCGTCGATCTCGCCGTCCTGAGTGCGCATCCGGGCGCGCCATGCGGCCGCCGGCTGACTGAGCTCGGTGACGTAGGTCCCGCCCGTCGCCCCGCGCCGGACCTCGACGTAGCCCTCGTCGCGAAGCTGCTTGATCGCTTCCCGGAGGCTGATGCGTGCCACGCCCAGTTGCTCGGCCAGCTCACGCTCGGGCGGCAGCCGTTCGGCGGGGCCGACCTCGCCCCGGTGGATCAACGTGCGCAGGTGATCAGCCACGGCCTCCGTCAGCTTCGTGGATGTCACCTGCCGTCGTGCCATGGTCCGACTCTACCCCGCGCCTGCACTGCGACTTAGAGGTCGCACGGATTGGCCGGTGTTCATGGCCTCCGTACGGGTCGTGTGTCCCAGCGGTGGCTGGTCCATGCGCGACGGATCAAGCTACGGACGGTGATGATCGTGTCGGCGAGGTCGAAGAACGCGTCGACGACGACTTCTCCCCGTTCATAGCAGCGCTGTAAGCGGTTGAAGCTGTTGTGCCAGGCGTTGGTCCGCTCGACGTGCCAGCGCTGCGTGGCCTGGATCGGTGCCTTCTCCCCTTTGTGTGCGATCTCGCCGTGCAGGCCTCGTTCGGCCAGCTTGTCGCGGGTCTTGCCGGAGTCGTAGCCGGCGTCGAGGTGCACGGTGATGTCGTCGGGCAACGGGCCGAGAGCATCGAGTCAGTCCAGGGTAGGGCCCAGCAGTGGGGAGTCGTGGCGGTGAGCTCCGGCCAGTACCCGGCCGAGTGGGATGCCGTATCCCTCGACGAGCACCGAGCGTTTCATGCCCTGCTTACGCCGGTCGACCGGCGACGGGCCGGCGACCTCGCCGCCACCGGGTGCCTTGGTGATGACGCCGTCGACGGCGATGTCGTCGAGCAACAGGCCGACGATGCGGTCGTAGGCGTCCAGAGTGATCTGTCGCAGCTGGGCGAAGACACCGAGCCTGATCCACTCGTCGCGGCGCACGCGGATGGTGGTGGCCGAGCAGGTGCTGTCGGCGATGCCCTGGTAGGAGCAGCCAAACCGCAGCACCTGCAGCAGCTTGTCGAACACGATCCGATCCGCGATCCGGCGGCGATGGCAGCCCAGCGGATGGGTGGGATCGAACTCGTCTCGATGAGGCAGTAGTGCGGCGAACTGATCCCACAGCGGGTTGGTCAGCCATGATGGCAGGGCGGGCACGGGTCTCCCAGTGATCACGAAGCGTCAGGAACTTCATGATCGCCAGACCCGTGCCCGCGTCCCTGTCGCGACACTCATCTCGCTACGGCATCGTGACCAACCCGCGCGACCTCTTAGAGCTCGCGCGGATTGGTTGGTGGTCACGGGCGTCGGGTAGGTCGGGTGTCCCAGCGGTGGGTGATCCAGGCCTCTGCCGGATCAGGCTACGGAGTGTGATGATCGTGTCGGCGAGGTCGAAGAATGCGTCGAGGACGGTTTCGCGGCGTTCGTAGCAGCGCTGCAGCCGGTTGAAGCCGTTGTGCCAGGCGTTCGTGCGCTCGATGTGCCAGCGGCGGGTGGCCTGGACCGGCGCCTTCTTACCCTTGTGCGCGATCTCGCCGCGCAGACCTCGTTCGGCCAGCTTGTCGCGGGTCTTGCCCGAATCGTAGCCGGCGTCGAGATGCACGGTGATCTCGTCGGGCAGCGGTCCGAGAGCACCGAGGTGGTCGAGGGTGGGGCCCAGCAGTGGGGAGTCGTGCCGGTTGGCCCCGGCCAGAACTCGGCCCAGCGGGATGCCATGGCCCTCGACGAGCACTGAGCGCTTCATGCCCAGTTTGCGCCGGTCAACCGGCGACGGACCGGCGACCTCACCACCGCCGGGGGCCTTGGTGATGGCGCCGTCGACGGCAACGTCGTGAAGCAGCAGACCGACGATGCGGTCGTAGGCGTCCAGGGCGATCCGGCGCAGCTGGGCGAAGACCCCGAGCCGGATCCACTCGTCGCGCCGCGCCCGCAGGGTGCTCGCTGAGCAGGTTCTGTCGGCGACGCCCTGATACGAGCAGCCGAACCGCAGCACCTGCAGGAGCTTGTCGAACACGATCCGATCGGCGATCCGGCGGCGGTGACACCCCCACGGATGAGTGGGCACGAATTCCTCCCGGCTAGTGTCATGAGTCGCGAGTTCGCGACATATTTGTAAGGTGGTCTGGTGGCACGGACCGGACGACCCAAGGCCGAGCTGATCCTGTCCGACGATGAGCGGTCAGCGTTGGAGGAATGGATTCGCCGCGGGTCGACTCCGCAGGCGTGGGCGCTGCGGTGTCGGATCATCCTGGCGTGCGCTTCGGGCGCGACGAACAAGGAAGTCGCGGCGCAGACGGGGTCGGCTGCGCACACGGTGGGCCGGTGGCGTGCCCGGTTCGTTGCTCACCGGATCGCCGGGCTGGGGGACCTGCCCCGTCCGGGCGGTCCGCGCACGGTCACCGACGCTCAGGTCGCCGAGGTGATCACCACGACGTTGGAGTCCAAACCGGCTGATGCGACGCACTGGTCGACCCGCGGGATGGCCGAGCATTCGGGGTTGTCCCAATCGACGATCTCGCGGATCTGGCGCACCTTCGGGTTGGCCCCGCACCGAGCCGAGACGTTCAAGCTGTCCACCGATCCGTACTTCATCGAGAAACTCCACGACGTCGTCGGTCTCTACCTTGACCCGCCCGAGCGGGCGCTGGTGTTCTGCGTGGACGAGAAATCCCAGATCCAGGCCTTGAACCGGTCCCAACCAGTGCTGCCGATGATGCCCGGCATCCCGCAGCGACTGACCCACGACTACGTGCGGGCAGGAACCACGACGTTGTTCGCCGCGCTCGAGGTCACGACCGGGAAGGTGATCGGGTCGCTGCATCGCCGCCATCGCGCGAGCGAGTTCCGCACGTTCTTGACCAGGCTCGACCGCGAGGTCCCCGCCGAGCTGGACGTGCACCTGGTGCTGGACAACTACGCCACCCACAAGACCCCGGCTATCAAGACCTGGCTGGTGGCTCACCCGAGGTTCCACCTGCATTTCACCCCGACCGGATCGTCGTGGCTCAACCTGGTCGAGCGTTGGTTCGCCGAGCTGACCACCAAGAAGATCCGCCGCGGCGTGCACACCTCGGTCCCCGCCCTCGAAGCCGACATCCGCGACTGGATCGCCGGCTGGAACAACAACCCCAAGCCCTTCGCGTGGACCAAGACCGCGGACGAGATTCTCGAACGACTCACCCGATATCTGAAGCGAATCCCTGACTCAGGACACTAGTACTCCAGCCGTAAGTCGTGATCTTGCGGCGTGGCGGTCCCAGACGTGGGACGGCCACCGCGTGATCCTCGTCCGTTGTGTCGACATCTGAAGATCAAGCGGTGGCCGTGAGCCACAGGGTAGAGCCCGACTGGTGGTCTGCGGAGGCCGACCGGCTCCTCGATCGGGTCGCGGGGCGGTTTCCTCGGGTAGAGACCCGCCGCCGGGCCCGCGGGTTCTTGTTCGGGCTGCTCGCGGAGCTGCCGCGCAAGAACTGCTGGAGCATCGCCGAACACGCCGGCGACACCGATCCACACGGCATGCAGTACTTCCTGGGCCGAGCGAAGTGGGACACCGACGGCGTCCGCGATGACCTGCGCGACTACGTCACCGGACGGCTCGCCGACACCGACGCGGTGCTGGTGGTCGACGAGACCGGCGACCTGAAGAAGGGCAAAGCCACGGTCGGGGTCCAGCGCCAGTACACCGGCACGGCCGGACGGATCGAGAACGCCCAGGTCGCGGTCTACCTCGTCTACGCCGCCACCCGTGGCCACGCCATGATCGACCGCGAACTCTACCTGCCACGCTGCTGGACCGAGGATCCCGAGCGGCTCGAGCAGGCCGGGGTGCCGGACGAGATCGAGTTCGCGACCAAGCCCGCACTCGCGGCCGGGATGCTGACCCGGGCTCTGCGCGCCGGTGTCGCGGCCCGCTGGGTCGCCGGGGACGAGGTCTACGGCGCTGACCCCGACCTACGCGCCGAGTGCGAACTCGCTGGGATCGGCTACGTGCTGGCCATCGGTCTCGACGAGCACCAGGTGCGCCGCTGGACCTCCTGGCAGCGCTGGACGCTGCTGGTCATGCTCGCTCATGCCCTGCTCGCCGTCATCGCCGCTGACACCGGCTACAACCCACGTCCTCCAGGTCTGATCACGTTGACCTGCAACGAGATCCGGCACCTGCTCGTCCGGCTCGTCATCGAACCAGCCCGCCAGCTGACCTGCCCGTGGGCCTGGTCGCGATGGCGGCGACGACACCAACAGCACTCCCGATCCAGCCACTACCAGCGTCAGAACGACTCCGAACATCCACAACGATCTACGGCTGGAGTACTAGGTGGGCTGCCATCGAGCGGGTCGACCAGTGAGTCGCATCCGCCGGTGTCGTCTCCAAGGTCTGCACGACCAGGCGCTCGACCTGCTCGTCGGTGACCGTGCGCGGACGCCCCGACCGCGGCTCGTCGACCAACCCGTCGAGACGGCGCTCAGCAAAACGGGACCGCCACGTCGTCACCGTCGGGCGCGACACCCCCAACCAGGCCGCGACCTCGGTGTTCGACCCACCCTCGGCAGCAGCCAGCACGATCTTGCTCCGCGTGGCCAACCCGGCCGCGCTGGTTCGTCGCCGCGCCCACGACTCAAGCTGGGACCGCTCGTCGTCGGTCAGAATGATCTGCGCCGGCTTCGGTCCCCGAGTCGCCATACCGCAGCCTAACAACCGACAGCGATTTAACGACTCAGGACACTAGCCGAGCCCTTTCTACTACGCACGTACCCGCGCGGCCGAGGCAGCCTTGCGCGTCGAGCAGAGGCCCATGGAGTCGCCGGTCCGAGTATGGCCGGCGGCGTGCTGCGCGCCGGGTTGCTGCGGGCCGGTTCGCGGTGCACCCCGGATGGCGCGGCCGTGTGCCGGCGGGTCAGGTGGTCGTCGTCGATCAGGTCTGTGCTCGTGAACTCATCGACCGGGCGGTGGACGCCGAGCTGTGGCGCGCCGATCGTCGCCGTATCGCTACAGCGGTTCTGCGAACGCTGGTCGAGGCGATGGACTGGCGCAGTGGACTGATCACCGGGACGACCCGTGCGACAGCGGCTGAGCGGGCCGGGGCGAGCCTGCGGACAGTCAGTCGGGTGATCGCGTGGGCGACCCGAGTCGGGGTCCTGGTCTGTGTCGAGCGCGGCGCTACGGCGCAGTTCCTCGGTACTCGCGTCAACAGGGCTCCGGCGTACGTCGTGACGACCGTGGTCGGGATGCCGCTGCCGCGTGTCACATCGACACCAGCATCGTCGCCCGGATTGGCCCCACCGTGACGTCCGTCGAGGCGCAGGATGGGATCTCAGCGAGCGAGTGCGGTGCACTGTCCAGGGCCATCGCAGCAGTGTGGTCGAACATCGAGACGGGATCGTCGCCGAGCAGGTCGCTGTCGAAGCGGTCACCGACGCTGTCGATGGTGGCGCCAGCGAACAGCTCGGGTGTCCAGCGCTGCTCGTTGACCAGGTGATTCACCACAGCGCGCACATCCCACCCTGGCAACCCCGAGGGCGCCGTCCACCGGGTACCGACAAGGTGGACCTGGACAGCGAAAGCAGCGGTGCACCAGGCATAGATTTCAGGAACATCCACAGCAACAGCATCCGCCACGACCCGCGGATAGTCTGCAGATCAGCGTGGTGGGTTTTCTGGGTTGTCATCGCCCCGCTGGCCGATGAGTGTAGTCAACAGTCCGGTGATGCCCTCCAGGCTGGCGGCCGTGCCGTCCAGCTGGCCTCGTATCTGAGCGAACCCCCCGTCAACCTTGTTCTCCAGCTGATCGAACCGCTCGCGGGTCTGCTCGCCGAGCGCGTTGATCGCCGAGCGGTTCGCGTCAATCTTCACCATCAAGTCCGCGATGTCGCGGTCCCGCGCCGCTGCGAGGTGTCGGGCCGCAGTAGCGTCCTCGCGTGCGGCCTGTGCGTCGGCGGCCAGCTCACTGATGCGCGTCTCCAAGGCGGCCACACGGGCTTCGAGATTGGGCGGCTGGATCATGCACAAGAGCTTACCCTGGATCCACCGCTGATCCTTTTGAGCGTCGGCTCGCCGGAAAGATCAAATGCCTCCTGAACAGGGACGCTGAACCGCCCCGGCGTGTCCGGAGACTTTAGGGCGCCCCGGGTGAACCGTCCCCGGGTTCGGTGGAGGCTGGGTTCTCACGGCCGGGGGTTTCGGCCGATCAGGTTGTGATGGTGGTAGGCGGTTTCGTACTCGATCGGTGGGACGTGGCCGATGGACGAGTGCAGTCGGTGGTGGTTGAACCAGGCGACCCAGGATGCGGTGGCGAGCTCGAGGTCGTCGACCCCGCGCCACGGGCCCTCCGGGCGGACGCACTCGGTCTTGTAGAGCCCGATCACGCTCTCGGCCTGGCTGTTGTCATAGCTGTCGTCCACGGTGCCGATCGAGGCCAACGCGCCGGCCTGGGCGAGCCGGGCGGCGTAGCGCACAGCCGTATATTGCGCCCCCGCATCGCTATGATGGACGAGGCCGTCGAGGCGGCCCTGGTCGGTCTGACCAGCGGTTTCGCGGGTCCACAGCGCCATCTCCAGCGCGTCGAGGGGCAGCTCGGTGGGCATCGACGCCGCGGTGCGCCAGCCGAACACGTCGGAGACGAACGCGGTGAACGCCATCCCGGCCCAGGTGGGCACGTAGGTGAAGTCCACGATCCACAGCGCGTTCGGGCGCTCGGCGGTGAAGTCCCGGTTGACCAGGTCCGGTGGCCGCGCCGCGGCCGGGTCGGCCGTTGTGGTGGTCATGTACTGATGCCCGCGTCGGGCGCCTTCGAGCCCGTCAGCGGCCATGAGCCGTTCCACAGTGCAACGGGCCACCGGCGCCCCGTCGACGCCGCCCTCGCGGCGCAGCTGGTGATACACCTTCCGTGCCCCGTACAGGCCGCGGCCCAGCTCGGGGTGGGCATGCACCCGCCGGATCTCGCCCAGCACCCGCTCGTCTCGCTCCGCCCGAGCCGAGCGCGGCCGAGTGCGGGCCGCGTAGTAGCTGCTCGGGGCGATCGACACGCCCTGCACGCGCAGGACGCGACAGATCGGCTCGACCCCGAACTGCTGCCGGTGGCCGTCGATGTAGTCCACGATCACCGCAGTCGGCGGTCGAGTTCCGCCGAGGCGAAAAACGCCGATGCCGTCTGCAGGATCCCATGAGCCCGGCGCAGCTCCCGCACCTCGCGCTCGAGCTCCTTGATCCGCGCGGCCTCCACCGACGTGGCCCCGGGCGCCCGGCCGGCATCGACGTCAGCCTGCTTGCACCAGTTACGCAGGGTGTCGGACTTGATCCCCAACTGCGGACCGATCCGCTTGGTCGCCGCGTTGATCGACAACCGCGGGTCCTGCTCGCGGGCCTCGGCGACCATGCGCTTGGCCCGCTCCCGGATCTCCTCAGGGTACTTCCTCGGTGCTGGCACTGATCCACTCTCCCGCGGGTTCAGAGCCTCCACCCAACCCGGGGCGGACTCCCGATACAGCCGAACCGCGCGTTCCCGCAGCTCATCGGGGTACTTCTTCGGTGCAGCCACCAGTGCCTTCCTTCCTGGCCCTCAAGATCGAACCAGTCTTCAGACACTCCGCCAAAGCGGGGGAACCTCAGCCGTGTCCCCACACCTACCTCGACCGCGTGTCACCGCAGCTCAACACCCACCCACCGCGACTTTGCCGACCCCCTGACCCGAAATCCCACACAGGGCATCGACAGACCTCTGCCACCACCAAAAGTACGCCAGAGCCGTTCCTGTTACAGGCCCGGTAGCTGCCTAGTGAGCACGTCGGCCCGGTACACACCGGTGGTTTGCTGACAGCAGCCACCGGTTGTCGACGACTCGACGGTGCGCCGATATCATGATATCATGGATGCGGAGGTGGTGGCTATGACGAACGTGCTCATCAGAGGGCTCAGCGACGCGGCGGTGGAGCGCATCGACGCGGCGGCGTCCGAGCTTGGCTTGTCCCGCAACGAGTTCCTGCGCCGCAAGCTCGAAGCCGGTACGCCTCCGAGTGCCGAGAGCGAGCTCACGGCCGAGGACTGGGCCCGCTCGGCAGAGGTGTTCGGAGACCTGTCCGATCCCGAGGTGATGGACGCCGCGTGGCGGTGACGAGCTGGCTCGTTGACAAGTCCGCCTACGAGCGGATGCAGTCGGACCGGGCCGCTGGCATGGACGAGTGGAGCGCGCGCGTCGAGCGTGGCCTACTGCGGCTGTCGACGATCACGCGGCTTGAGCTGGGCTTCTCCGCGCGGTCGGGTAGGTCGGGACGCGAGGCGTTCCTCAGGACGCCCCTGTCGCTTATGCCCATCGAACGCCTCACTCCGGCGATGGAGGACCGGGCATTTGAGGTCCAGATGCTGCTCGCCGACCGAGGTCAGCATCGCGCCCCGTCGATCCCGGACCTGCTTATCGCGGCGACAGCCGAGAAAGCAGGGCTCACGGTGCTCGCCATTGATAAGGACTTCGACCTCATTGCAAAGGTCACGGGGCAACCGGTGGAGACACTCGCTGCAGTGTAAGG
This sequence comes from Pseudonocardia sp. EC080619-01, assembly GCF_001420995.1. Taxonomy (NCBI): domain Bacteria; kingdom Bacillati; phylum Actinomycetota; class Actinomycetes; order Pseudonocardiales; family Pseudonocardiaceae; genus Pseudonocardia; species Pseudonocardia sp. EC080619-01. Next base: position 90,268 of record NZ_CP012186.1, on the reverse strand, counting down.
ACACATGACGAGAGTTCCCGGCGGCCCCCTCCCCACTCGCCACGGATCCACGCCGTTTCACGCTCCTCACGGCATTCCTCGTCATTGTCGGCGTTCTCGGTCTCGCCCCTCTCGCGCTCCTCGAGGGTCTCGGTGATCAGCCGTTCCACATCGGCGTCGGACACCGTGCGGGGCCGGCCCGGTCGGGGCTCGTCGACCAACCTGTCCCGGGCGGTTCTCGGCGAACCGGTGGCGCCACAATCGCACTGTCAACCGCGGCACCTCCAGGCGCCGGGGCGAGAGCGACGTTCGAGCCGCCCTCGGCAGCGGCGAGCACGATCCGACTGCGCAATGCCAACCCCGCCGCGGTCGTCCGCCGCCGCGCCCAGGCCTCCAACTGGGCCCGCTCCTCGTCGGACAACTCGATGGCCTGCGGACTCGGCGTCGGCATGTCCGCACCCTAACCACTGGCCAGCAACTTCCGACTCAGGACACTAGTGTCATGAGTCGCGAGTTCGCGACATATTTGTAAGGTGGTCTGGTGGCACGGACCGGACGACCCAAGGCCGAGCTGATCCTGTCCGACGATGAGCGGTCAGCGTTGGAGGAATGGATTCGCCGCGGGTCGACTCCGCAGGCGTGGGCGCTGCGGTGTCGGATCATCCTGGCGTGCGCTTCGGGCGCGACGAACAAGGAAGTCGCGGCGCAGACGGGGTCGGCTGCGCACACGGTGGGCCGGTGGCGTGCCCGGTTCGTTGCTCACCGGATCGCCGGGCTGGGGGACCTGCCCCGTCCGGGCGGTCCGCGCACGGTCACCGACGCTCAGGTCGCCGAGGTGATCACCACGACGTTGGAGTCCAAACCGGCTGATGCGACGCACTGGTCGACCCGCGGGATGGCCGAGCATTCGGGGTTGTCCCAATCGACGATCTCGCGGATCTGGCGCACCTTCGGGTTGGCCCCGCACCGAGCCGAGACGTTCAAGCTGTCCACCGATCCGTACTTCATCGAGAAACTCCACGACGTCGTCGGTCTCTACCTTGACCCGCCCGAGCGGGCGCTGGTGTTCTGCGTGGACGAGAAATCCCAGATCCAGGCCTTGAACCGGTCCCAACCAGTGCTGCCGATGATGCCCGGCATCCCGCAGCGACTGACCCACGACTACGTGCGGGCAGGAACCACGACGTTGTTCGCCGCGCTCGAGGTCACGACCGGGAAGGTGATCGGGTCGCTGCATCGCCGCCATCGCGCGAGCGAGTTCCGCACGTTCTTGACCAGGCTCGACCGCGAGGTCCCCGCCGAGCTGGACGTGCACCTGGTGCTGGACAACTACGCCACCCACAAGACCCCGGCTATCAAGACCTGGCTGGTGGCTCACCCGAGGTTCCACCTGCATTTCACCCCGACCGGATCGTCGTGGCTCAACCTGGTCGAGCGTTGGTTCGCCGAGCTGACCACCAAGAAGATCCGCCGCGGCGTGCACACCTCGGTCCCCGCCCTCGAAGCCGACATCCGCGACTGGATCGCCGGCTGGAACAACAACCCCAAGCCCTTCGCGTGGACCAAGACCGCGGACGAGATTCTCGAACGACTCACCCGATATCTGAAGCGAATCCCTGACTCAGGACACTAGAAGACGATAGTCGTGTTGTTGTCGAGCAGCACCCGGTCATCGCAGTGCGCCTCCACCGCGCGCGCCAGCACCACCCGCTCGATGTCGGCACCCCGGCGGGCGATTTCACGCACCGACTGGCGGTGCGAGATCCGGGCGACATCCTGCTCGATGATCGGCCCCTCGTCCAGATCCTCGGTCACGTAGTGCGCCGTCGCCCCCACCAGCTTCACCCCCCCCCGCCTCTTGGCCTGGTCGTACGGACCCGCCCCGACGAACGCCGGCAGGAACGAGTGATGAATGTTGATCGCCGGCACCCTGAACCGTCCTGGGTCTGCGAGAGGCTGAGGTTCAGGCCACCGCACCCTGTTGGGCGATGGATGTAGCGTACACCATTTCTCGTTCGATCGGCGACATATAGTCAATGGAGGAGTGGAGCCTCACACTGTTGTACCAGTGAACCCACTCCGCGGTCTCTCGCTCCACCTCACGAAGACCGATCCAGTTCCGAGAATGAGCATACGGAACGATGAGCTCTGACTTGTACAGGCCGATCGTGGACTCCATCAGCGCGTTGTCCAGCGCGTCACCGACGGTGCCGATCGAGCCGGCGATACCAGCCTCGGCGAGTTGCTCGGTGAACGCCAGAGACGTATATTGAGACCCGGCATCCGAATGATGAATAAGACCCTCGGAGGTGAACTCGCTGATCGCCCGTTGGCGAGTGGACAACGCCTGCGCCAAGGCCCCGGAGACGAGATCGGTGGTCTTACTCATCGACGCCTTCCATCCGAGGATTCTGCGGGAGTAGACGTCGGTCACGAACGACACGTAGCAGAACCCGGAGGCGGTCCACACATACGTGAAATCCACGACCCACAGCGCATCCGGTCGAGTCGGCGCCGCCCACGCCCGCTTGACCAGGTCAGGATGGCGGGCTGCGCGCTGATCACGGGTCGTCGTGGCCGTGTGGTGGACCCCGCGGCGCACGCCCTGGATCCCGGCGACACGCATCAATCGGCCCATCTGGTCCCGCCCGACCCGGAGCCCTTCCCGCCGCGCCGCACGCCACATCTTCCGCACCCCGTACACACACCTGTTCTTCCGATAGATATCCACAATCCGATTCACCAGATACGCCTCATCCAACTGGCGATCGGTCACCGGCCGGGACCGCCAGCGATAATACGTCTGCGGGGCGACCTGCACACCGTGTTCGGACAAAACGGCACAGATCGGCTCGACCCCGAAACGGCTTCGATGTTCGTGAACGAACAGAAGTCTTACCTGAGTCGACGGTCCAGCTCCGCCTGCGCGAAAAACGCCGAAGCAGTCTTCAGAATCTCATTCGCCCGCCGCAGCTCGGCATTTTCTGCACGAAGCCGTCGCAACTCGGCCGCTGCGTCATCGCCACCCGCCGCCGAGCCAACCCCGGAACCGGAATCGCGCTCTTCGGCCTCGACCCAATTGCGGATCGTCGCCGGGTTCACATCCAACAGCTCACCGACGTGCCGGCGCGCGGCCAGCTTCGACTCCCCGTGATCACGCAGACGGTCAAGATAGAGGCGGACCGCGCGGGCACGGGTCTCCTCATCGAACTTCCGAGGTGCTCCCACAGCTCCAGTCTCCTTGCTGGATCAGGAGCCTCTCCACCACCCAGGACGGTTCACTTGTGGAGTCGACGGAGGATTTCCAGGCGTGGGTCGTTGGCCTGGATGGGTTGTTCGGGCTGGTGGCGGGCCGGTTCTTCCGTGCGGAGCCGCGGCGGCGGGCGCGGGCGTATGTGTGTGGGCTGTTGGCGCCGTTGGCCGGGAAAAACGGGTGGACGCTGGCTGAGGTCGCCGGTGACTCGACCCCGGACGGGATGCAGCGACTGCTCAATGCCGCCCACTGGGATGCCGATGGTGTCCGTGACGACGTCCGCGACTACGTGGTCTCCCACCTCGGAGAGGCGGGTGGGGTACTGATCGTCGACGAGACCGGGTTCTTGAAGAAGGGCACCAAGTCAGCCGGCGTCCAACGCCAGTACTCCGGCACGGCAGGGCGGGTGGAGAACTGTCAGCTCGGGGTGTTCCTGGCCTACGCTACCGGCAAGGGTCGGACCCTGATCGACCGCGAGCTTTACCTGCCCAAGTCCTGGACCGGCGATCGGGGACGCTGCCGGGAGGCGGCGGTGCCCGACGAGGTCGAGTTCGCCACCAAGACTGCCCTGGCCAAGGACATGCTCGGCCGCGCTCTCGATGCCGGAGTTCCCGCCTCGTTCGTGACCGCCGATGAGGCCTACGGGCAGGACTACAAGTTCCGCTCCTGGTGTGAGCAGCGCCGGATCGGCTACGTCGTTGCCGTGCCCCGCAGTCAGACCATTCCGTTGTCGATCGAGGGCGACCTCGCCCAGATGACCGGCTCACGCCGAGCCGACGACCTCGTCGCCCGAGCCCCAGAACAGGCGTGGAAGCGGCGTTCGGCCGGTCCCGGGGTGAAGGGTGAGCGGTTCTACGACTGGGCCGTGGCCTCGCTGTATCCATCGGAGAACGCTCCGGCCGGATGGGGCCGCTGGCTGCTGGTACGCCGCCAGATCCTCACCGACACCCAACTCGAGGCCGGTGTCGAACCCGAGCTGGCCTACTACCTTTGCGCCGGCCCACCCGGCACCACCGACGACGACCTCATCCGCGTCGCCGGGACCCGCTGGACGATCGAGGAGTGTTTCCAGACCGCGAAGAACGAGGTCGGCCTCGACCACTACCAGGTCCGCCGCTACGACGCCTGGTACCGCCACATCACCCTGGCCATGCTCGCCCACGCCTACCTCTCGGTCACCGCGGCGATCGCCCCAAAAGACCTGGCAGCGGGCTCATCCCGCTCACCCTCGCCGAGATCCGACGTCTCCTGGCACCTCTGATCCACATCCCGTCCCGGACCCTGCGATGGGCCTGGTCCACCTGGCGACGACGACACCAACACCGAGCCCGCGAGAGCCACTACCGACGACGAAGACGACTCAGCTAACGAACTGCGGCTGGAGTACTAGCTCGGGGCGCCGCGGTCGAGCGTCACCGGCAGGACCGCAGCCGCGACCTGCCCGCGGCTGCGGGCGTAGGCCAGATGGTCGGCGAGATCGCGCCGGGTCAGGTCCACATCGGTAGCCACGCACACCGTGAGCTCGTCACCTTGGGCGTGAATCGCCGAGAGCCAGCCCGACGGGACGGCCGGCCCCAGGTCGCCGGCGTAGAGCACCTCGCCGGCGGTGCCAATAGCGATCTGCCCATCGGGATGCGGCACTTCGACCGACCAGCCGGCCGGGCGGGGGAGGCCGCGGACCGTGCTCGGATCGGTCTCGGTCAGTAGCGCCCAGCCGCGCCCGAGCATCGCCGACACCAGCACACTGACCGGCTCTGCGCCCGGATGCGGGTCAACCGCCCAGATATCGCGGCTCAGGGCGAGCGTCAGGGTCGCAGCAACCTCGCCGGTGCGCTCGTCGCGGACCACGCCCGGCGACGCCAGCAACGTCCCCATCCGGTCGCTGTCGCTCACCGACCGCCCCCCTCGCCTCACGCTCGCCACCGTTCCCTCATGTCCTGCCGCACTCGTCCGCTCGATACACAACAGCCGCGCCGCTCGCCATCGCCCTCACCCATGCTGCCAGCTCGCCAGCCTCCCGCCAGGGACTGTTTCAAGATCGGTGACGTCACGGACCCAGTGCAGACCGTTCTCGATGCCCCAGTGCCCGCGCATCGCCTCCGCAATGACCTGCGGGCGGGCATCACGCCAGGTCAGGTCCGTGACCGCGTAAACGATCTCGGACTCCCACTCCCGCGAACCGTGCTTGCGGCGGCGCCGTCGCAGGCAGATCGCCAGCTCTGCGTGCGGGAAGTCGATCGCCGAGGTGCCTTCGGTGCGGACCGCGGTCAGTCTCGGTGTGCACCACATCGACCTGGCGCCAGGGCAGTGCGCGGAGCTGGTCGTGCAGACGCGGCTGGTTCGCCTTGACGGTCAACAGATAGTGCCCACCTCGGGAGCGCAGGAACTCCGCGTGCCCACGCTGGGTGTGCAACGCATCCGCGGTCACCAGCACCCTGTCCAGACCGCCTGGCAGGCCGGTGTCGGGGGCGGTGAGCCGGTCGAGCAGCGGGGTGAACGCGGTGATCTCGTTGGTCTTCGACTCGACGCGGCTCTGCGCGAGCACGACCCCGCTGGCCTGGTCGAACGCCGCCAACAGGTGTACCTGCCTGCCGTCGGGAAGCCGGGCGCCGCGCGCGGTCTTGCCGTCCACGGCGACCATCCGCAGCCTTCCGTTCTCCGGGACGGGTGACCGGGCGGCCAGCCACCCTGACAGCACCGTGTCGAGGGCGTCGGCGTCGACCGCGTGTAGCACCCGACGGATCGTGGTCTCACTCGGCGCGCTCCGCCCGACCCCCAACCGCAGCCGAGCGCTCGCCGGTAGTTCCTGAGCCCACTCGCCGATCGCGACCAGCGTCCGCGCCCCGGACAACACCGCCGCCACCGCGACCGCCAGCACCGTGACCAGCCCAAACCTGCGACCACGGACCATGCGAGGGTCGGGCACGTCCGCCAGGACCGCCAACAGATCGGCGTCCGGGCAGGCCACCACCGGCCCGGTGTCCGGACACAACAGCGCGGTCAGGGACGATGGCGTAGCGGGCACGTCGCAGCTCCAGTGGCGATTCTGGGTTGGTGTAGGAACCCCCATGATCACCCGGGCGTGACGTGCCCGTCCCACTACCTCACACCACTCACGCTACCCGGATGCCACGCCGTAGCCACCGACAACGCCGGCGCCCTGGCTGCGGAACCCGGGACTGCACGCCAACACCTACCAGGTCGACGAGCTGCTGGTCGGTCCACCCAGAGCCAGAGATCGGACCCAATCCCGTTCACAAGCCCATTTGTTGGGCGATGAGGGCCTGTCTCGTGATCGGTGTTTCGGCGTCGTTGCTTAGTAGGTCTCGGCTCCCGGCCAGCGGTCACCGAACGTGATGGCGAACGCGTTGATCACAGGTTTCCAACGCGTCGTCCACCTCGTGCGACCCGTCCCGGTCGGGTCCAGGCTGCGAGTCACAAGATACAAGCACTTCATCACAGCCTGCTCAGTGGGGAAATGACCACGCGCCCGGACCGCGCGCCGGTAGCGGGCGTTAAGCGATTCGATCGCGTTCGTAGAGCAGATCACCCTTCGAATCTCGACGTCGTAGTCCAAGAACGGCACGAACTCTTCCCACGTGTTGCGCCATAGCCGGATCATCGCCGTGTACTTACGGCCCCATTTCTCGTCGAGCTCATCCATAGCGATAAGCGCTGCATTCGGGTTGGGCGTGGCATAGATTGGTTTGGTGTCGCGCTTCACCTCGTCCCAGTCCTGTCGACCCACCAGCCGGAAAGTGTTTCGGATCAGGTGCACGACGCAGGTTTGGACAATGGTTTGCGGCCACACGTTGGCCACGACCTCCGGGAGCCCTTTGAGGCCGTCGCAGACCAGGAAGAGCACGTCACGCACGCCGCGGTTCTTCAGGTCGACCAGCACGCTCATCCAGAACTTCGCGCCCTCACCGCCGACGCCCGTCCACAGCCCCAGCACATCCTTGCAGCCGTCCACGGTGACGCCGATAGCGGCGTAGACCGGCCGGTTGGCCACCTGACCGTCCCGGACCTTGACGTGGACAGCGTCGATGAACACCGCGGCGTACACCGAATCCAACGGCCGGCCGACCCAGTCATTCATCTCGGCGACGACCTTGTCGGTGATCCGCGAGACCGTCTCCTTCGACACCGCCGCCCCATAGAAGTCAGCGAAATGTGCGGAAATCTCCCCGGTCGTCATTCCTTTCGCATACAGCGACAACACGACCTCGTCGACATCCGTGAGGCGCCGCTGACGCTTCTTCACGATCTGCGGCTCGAAAGTGCTGGCCCTGTCTCTCGGAACGTCGATCTCCACGTCACCCGCGGCATCCGAGAGAACCGTCTTCGAGCGGGACCCGTTCCGCACGTTGGTAGATTCCCGGCCGGGGGCGGCCCGGTTCTTGTCGTGCCCGAGGTGCTCGGTCATCTCCTCGTTCAGCGCCGTTTCCCAAACATTCTTGGCGAACAGCTTCAACAGGCCGTCCGGGCCGGTCAACGCCAGCCCGCGCGCCTTCGCCTCGGCCACCATCGCCGCCGCAGCGGCACACTCCGCCGACGCCTGCCGAGCAAGCTTCGGGTCACCCTCGCTTGGATCCACAAGGTCCGATGTCATCACTGTCCGTGCCCATCTCGCCGGACCTCAGCCCGGCGTGTCGGGCCGAAAACACCGATCTTGAAACAGTCCCAACACGCTCTGAGAGATGGTTTCAGAGTGAGTTCGTGAGTTCGCGGTGGCAGATCAGGGCGCAGGCGAGTCGGAGGAAGCCGAGGTGGATGTCGGCGCGGCGTTCGTAGCGGGTCCGCAGTCGCTTGAACGCGTGCAACCAGGCGAATCCTCGTTCGATGACCCAGCGGACCTTCCCGAGTCCGGAGCCGTGCCCGACACCGGGTCGGGCGATGCGCGGGCGGATCCCGCGTTTGCGTAGGCGGTGCCGGTGGGGGGTTGGAGTCGTAGCCACGGTCGCCGTAGAGCGTGCTGGGTCGGCGGCGGGGGCGGCCTCGGCGGCCGCGGATCGGCGGGACTGCATCCAGCAGCGGCAACAGCTGGGTGATGTCGTGCCGGTTGGCGCCGGTGAACCGCCCCGGGTTCGGTGGAGGCTCTGAACCCACGGGAGAGTGGATCAGCGTCGAGCCCGTCTGGGACCCGGCAGCGCATCCGGGGTCGTGGCGGGCGGTCTGGGCCTACTCGGCCAAGCGGTTCGCCCGCGACAACCGCACCCTCAACGCCCAGGAGGCCCGAGCCCGAGCCGTCATCGAGGGCGAGTCGTCGGCACGGACACCGAGGTTCGTCAAGAACAGCGGCGACGGCCAGACCCTCGACGAGAAGGCTCTGACCTGTGGTTCCCCCCGAGACCGCATGGGGCGGATCAGCGTGGGGAACTGCCGTGTCAGCCCGAGCAGGACCGCGACCTCTTCGGGCAGGTCAGCGACCCATTCGGCGATCGCGACGTAGGACTGGGCGCCGGCCGCTACCGCAAAGACCGCCGCGGCCAGGACTACGACCAAACGATGACGTACCCCGCGGCGAGCGCGGGGATCGACAACTCCGGCTAGGAGTTCCTGCAGGCCAGGCAGCACATCAGGCAGGTCGTGAACGTTCAGACTGACCGCTTGATCGAGCGCAGCATGAATCGGGGAGGATGCAGACGCGGACACGGCTCTCGCTTCGGGTGATCACGATCGGCGGAGGAACCGTCATGATCAACCAGCGGGCCGTGCCCGCACTCATCAGCCCACGTTACCGCCCCGGCTCAACGACTTTGCCGACCCCCTGGGTTCCGACTCGTCAGCGCCGACGAGTCCGGTGACACGGTCGACCAGCCCGTCAAACTCGGGCGGCGTAGCGGGGTCAGCTGATTCGGCCACGTTGTATCCCGCGGCCCGTTTAGCCGCTGAACTGGACGGTGCTCGGCGTGGAGCGGGTCGAGCCCGCGCGGGCGGTGTCGTACGCGGAGAGAACTTCGTCCGGAATCCGGGGTCAAGGCCCCCGATCAGGGCAGCGAACTCGACCCACAGCGGTTCGATCAGGGATGCTGGCAGCAGAGGCACGGGCCCTCCAGGCGATCATCAGGACTTCAGCAATCCCATGATCACCTGCAGGTCCGTGCCTCTACCTACAACGGCACGCGCCCACATCAATTGCCGGACGCTCTAAACTCCAGGAGCTGGTCAGCGCCCCTGGGTGGGGGTGACCGGGGTGGCCTCCTGGGCCCCGGCGGCGACCTCGGCCGGGGTCATCTGGGTAATCTCCAGCCCCTTCGGGGTATCCTTGATCACGAGGCCGTCACCGAGACCCTTGTCGTCGGCGCTAGTAGCTGGCGCGGGCTGGACAACCGCGGGCGGAACGGGACGGGGCCCAGGGGTCTCGGCGTTGGCGGTGGTCGCGGCGGCGACACTGCCGCTGGCGATGAACAGGACACCGAGTGCGGTACCGGCGAGCTTTCCTCGGCTCATCATGATGATGTAGTTCCGTTTCCTTTAGGGCACCACCACCGAATCGGTGGCGGTCCCGCTGTTTGCGGGACACCCAGAGTGCACCAGATCGGGCCTATGCGGAGCGTCTTGGTCTGCTCATATGTCGAACAGATGAGCTCCTGCGTGATGCGTCGGGGCAGTTGAGACAGGACAGCGCGGCCACGGATTCGATGCCGGTGTCCACGCCACCGAAGCCGCCGGCCACGACGAGCGACAACGCGGCCACCGTCAACCCTGAGTTGCACAGGTAGTCGGGGGTCGTGAGCCGTCGCTGCTGGTCAGCGTCTTGCGGGGTCGGGATCTGGGGTCTAATCGGTAGTCTCGGGTGGTGGCGTTCGTCCGGAAGGTGAAGACGGCCTCCGGAGCCGACTGCGGTGCAGATCGTGGAGAAGCGCCACGGGGTCCGCCGCTGCGGTGGCGGCCTGTTCGGTCATGCCTGCGCGTCGTCGGCGGGGTCCGGTCATGACACTTCTCCAGCCTGCGGGCAAGGGACGGGGATGGCGGTGTCGGGATCGCGTCGACGGGCCAGGAGCTCGTCATAGACGGTCACGGTCGGCAGCGGACGCTGGTCGGTGGGCAGCGCGGCCATCGTGGTGTCGAGGTGGGTGAGCCGACGTTCGGTCAAGCTGACCACCCGGGAGCCGTATCGTGTGACGACGACCTCGGCGCAGGTGCCAGCGCTGGCGTCGGTGTCGGGGTGGTGTTCGTGGTGGCGACGGGCCTCGACGGCGACGACGTCGGCGCGGACCGCCCGAGTTCGGTCAAAGTTGTTAGTGCGTGACGGTCCCGTCTCGTAGGGCGGTGATGACGGGCTCGAGGTCGGTGGGGATCTGGGGCGGGAAGGTCTGCTCAGCGCCGTTGAGTGCGATGGTGGCCGAGCGCAGCGGGCGTAGCGCGCGGACGAGTCGGCGGATGGAGAGGCCGGTGCGGTTCTGGGCGGCGCGGGCGACGGCGAGCGCGGTGAACACGATGGTCAGGTGGGCTTCGATGCTGTCGCGGGTGCGGTGGAACATGGGGCGGGCGGCGAGGTCGGTCTTGCTCATCCGGAATGAGGCCTCGACGTTCCAGAGGTCGTGGTAGGCCGCGATCACCTCCCCGGCGACCATCCCGGAGGCGGGCAGGTTGGTGACGTAGCCCTTGAGCCCGGCCAGGCGCCGAGCGCGAGCAAGGGCCTTCTCGTCGAGGGTCTGGCCGTCGCCGCTGTTCTTGACGAACCTCGGTGTCCGTGCCGACGACTCGCCCTCGATGACGGCTCGGGCTCGGGCCTCCTGGGCGTTGAGGGTGCGGTTGTCGCGGGCGAACCGCTTGGCCGAGTAGGCCCAGACCGCCCGCCACGACCCCGGATGCGCTGCCGGGTCCCAGACCGGCTCGGCGCGCAGCTTGGTGTCGTTGGTGGTGTTCGCGCCCCGCTTGGGGGTGATGGTGTCGACGAGCTGGCCGTCTGTGAAGGCCTCGCCGTGCCAGACGCAGTGTGACTCCAGGTCGATCGGGGCCTTCGACTGCCCAGTGTTGCGCGACGTTCGTCGTGTCCATGTCGGTGACGTCCGCGATGTTCACCGTGCGACATGAGTAGCCCCGCCGGGCTGGGTGCCGGGCGGGGCTGGTGGTCAGGTTGTCGCGGTGGTGGTCATTCTGTCGTCACCTCCGTCACGGCGGTGCGTGCGCTGGACTCGTCGACGATGGTCTTGTCGGCGGCGTAGGCGGCCAGCAGCGACTGCAGCGCGAGGTTGTTGACCGCCCTTGGCGCGCCGCGGCTGGTGGTGTGGATCAGTGAGACGGCGTCGTCGGAGAACAGTGTGTCCGAGCGGCCGACCAGTGTGAGGTGGTGGCGAAGGTAGCTGACCGTTTCGTCGCCGGTCATGCCGCCGAGGTGGTAGCGCACTGCGATGCGCTGGTCGAGCGCGGCGAGCATCCCGAGCTTGATCTTGCGGCGGAGGGTGGGTTGGCCGACGAGCAGGCAGGCCAGCGGGCTGCTGGAGTCCATGTCGTGGTTCGTGAGCATCCGCACCCCCTCGAGTTGCTCGTGGGAGAGCTGGTGGGCTTCGTCGAGGACCACGACGGGGACACGGCCCCGCTCGGCGTACTCGGTGGCCAGCGCGTCGAGGGCTTGCGGGATCAGGGTGGCCCGGTGCGGGCGGGGAACCCCGCCGAGGGCGGTGACGATGGCGTGCTGGATCCCGCGGGTGCCGACGTCGGGGTTGCCGAGGTAGATGACGATGTGGCGGGCGGGGTCGATGCCGGCCAGCGCGGCGCGGACCGCGACGGTCTTGCCGACCCCGACCTCGCCGGTGATCACTCCGAGGGCGTGTTCGCCGATGCACCACTGGATGCGGGCGACCGCTTCGCCGTGGGCGTGGTGACGATGCAGCATTCCCGGCGCGAGGTCACGGCCGAATGGGGTGCGGGAAAATCCGAAGTAGCCGCTGAGCTGGTCAATCATCCTGAGTCTCCTGCGCCTGAAGTTCCGGGATGGTGAGTTCGACTGATTCTGGTTCGACCGGCGTATTGGAGTGGTGGCGCTCGAGCAGAGCGCTGTAGTTGATACGACCTTCGAGCCGTTCGGTGTGGGTGGTGTCGATCAGCCGTAGGTAGTCGATCCCGGTCGGTTCCAGGGTGGTGTCGGGGATTTCGGGGCGGGCCTTGGGGTGGGCGTGGCGCCCGATGTGGTGGGCGACCGCGGTCCCGAACTCGCGCCCGGAATAGCGCACCACCAGTTCGGTGAGATCGAACGGGTCGAACACCAGCTCGACCTTGCGCCCGACCAACAGTTCGTCGACCTGGTAGGTGTTGCCGTGCAGCGAGACCGTGGCCGTCTTGGCCACGGTGCGGTGCTCGGACCACAGGAACGCCTCGCGCAGCTGCGCGGGGGTGGGCCGCGGCAACGGGGAAGCCAGCCCGTCGAGCCAGCGCGCCATCGGCGCGACCCCGCGGTCTCGGAGTGGGTGCGGGGGTGGTACTCAGTCTCGACCCAGGCGGTGAACAAGCGGTTGAGCTCGGCCAGATCGGCGATCTCGGCGGCCCGATCGGGAGTGATCTCGACGAGGAACTGCTCCCGGACGGTGCGGAAGAAGCGCTCGATTTTTCCCCTGCCTTGGGGTCGGCCCGGGGTGGAATGGACCAGCTTGATGCCGAGGCTGGCACAGCCGCGCAGCAGCCACGAGTCGACAAACGCTGAACCATTATCGACATAAATGCTTTCGGGGACTCCGCGCGAGGCCAGCGCCGGGCGTAGCGCCGCCGCGAGCCGCACGGTGTCCTCGGAGAACCCGAACCGGGCGGCCATCACCGCCCGGCTCCGGTCGTCCAGGAACGCGAACAGGTAGACCTTGTGCCCGGCGATCTGCGGGCCGTGCAGTGCGTCGCCGACCCAGAGCTCGTCGGGACGGTCAGCCTCGAAGCGCCCGAAGGCCGCCGGGGCCGCGGTGAGCCGCTGCTCGTGGCCGGCCTCGTCGACGATCAGTCCCAGCTCGAGGCGTTCGAAGTGGCGCTGCAGGGTGCGTTCGTTGGGGGCCCAACCGGACTGGGCGCGCAGGATCCGGGTGATCTGTGCGGCGGTGCGGCCCGGGTTCTCCCGCTTGAGCGCCGCCGCCGTCGCGAGCACCTCGGGCGGGGTCCGGGCAGTGACCTTGGCCGGCTGGGGCACCAGCGCTTCGAACCCGCCGACCCGCCAGGCCCGGACCCACCGGTCGATGGTGTGCCGGGTGACCTGCACCGGCTCGGCGAACGGGCCCGGATGCGCCCGTTCGGCCAGCTCGCGCACCAGCTTCCCGCGCTGGCGCGCGGTCAGCGTCGGGTCGATCACCTCCTGGATCAACTCGTAGCGAAACAGCGCCACCCGCCGGGCCCGCTCGGCTCGGCGGCGTGCGTCGTTGTCGGTTTGGCTCACCGATCACTCCTCTGTCGCGGTCGAAGATCGTCCGCGCGGAGCGTCGTGGCCGGAGTGATCACCTCACCAGGGGCATCTGGTGTTGATCGACTCCGTCGAGCTCGGCGGGGCCAGCAGCCGCCCGGACGTCACCGCGCCGGCCAGCTCCCACGGCGACAACCCGTCCACCGTCGCGGCCCAGCGCCGGGTCACCGCTGCCGCCGCGGCCAGCAGCGCCGCGACCGCATCCCCCGTCCCGGACGAGGCCGGATCGGGCATCGCGGCCAACGGATCCAGCGCCGCCGCCAGCGCGGTGAACTCCACGCGCAGCCCCTCGGCCCGGGCCCGCCACCGGCGCAGCCAGCCGCGCACCGTTCCCGCCGCCCGACCTACCCGCTCGGCGACCCGTCGGTGCCCCCACCCGGTCGCGGCCAGCGCCAACGCCGCGCCGATCACCGCCACCAGATCCGCGCGCCGGGCCAGCACCCCCACCGGCAACAGCACGTGCGTGGTGCCGCAGCCCGAACACCGCGCCCGACGCGGCCGCAGCCGCCACCCGAGCGCACCCGTCCCGCGCAGCACCCGCGCCCGGGCATGCCCCCACGGCCGCAGCCGACCCCCACACCGGCACTCCAGCCGACCGGCCACCAGCCGGGCTTCAACCTCTACGACGTTCTTGCCTACCGTGACCACGGGCGCCTCCCGCGCGCCTGAGGTGGCCCTCCCGGGACTGGCTGGTACCCCGACCGGGAGGGCCCACCGCCTCCACCGACGGCCCGACATGATCACGCTGTCGTCGCACACCAACGCCATCGGGCCCCGCACCCGCCCCCACCGCGTCGTCACCGCGAACGACGGACCCCGCTCAACTCGTGGTCACGAGGAGCGTCGGCGAACAATCGGGCGCCTCCAGCGCGGGGTGCGACCAGCGCGCCGGCGGCGTCTCGCCGGCTGCGCGTCGCCCGTTGGAGGCCATGCTGCGGCAGAGGTGGCTGCAGTAGCGCCGGTCGCGCCGACTGCCCGCCGGCAGCGGGGCGCCGCACCAAGCGCAGCTCACCGTGCTCACCGTGCTCACCGTGCTCATCGTGCTCACCGCGGCGGCAGCGACCGGCTCCGGCGCGGCCGTGGCACCGGGCCGGAGCGGGCGGCGGCCGCAGCCTGCCCATCAGCCTGCTCGTCGGCTCGGACCGGCGCCGAAACCTGACCGGGCTCGGGGACCAGCAGCTCCTCGACCGGACAATCGAGGACCGCGCAGATGACGTCGAGCTCGTCGAGCTTGATCGTGTTCGGGCGCCCGGACCACAGCCCGGACATCTTCCCGGTGCTGATCACCAGCCCGCGCTCGGCGAGCATGCGCTGCAGCTCGCTGGCCTTCCAGATCCCGCGGTTGGCCGCGGCCAGGCGCAGGTTCCACTTCATCAGACCAGTCCCTTCCAGCGCTCACCGGCGCGCTGCTGGCCGGTGACCCAGGCGTCTTCGACGTGGCTGGCGTCGACGTGCACGTAGCGGGCAGTGGTGCCGGTCCAGGCGTGTCCGAGCAGCTCCTGGATCGCGAACAGCGTCATCCCGGAGCGGTAGAGCTGGGAGGCGCAGTAGTGACGCAGCACGTGCGGGGTCAGCTTCCCGACCCAGCCCGGCAGGTGCGTGACGGCCGCGTCGGCCAGCGACCGACGGAACACCTCCGCGGTCGTGCGCAGGCCGGAGCCGTCGCGGCCCTTGCGCTCGGAGGGGAACAGCGGCGCACCGGGACGGGTGTGGTCGGCGCGCGGCCGAAGACCTCGGCCAGTTCCTCGGCGAGATCGTCGATCTCCCAGCCCAAGCGGGCGCCCGGCCCCAACTCGTAGAGCAGGTCGATGTCACTCGCCGTCGACGAGTCGCCCCTGGCCACCGAGCCGAAAACCTGAAGAGACACGACCCCGTAGCGACGGCAGATCCTCTCGAGCTGCTCGGTATCCAACTCCTCGAGCACGTCCGGGCGTTCGCAGCCGCCGGGATCGTCGAGCGTGCTCACCGCCGGACCTCCGATCGGATCCCCCGCAGCCAGCACACCCGAGTGGCGTCCCGGCCACCACCCTGAGCGGGCGCGGTGAACGATGTCTGCCCATGGCCGCTCGCAACGGCTCGCGCTCGACACTTGCCCACCATGTCACGATCGTCGCACGGTCAGTCCTGGCCCTGCAGCGACTGCCGTGCGCCACCCGGCGACGGGCTGCCTCCACCGACGGGACTGGCCGCTGCCGCGCCGGCGGGCCACCTCATGCACGGGCGATGGCGCGCCGGAAGACAACCCTCGCGAACGAGCCACAGAAAGTCGATCCCCGGACTCTCCTCCGCCCCTATTGCACGCGGGGCGCAGGTACACACCGGGACTATCCCGAGTCGCCGTCAACCGGGACGAGGTCGCCGAGCCGCTCGGACGAGCCCCTGATCGGCGGGCCAGCAGAACTGTTCCCCGGCGACCTTGCAGGGCTGGGCTCGACGTCGTTCTCCGAGCTGCGCGGCCGACACCCGCCGGGGTCGCCGAGTGGATCAACCGCTGAACTGCACCGAACTCGGCGTACCGGACTGCGCCGCGCTCGAAGGTTCGTTCCTCAAGCCCGACTTCCGCGGCCTTGAACGGGCAGCAGTCGCCTTCGTCTCCGGTTCGGCCGCGCGCGCCTCGTAGGCCGCCACGATCTCGGCCGAGAGCCGGCCGCGCGCGGACACCTTGAAACCGCTGTCCCGCGCCCACGCACGCACCGCACGGTTGTGCTCCCGGATCTCCACCCCGCCGGCGGAAGCGCGTGCACGCGAGCCACCCGACTGCGCACGACGACCCGTCCGCCGGGCGCCGGCCCTGCGAGCTGCGACGACGAACGGTGCGAGAGCCTCGCGCAATGCCCTTGCGTTACCGGAACTGAGTTCGATTTCAAGTACTGCGCCGTCGAGGCCGAAGACGACGGTTTCATCGGCTTCACCGCCGGTCATGTCGTCGACGAGCCGCACCGTCCGGATTTGTGCCACAGGAGCCCTCTCATTCACTATTGTGGGGAACAGGTCCTGACTCTACCGGAAACTGCCCGGGCGCAACTTTCCCCACTCGACAATCGCTGAATATGGGTAACATGGGAGCGGCAGGTCGATGAAGCAACCGACCACACAACCGGGCGGGCGTCCGACCCGTCGACAGCCTCATCGGGGTCGCGTCACGACGCGCACGCGACATCACACGGTCGGCGCATCGTCGACCGACGCCGTCATCGCGTCCGCGCACGCTGCGAGACGATGCACCGGGAGCCTGCGACGACACGACTCGTCCTCACCATGTCGAGAACCGGGCTACCCGCCCGGGCCGAGCTCACGGGCGCCCTCGACACCAGCACACCGCCAAATAGTCGACGACAGCAACACCGCTCCCCAGCTGGAACCCCGAGCGAACGGTCACCCGGGTCCAGGAACCCGAGCTCGCCCCCGCGGCGAATTCAGGACCGTCGTCGAGGCGAGGACCCATAACGCGACAGAACGGTGCAGTAGCGGCGTCTCGGAAGCGACGAGCCAGACACCCCCAGCGGGCGACGCCTTGCCGGGCGTCCGGGACCACGTGCGGGAACCTTGCCGCAGGGATCGTGCGCGCGACCGCGAAGATCCTGTCCCCCGCGGGTCTCGAGCCAAGCTCGCTGGCGCACGTGCCACCATCGCCGAGCCACCGGTGCGTCAACCAGATCTGGCACGCCCGACGCAAGTGTCTACTCATCACTCACGCGGGCACGTTGTATTCGGTGTTCGTACCCGCCGTCCGAGCATCGCAGATTCGTTCCCTCGGCCCGCTCCTCGTCTCCACCATCCGAGCATCGCTACGTGCCGAAGCGCTCGCGACCGACACACTCGGCGAGCTCGACCCCGACGCCGTCACGATCACCACGACAGCGGACCGACGCGTACTCGGCGCAATGAACGACCACGCGCTACTGGTCCGACACGTGCTCGCCGACCGAGGCATCCGCGCCGAGACCATGGACAGCGACGACGTCGGCGCCGTCCATCACGCCCTGCACCGCACCATCAACAGCGCCACCAAGTACACGCCACCGATCGAGATGCTCGCCAATCCCCGTAGCTGGCTGAGCACCACGAGGACCGACGGGCCAGGCCGGTAGGGGAGCGCGACTACCCGAGCCGAGCAACGGTAGGTGGTGAGCCGCCCGAGACCGCCGTGCTCGTCCTCCGGTCGGACCTAACTGCGGCGGCAACGACGTCGAGTTCGGACGACGACCACCTGCTCCACCTACCGGAACCCGGTTGCCCACCGCTCCGGGGTCCTGCAGGCAGGCAGCGGAGCGAGAGCACCTGCTCTGGACGCCCCTGTTCCTGACTCCTACGCTGACGCCCGCCCGTTCTGGGAGCGGCGGCTGCCGCTCCCAGGTGGGTCCAACGAACGGTTGCCCAGCCACCGGCTGCGACGGTCACGTCTGTGACGTACCTGGTGGGCAGGTCCGCGGTGCTCGAGGTGACTCGTCCAGCTGAAGGGCATCGCGAATCTTTCGCGTAGGTCGAGCTCGACGTTGACCTTCGACTGCTGTTGAATCGGAAAACGCCGACTCATGAGTCCCCTCTGACGTGCGGGCCGGCGATCAGTTGCGATTGGCCGTCGTCGTGCGTAGCGGCCTCTCGATGGCGAGCGATGGCGCATTTAGCTCGGCCGGAACGCCAGCTAGCCCACCGTGCACAGGTGTACCGCGGACACCGTCGATCGCCTTGGGCCACGTCGAGCGAGGACCGCGAAGAAATCCGATCAACCGCCGATTCCCGGGGCGGCCGGGGCAGGGGGTTACCGGGTCGCCCCGACCGCCGTGCAGCCCGGGGGGGACAAGGCTGCCCTGTCAGTATCCTCCCTTCGGGCTCATATCGCACGACGGGACACGGTCTCTGGCGCCACACGAAGCACGCATCTCACGTCGATGACGCGCAGCTGGTGATCGATGAGGGATCGATACAGCCGGCCCGCTCAGACGTCGATGACCCGTTGCGCGCTGCCATCGCCTACCGGCGGGAAGTCAATCGACGCGCGTCAGTGTTCCGGCGTTTCTTCGGCGGTGAGATCCCCGGGCATCACCGTGGCAACCAGCCCTGCGATGAACTGGGGTACCTCTGCAGGGGCGAGTACCAGCGCCGGGCTCTCCGTTGGGTTGCTTGGTAGATCTCCACTTCGAGGACGGTCTGGGGGTCGTCGGGGCCGGCAACTCCGATGATCTTCCAGTTGGTGTGTCGAGTGTTGTCGAAGTGGCTGAAGGGCGAGGTCGGCACGAGGTTGAGCATGCCCCGCTCCCACAACCGGACACATCAGGGATCTCCCTGATCCATTCCATCGACCAGGCGTCGGGCGGGTTGACCCGCACTTGAGACGCCCGACCGCCAACTCCTTCTCCCGGCGAGCCCCAAGTGACTCGGCCTACCAGGAAGGACCGTCCGGGTATCACCCGCAGACCGGTGGCGACGTGGCCTACACCGGGCGGTCGCGAACGGGCCTAAACGAAACCCGCTGAACACCCGCTGAACATCGGCTGCTGCCGACCCGCGCAGCGTTCGAGCTGGAGGGAGATGCGGGGTCCGTACGGACGGACGGACCCCGCATCTCGCGACTGTCGCTTACTTACTGATCCAGAAGTTCGGGGGCTGTTCTGATAGATCACCCTCCCGTTCGTCTCGATCCGATCGCCGTCCCTGTGGCGTGCCTCGACCGTCATCTCATCGGCAGATTTACTACTAGCTAACCACGCGATCCCGTGTCAAGATCTGCCTGCACCGGCCGGCCGGGCGGTGCTACCGGGACGGTTCGACCTCGGCCGGGGCGGTTCGACCTCGGGCCGCGGAGACGCGATGCTGGGGCGATGACTGAAAACCCGGAAGCGCTGGACCTCGATGAGGCGGGACTGGCTCGCGGGCTGCCCCGCCCCGGCGATCATCGCGATGGGGTCGGGGAGATCCCTTTCCGCCCGGTCCAGTTCAGCGACAACGACCTGGCGACTGCCTTGGAACGGGCTGCGCGCTGGCTGCGTGAGACTCAGGAGTAGCTCGGTGAACCGGTGAACGTGCTTGCGGTCCATCTCGACTATGACGACGCACCGCAGGCGGTGTACTACGAGCTGAAGTTGCTGTGTAACGAAGAAGATCTGGCCGGAGCCCCCCTTGCCGTGCGGGCCAGAGCTGCCAGCCACGATACTCGGCCGTAAGCCCCATCCACGTGATGCAGCGTCAGCGTCGGCGCGGGACCGCACACGACCAGACCCCCGCACACGGCGTGTCCACGAGTGAACGACAAATGCAGTGGGTACATCCTTATCTGGAGTAGCGCGGTGGGTGCGACCGCCCCAGCGCGAGTAGGTCGATTTAGCTGTCCGATGGGGGTGAAACTGCGGCCGCGACTCGGGCGTGTGGTGATCATCGAACTGTCTCCTTCGAGGGCGTCGATCGGCCGGGTGCTGGCTCCGAGGCCGAGGTCGGTGTGGGCATTCCGAGATCGGTGACCGCCGCTCGGTGAGTGCGGGCGGAGCGATCGAGGGCGGCGAGTTTTGCCTGTCCGGCGCGCAGGGTGTGTTCGAGGCCCTCGAGTTCGCCGAGCCAGCCGTGGACGCGGGCTTCGTCGATGCGGTCGGTGAGATTGGCAAGGATCGTGACCAGTCGCTGGCGGGCGCGGGGGTCGACGCGCTGCATCGGACAGCGCAGGCAGGCGTGCTCGTGCGAGCACGGGGTTCCGTAGGGCCGCGCGCAGCTGCCCAGTTCAAGAGCCCGGCGCTCGAAGTGCTGCTCGAACTCGGCCCACTCAGCCGGGGTGGGTTCGCGATACTCGGCGCTGGGGCGCACCGCGCGCCGCCGGTCGAGGTAGGTGCGGTAGGTGCGAATCAACTCCTCGTCGAACACCGCTAGGTAGGACTGGGTGGTGTTGAGGCTGTGATGGCCGAGCAGCCGGGCAGCGATGTGGACGGGCAGCCCCGTTGTGACGGCCTCGGTGGCGAACATGCGCCGAAAGTCGTGTGGGGTGAACCGCAGCGGCTCTCCGTCGC
Source organism: Pseudonocardia sp. EC080619-01 (assembly GCF_001420995.1). Taxonomy (NCBI): domain Bacteria; kingdom Bacillati; phylum Actinomycetota; class Actinomycetes; order Pseudonocardiales; family Pseudonocardiaceae; genus Pseudonocardia; species Pseudonocardia sp. EC080619-01. Next base: position 69,657 of record NZ_CP012186.1, on the reverse strand, counting down.
GACCGCGCAGTCCAGCCGCGTCGACGGTGCCTTGCAGCAGACGGTGCACCATGTCGCGGGTCAGCGCCCGCTGTCGAGTGGGGCCCGCGCGCCGCTGGAATAGGTGCGGCAGGACCGGCCCGTAGACCCGCTCGTGATGGTCCCAGCGCGACACGACCGGTATGCGGCCATCGTTGTCGGCGCGCAGCCTGCTCACGATGCTGGCCAGCACGCTGGCCAGTTCCGGGCTGACCAGCAATAGCCGTTCTTCGTCGATTTTGGACGGCAGGACCTGCAGGAGCGGCACCACCTCGCCGGTAGGGGGGAGCCGATAGGACGACAACGCCAGTTCGGTCAGCTCGAGTAGTTCCTCGACCCGTAGCCCGGTGTGGCGCAATGTTTCGATCACCGCCCAGGCCCAGAACGTCTTATCCTCACGCCGGACTACGTCGATCCGCTCGCCAGGCTCGTCCCGGTCCTCGTCTCGGCCTTCTGTTGCAGGACCGGGCAGGGGTTGGACAGTCACGGAAGACTGCTCGCAGGATCGGCCGCCGCGCTCGGTATGACTGCGCCGCGCGACCCGGCGATAGCGGGGCGCTGTCCCCGGTATGGCACTCGCGCCGTCCTGCTCGGTGGAATCGCTGGCTGGCTCGGGGGTGGACACGCTGAACTCGGCGCCGATCTCCGTGCATTGGGCCGCGGTGAGGACCGCGGCCCAGTGTGCGTGGGAGTTCTGCGCGGTCTCGGCCAGTGTCAGTAGGTGCGGGAGCCGATCGCGGACGCGCTGGTGCATCCGCGCGGTCAGTGCAGCTCGTTGTTTTTGCGGCCGAATGTTGGCGGTGTCGCGACGCGGAATCGGACAAGGCACTACCCATGGCGCCCAGCTGGGGTCTTCGATCGCCCACTCGGCCAGGTCGAGGTAGAACGCACGGACGGTGATCAAGACCTGTTGCACTCCGAGAGCAGCGCGTTTGCCACCCCGCTTGTGCTCACCGAGCCGTCGCTTCCAGGCCGACACCATGTCCGGTGACAGGCGAAGTGAGTCCAGTCCCGGGTGGTGGGCCTCCAGATCGACCCAGAACAGCGAAACCAGCTGGTTCGACCGGTTCAGCATCGTGCTGTGGTCGCTGCGCTGTTCCAATTCGCTCAAGTAGCGCACCAGCAGATCCCGGATCGAGCGGTTCTGGATCCGGTAGCGGTCCACCAGTTCAGCCGGGCTGCGTTGGCCGAGCCGGGCGCGTTCCCACGGCTCCGGGCGGGGCCCGGACAGCTCGGTGACGGTAGCGAGCAGGTCCCAGGCCACGAACGTGCCGCGCAGATCGCGGCCGCGGTGGGTGTAGGACCAGATGCGGAACTCGGCGAAGTCTTCCGCAGTGATCTGCTCCAGTTCCCGGCCGGTGTGCAGAACCAGCTTGGTCAAGATCACCACGGCCTCGGCAGGTATCCGGCCCTCGAGCCTGCGGGCCTGCACGGTCTCCTCGAGCTGGGTGAAAGCTGTCGGGCTCAGACACCGCCGGGCGTCGATGAACAAGTTCATGGCGCGGTAGGCGGCGAGGAAGTCATAGCTGGGCAGCACCACGCGCGCCGACAGCAGACAGCCCAGGCCGCTGGTGAGGTCCGAGCGGTCTCTGACGCCTGGTTTGCGGCGAAGATCCTCGAGCCACCCCACCCCGGTGTCGGCTCCCGAGAGAACCCACCGCTGCTGCCAGCCATCGCCCGGGAATGACTCCAACCACTCCAGGATCCGGCGGGCCCCCCGCAGTCGATGCTGGCGTTCCCCGCCCCCGGCCGGTGGCCAGATCGGCAACCCCGGCAGTAGTGCCAGCACCTGGTCCAGATCAACGTCGTTGACCGGGCCCGAGCGTGACGGGACCTGCATCGCCGCCGATTCCGCTGCGTCGATGCCGCGCGGTGCTCCCGACTGCGGCCCCGCCGGGGAAGCGTTTGGCACCGACGCCGGCATCGACCGGGCCGTCTTCGCCGGGCTCATCGCTGCCCTCCGGCTTGACCCGAGAACGGCCCCAGCAAGATCGCCATATCCTCGGCGGCGTAGTCGGCGGCCCTGGCCGGCGCGACCGGCGCTGGTTCGCCGAGCCTGGCCAAGTGCTCGTGCACCCGGCCTAGGACCACGGATTCGTCGTCACACAAGTACTGCTGCGTCGTGGTCAAGTGGGCGTGCCCGAGCACAGTCTGCACGTCCCGCAACGACAGCCGGTCGTCCCGGATCATCCGGAGGGCACACGTGTGCCGTAGGTCGTGCATCGACCAGTTCGTGCCGAGCACCGCGTTCGCCCGCCGCATGACCGCCCGCCACGCGTCATAGCTCAATGGCTTTCGTCCCCGAACCTCCGAGCCCCCGCTGATCGTTACCGCCGTGATGGGTCCGCTCGGCGGCGTCCCATCGACCGTGGCCCCGTCTACCCCCCTCAAGACTGGGCCACGGTGCCGCCGGCGCAGCGTCTGCCACAGCGGCTCGCCCGGTCCCACCTCGCCGCCGAGTTGCTCGATGTAGAGACGCAACCACACGAATGTCTCGCCCGAGACCGGCAGCCACTGCTGTGCGTTGCTGCCCTTGCGATGGACCCGGACCAGCTGCTCGCCCCAGTCCAGGTCCGCGCCCCGGACCCCAAGCAGCTCTCCGATCCGGGCGCCACTGCTGACCGCCATGGCCACCATTGCCCGGTCCCGGTCCGAGCGCAGCGCCTCGAAAAGCGACTCCCACTGCTCATCGGGCATCGCCCGCGGCCGCGACCGCGGCAGCCGCGGGTTGTAGCGCAGCCGCGGCCGCGGTGTGAACGGGCCCAGCGGATTGTGGTGCGCGCCCGCACGCTGACCGGACCGGTCCCGCTCCCGCGGCACGGGATTCACCAGCGGCCCCCCGCCGCGTTCGTCGATCCAGAACTCGTAGAACGCCCGCAACACCGCATTGCTGTGGCGCACCGTCCGGGCCGCATAGCCATCTCCGGGATATGCCTTGCGCGTCACCGGGTTCACCGTCCCCGCCGTGACCGCGGACTCCCGCCGCCGCGACGCGCCCGGCTTGGTGGCGCGCCGCAGCCACAGCACCAGATCCCGGACCTCCGCCGACGACGCCCGATCCCAACGAACCTCGACTACAGCCAAGAACCGCCACCAGCGCAGCAGGTCATAGGCGTAACTGCGCACCGTGTGCGCCGACATCCCGCGGGCAGCGAGCTCGACCAGGAACTCGTTCACCGGCTCAATCGCGCACCCGTCCGGGCCGCGTACCTCCCAGCCCGGCAGGTGATCAGTCGCAGTCACGCGACCCCACCGGCCCAGCTCCAGGTCCTGCAGCTCCCGTTCCCTCGACATCAGCAGCCTCCGCGCTTTCGTGATCAGAAGCGCTAACGGCTACACCGAGCAACGCCGCCATCTGTGACGACACGCGGGCCCACAACCCGCTAGTCCGGTCAACAGAGCAGTCAGGGAGTTGGCTGAAGGTGTCGGCGACTCAGACGGAGGACCATGGTGACCGATCTGGACTTCACTGCCGAATCGTTGTGCCTCGGCCGCTGCGACCAGACCGCTCTGCGGCGGCTCCGCCACTGGTTGCGTCAGCGCGTGCGGAACCCGGATCTGGCCATTGATGCTGCGCTGGTCGTCACCGAGCTCGTGACCAATGCGATCGAGCATGCAGGGGGTGTACGTGCGGTACGGATGAGTGTTGCTCCGACCAGCCGGGTCCGAGTCGAGGTCGACGACTGGGCCCCGGGGACGGCCCCGACCATCGACCGTTCTCGCTTCTCAGGTTCGCACGGCTACGGGATGGTCGTAGTCGACCACGTGGCGTCGTGGGGAGTTCGGTACTCGGACCTGAGTTCGGTCACCGGTCCGGCGTCCGCGATCCGGCAGGTCTGTGACCTGCGGTGATGGTGGGGCTTGGTGCGGGCTTCACGCACTATTTGGTGGGTAGGCTGTGGGGTTGTGGCGTTCATCAGGCGGGTTCGGACGGGCTCGGGCGCGACGGCGGTGCAGATCGCGGAGTACGTGTCCGGGCGTCGGCAGCGGATCGTCGCTCACCTGGGTTCTGCGCACAGCGAGGTCGAGCTCGGGCTGTTGATGGCCCGTGCCCAGGGCATGCTCGATGATGCTGCCCAGGGCGAGCTCGATCTGGGCCTGGCCGAGGTGAAACGCCGCCATCGCCTCGCCCCGGCACCGCCGGAACCCGCGCTATTCCCGCCGGTCACCGCGCCGCAGAAGGCGCCGAGGCCAACGCGTCGGGTGGGGGAGACTGTCGCGGCGGGCAGTGTGGTCGGGACCGCGTCGGGGTTGTTGTTCGACCTGCTCGCCGGGGTCTACTCCTCGCTCGGGTTCGACGAGCTGGACGATGAGGTCTTCCGTGACCTGGTGATCACTCGGGTCGTCGAGCCCACCTCGATGCTCGACGTCGGCCGAGTACTCGCCGACATGGGCCGGACAGCGGCGTCGTATTCCACGATGCAGCGCACTCTGCGTCGCGCCGCCCGGGCCACCGACTCCGATGACGCGGTTCCCGACGGCGAAGTGCCTGCGGAGTCCAAGGTGGATGAATCCGGGCCGGCGGGGAGCGACGGCGGCTCCGCACCGCCCTGCTATCGGGACCGGGTCGCCGATCTGTGCTTCGCACATGCCCTGAGCAGCGGGGATGTGAGCCTGGTGCTCTACGACGTGACAACGCTCTACTTCGAGGCGGAGAAGGAGGACGGGTTGCGGAAGGTCGGGTTCTCCAAGGAACGCCGGGTCGACCCGCAGATCGTCGTCGGCCTGTTGGTCGACTGCAACGGGTTCCCGTTGGAGATCGGCTGCTTCGAGGGCAACAAGGCTGAGAAGCTGACCATCGTCCCGATCATCGAGGCGTTCCACTCGCGGCACCGCATCGAGAACATGATCGTTGTCGCGGACGCGGGCATGCTGTCCGCGGGGAACCTGAACACCCTGGACGAGGCCGGGTTCCGGTTCATCGTCGGCGCTGGGTGTTCGCCGACGCTCCTCGTGACCACGAGTTGAGCGGGGTCCGTCGTTCGCGGTGACGACGCGGTGGGGGCGGGTGCGGGGCCCGATGGCGTTGGTGTGCGACGACAGCGTGATCATGTCGGGCCGTCGGTGGAGGCGGTGGGCCCTCCCGGTCGGGGTACCAGCCAGTCCCGGGAGGGCCACCTCAGGCGCGCGGGAGGCGCCCGTGGTCACGGTAGGCAAGAACGTCGTAGAGGTTGAAGCCCGGCTGGTGGCCGGTCGGCTGGAGTGCCGGTGTGGGGGTCGGCTGCGGCCGTGGGGGCATGCCCGGGCGCGGGTGCTGCGCGGGACGGGTGCGCTCGGGTGGCGGCTGCGGCCGCGTCGGGCGCGGTGTTCGGGCTGCGGCACCACGCACGTGCTGTTGCCGGTGGGGGTGCTGGCCCGGCGCGCGGATCTGGTGGCGGTGATCGGCGCGGCGTTGGCGCTGGCCGCGACCGGGTGGGGGCACCGACGGGTCGCCGAGCGGGTAGGTCGGGCGGCGGGAACGGTGCGCGGCTGGCTGCGCCGGTGGCGGGCCCGGGCCGAGGGGCTGCGCGTGGAGTTCACCGCGCTGGCGGCGGCGCTGGATCCGTTGGCCGCGATGCCCGATCCGGCCTCGTCCGGGACGGGGGATGCGGTCGCGGCGCTGCTGGCCGCGGCGGCAGCGGTGACCCGGCGCTGGGCCGCGACGGTGGACGGGTTGTCGCCGTGGGAGCTGGCCGGCGCGGTGACGTCCGGGCGGCTGCTGGCCCCGCCGAGCTCGACGGAGTCGATCAACACCAGATGCCCCTGGTGAGGTGATCACTCCGGCCACGACGCTCCGCGCGGACGATCTTCGACCGCGACAGAGGAGTGATCGGTGAGCCAAACCGACAACGACGCACGCCGCCGAGCCGAGCGGGCCCGGCGGGTGGCGCTGTTTCGCTACGAGTTGATCCAGGAGGTGATCGACCCGACGCTGACCGCGCGCCAGCGCGGGAAGCTGGTGCGCGAGCTGGCCGAACGGGCGCATCCGGGCCCGTTCGCCGAGCCGGTGCAGGTCACCCGGCACACCATCGACCGGTGGGTCCGGGCCTGGCGGGTCGGCGGGTTCGAAGCGCTGGTGCCCCAGCCGGCCAAGGTCACTGCCCGGACCCCGCCCGAGGTGCTCGCGACGGCGGCGGCGCTCAAGCGGGAGAACCCGGGCCGCACCGCCGCACAGATCACCCGGATCCTGCGCGCCCAGTCCGGTTGGGCCCCCAACGAACGCACCCTGCAGCGCCACTTCGAACGCCTCGAGCTGGGACTGATCGTCGACGAGGCCGGCCACGAGCAGCGGCTCACCGCGGCCCCGGCGGCCTTCGGGCGCTTCGAGGCTGACCGTCCCGACGAGCTCTGGGTCGGCGACGCACTGCACGGCCCGCAGATCGCCGGGCACAAGGTCTACCTGTTCGCGTTCCTGGACGACCGGAGCCGGGCGGTGATGGCCGCCCGGTTCGGGTTCTCCGAGGACACCGTGCGGCTCGCGGCGGCGCTACGCCCGGCGCTGGCCTCGCGCGGAGTCCCCGAAAGCATTTATGTCGATAATGGTTCAGCGTTTGTCGACTCGTGGCTGCTGCGCGGCTGTGCCAGCCTCGGCATCAAGCTGGTCCATTCCACCCCGGGCCGACCCCAAGGCAGGGGAAAAATCGAGCGCTTCTTCCGCACCGTCCGGGAGCAGTTCCTCGTCGAGATCACTCCCGATCGGGCCGCCGAGATCGCCGATCTGGCCGAGCTCAACCGCTTGTTCACCGCCTGGGTCGAGACTGAGTACCACCCCCGCACCCACTCCGAGACCGCGGGGTCGCGCCGATGGCGCGCTGGCTCGACGGGCTGGCTTCCCCGTTGCCGCGGCCCACCCCCGCGCAGCTGCGCGAGGCGTTCCTGTGGTCCGAGCACCGCACCGTGGCCAAGACGGCCACGGTCTCGCTGCACGGCAACACCTACCAGGTCGACGAACTGTTGGTCGGGCGCAAGGTCGAGCTGGTGTTCGACCCGTTCGATCTCACCGAACTGGTGGTGCGCTATTCCGGGCGCGAGTTCGGGACCGCGGTCGCCCACCACATCGGGCGCCACGCCCACCCCAAGGCCCGCCCCGAAATCCCCGACACCACCCTGGAACCGACCGGGATCGACTACCTACGGCTGATCGACACCACCCACACCGAACGGCTCGAAGGTCGTATCAACTACAGCGCTCTGCTCGAGCGCCACCACTCCAATACGCCGGTCGAACCAGAATCAGTCGAACTCACCATCCCGGAACTTCAGGCGCAGGAGACTCAGGATGATTGACCAGCTCAGCGGCTACTTCGGATTTTCCCGCACCCCATTCGGCCGTGACCTCGCGCCGGGAATGCTGCATCGTCACCACGCCCACGGCGAAGCGGTCGCCCGCATCCAGTGGTGCATCGGCGAACACGCCCTCGGAGTGATCACCGGCGAGGTCGGGGTCGGCAAGACCGTCGCGGTCCGCGCCGCGCTGGCCGGCATCGACCCCGCCCGCCACATCGTCATCTACCTCGGCAACCCCGACGTCGGCACCCGCGGGATCCAGCACGCCATCGTCACCGCCCTCGGCGGGGTTCCCCGCCCGCACCGGGCCACCCTGATCCCGCAAGCCCTCGACGCGCTGGCCACCGAGTACGCCGAGCGGGGCCGTGTCCCCGTCGTGGTCCTCGACGAAGCCCACCAGCTCTCCCACGAGCAACTCGAGGGGGTGCGGATGCTCACGAACCACGACATGGACTCCAGCAGCCCGCTGGCCTGCCTGCTCGTCGGCCAACCCACCCTCCGCCGCAAGATCAAGCTCGGGATGCTCGCCGCGCTCGACCAGCGCATCGCAGTGCGCTACCACCTCGGCGGCATGACCGGCGACGAAACGGTCAGCTACCTTCGCCACCACCTCACACTGGTCGGCCGCTCGGACACACTGTTCTCCGACGACGCCGTCTCACTGATCCACACCACCAGCCGCGGCGCGCCAAGGGCGGTCAACAACCTCGCGCTGCAGTCGCTGCTGGCCGCCTACGCCGCCGACAAGACCATCGTCGACGAGTCCAGCGCACGCACCGCCGTGACGGAGGTGACGACAGAATGACCACCACCGCGACAACCTGACCACCAGCCCCGCCCGGCACCCAGCCCGGCGGGGCTACTCATGTCGCACGGTGAACATCGCGGACGTCACCGACATGGACACGACGAACGTCGCGCAACAGTAGTGACCAGTGAACCCGTACTCGGCGACCAGACGCTCGTGGATCACCGAGGCCCGCAACCGCGGATCCCCGGCCAACCAGGCGTCGATCACGTCGGTGAACGGATCGACCAGCCGCGGCACCGTCCCGGCCCGCGACCGCGCCCGAGGCGGCGACGCCGGCGCCCCAGCGGAGAGGTACTTACGGGCGGTGCGCCAGTCGCACCCAGCTTGAGCTGCGATTTCCTTCCACGTCGCCCCGGCCGCGCGCAGCGGGGCGAACCTCCTGATGTCCATCCATGCCTCCACAGGCAGGATCACGGGCGACCACCCTCCGGGCTCGTCTGCTTGGCGGCTGACAGAGCCCGGAGGGTGGTCCCTCCCTGAGCTGATCTTCGGTCCGACGCGCCGGACCAACGACAAATCAGCTCGTACCTACAGCGACATCAGAGCCCGTACGCGGACACCTGTGCTGCGACCAGTGCGGGCACACCCCAGCCGACCCGATGCAGCAGATCCTGATGAGCGCCGTATGGCTCGTCGCTGGCCCCGGCGGGCCCACCACCGCCTGCTACTGCCGGTCCTGCCCACCCGCCGGGCCGATCACCGACCTGACCTGCCTGCGCTGCGGCGACGGCCCACTACTGGTCGGAGACCTGGCCGCCGACCCCGACGACGCGGTTCCCGAGCCCGCCCGGGCGTGGCTGACCGCCGCGGGCTGGCGCCTCGACGAGCCGGTGTGCCCGCGCTGCCGCCCGATCCCCCGGCCCGACGCGCCACGGACGAACCACTGACGGCGCACATCGCCTCCGGCACCACCGCGAACTTTCCACCACTTCGTAGCCCGGCATCGAGACGGCGCCTGTCGCTGCACTCGAAGGCCCCGGCGGACACGCCCGCCCGACTCCGAGCAGCCGACGCCCACACCGGACGGCCGCGACCGAGGGCGAGCCGTCCACGACGCAGCGTGTAGGAGTCGCGACCTCGACACCGCTGGCCAGCTGACCTGCGGAGGAGTGTGGGAACTCCGCGGAGGAACACCATGTCCAGCAGCAACCACGGCAACCGGGCCCGCAGCCGGGCGATCAGAGCCCAAATGTCGGCCACCGGCGACAGCTACACCCGGGCCGCGCGCGGACGAACGGCGGGCGGCTCGGGCTGCGGCCGAGGGCCGCGCCCGCCAGCTCGACATGGGGGTCTACACCGGCGCCGACCTCGTGGACCGTCCCCGCACAGTGCGCTGGCAGGTGCACTGCGACGCCTGCAACCCGCACACCGGCATAGCCTGCGAGGGCTGCTACTGGTTCGCAGTCGAGCGGTGCACCACCTGGGTCCAGCTCGTGGAATGGACCGCGCGCCTGCTGGAGAAGAGCTGGGTACTGGAAGCGACCAACTGGACGACGTTCATCCGCAACGCCGCCCACAGAAACGTCGAGGTCGGCCTGATCTGCCACCCGGACGACCGCTACCGGGACGCCTGACCAGGACCTCGACCAGGTTCCTCCGGTCATCCGGCCTGACCAGGTTGCGCCCACCGGCCCCGGCCTCCCCCGACGGCGGGCCGGTGGGCGGGCTCCGGGGATGGCGGTGCGCGCGCCCGCCACGCTGAACGAGCTGTGCAGACCGCCTGGTGCCCGACGCAGTGCACGCGATCGTCCCGGTAGCCTCCCGGGCATGTCTTCTCCCGAGGTCGAGCGCAGGCTGCGCCAGCAGGGCGCCGACGTCGAGTCCCTCTACGAGATCAGCACGCGCGTGGAGGACAAGATCGACGCCGTCGACGGCAAGGTCGACCGGCTCACCGTCGCTGTCGAGCAGCGACTGACCGGCGTCGAGCACCGCATCGACACGGTCTCCGAAAGCCTCACCGCGTTGAACCAACGCCTCGACGCCAGCCAGACCATGCTGGAACAGATCCTCGCTCGCCTCGACCGCACCTGACCGGTTCCCCTGGCCAGGCGCAGCCAGGCGCCGAGTTCGGGGTGGGCGGGGAGGCTGTCCGGTGTGTTGATGCCCGGTGGCGGTGGTCGGTGATGGCGCGGAGGTGGTGGTCGATCCGGGTGGACCTGGTCGAGGGCGGCGGGGACACGATCTGGCCGCGCCCGGGCCGGGTCTTCGCCGCGGCCCGTATGCACAGCTTCGCCGCGCTGGCGACCGCGATCGATGACGCGTTCGCCCGCTGGGACCGGGCGCACCTGCACGAGTTCGAGCTGGCCGACGGCACCCGGATCGGACAACCAGACCCCACCGACCCCGAGCTGGCCCCTGAGTTGCTCGACACAGCCGCGGTGAGGTTGTCCCGGCTGCAACCCGGCCAGCAGTTCGTCTACGTGTTCGACCTCGGCGACCGCTGGACACACCTGTGCACCGTCGGCCCGGCCCGGATCGACCCGCTCGACGAGCTCGGCATCCACCCGGCGACGCCGCTGCCCTACGCAGGATGGGGCACGATCCCCGACCAGTACGGCCGCCACTTCGACCACGACGACGACCAGACCGAACCCCCACCGGATCCCGATCTGACTGACCTCCCCCCGCTCCGACCGCGGTGGGGCCGCCGTTAAGGACGGTCCCAGAAACGGGTAGGTCCGTACCGTGTGCCGAGTATCGGGCGGAACCCGCTGACATGCGCGCGATCGACATGCCCACCGCCACCGTGCACCAACACCTCCGGCGCCACCCACCGACCTGACGACGGACCCCGCCGAGACGATGCGGAGCAAGTCATCGGCGCACACTCAAGTTCGGCTGGCTCGCCACCGCGGGCGGTGGGAGGGTGTGGCATGAGCCCCGGGCGGCGAACGAGCAAGTTCTCCAGGCTGGTCGATGACTTCCTCACCACCTGCGAGCAACGGGGCGTCGAGATGTCGCGGCCGCTGATCGAGCAGCACCTGCGCGACGCCATCGCCGGGACCGCCCAGCACATGGGCGTCACCACCCAGACCGCGCTGCGTAGCTACTTTGACGACAACTGGGGCCACCAAGCCGCGCACCTGCTCTGCGACCAGCACGACCTCGAACACGCCAAGCTCGACGCCACCCCCGACGCGGTGCTCCCCCTCGCCTTCACCGGGCGGCTGGTCGCCGCCCTGGGCCAGGCCCACTTCTTCGCCGCGCTCAACACCGACCCCCACCTCATCGACATCGCCGCCCGCACCCGCGCCGCCCACACCCCACCCGCCCAGGTCGAACCGCCACCCGAACCCACCGACACGGTGGGGACCGACGCAGTGGACCCCGCCATCTTGGAAGCGTTGCTGCAGGAGGCGGCGGGAGCCCGGCGGCCGCGGTTCGACGCCCGCACCGCCGGGGAGGCCAGCACCGGACTCGGCATGGCCCTAGCCCACGCCACCGCCGACCGCGACGGTCACGCCGTGGCTGAGGTCGCGGTGGACGGGCAGGTGCTGGGCAAGACCCGCGAGGTCCTGCTCGATCTCCTCGATCGCCTCGCCCCCGGGCCCGGGGCGATGGCGCGCCTGTCAGTGCCCAGGTCCGTGCGACGAGGCCGACACCACCGCCCTCATCCACGCCGCCATGGCCGAGGACCTCGAGACGCTGCAGCGCCTCCTCGACCAGAACCCTGCACCGCCCGACGATGCGCAGCGGCCCGGCGACCCTGCGACGGCCCACGGTGGACAGCTCCTACGCTTCCCCGACCACCGCACCACCGCACAGACCTAACTCACCACTGTCCCCGCCGGATGGGCGTCTTGTGCCCGGTGTCGTGGTCAGGTCAGGTGCCCACCGCTGCCCGCAGCGCCGGCAGGTCCGCGGCCCGGACGTAGAACGCCTCCGCCGAGACCCCCGTGCCGTAGTCGACGTGGAGCGGGCCCGGGGTCACCACCGGGAAGTCACCGGCGGCAGCCAAAGCAGTCACAGCGCGGTCGATCGGCTTGCGGAACCCGTTGAGCCGACCATCTGCCGGGCGCCCGAGGAACTCGAACACCTTCTCCCGGCTCACCCGGCCGTCCTGCGCGGCCGCCGCCCTCAGGGCCTTGGCCTGAGCGCAGTCACCGAGCCGGGCCAGCAGACGCTCGAACTGGTCGGGTCGCAACGAGCTCTCACCGAGCTCGTCACGACCCTGCAGCTCAGCGGTCAGGGCATCACGCAGCCGGTGCAGCTCCTCGGTGGACAACCGGCGCGGGTCGAACATCGCGGTGATCGGCAGAGACACGACAACCTCCTAGATTCAGTGGACCAACTGAACAAAGAGTGCCTCGCGCAGGTTCAGTGATCAAGGTAAAGGTTCAAATTGGCCCCCGGGTTGGGATCGTTTCGTCAGAACTAACGATCGACGCAGGCATACAGCCACTCCACGTCGGAGCCCAGCCGGGAGCGTGCACCCGACCCGCTGGCAACGTCCCGGTCCCGTCGACGCCGCCACGCCGGGACCGTCGGCCGAGACCGTCGGCGCTGGCGATGCCGCGGCGCCGTGGCGGGCGCGGCTGCAGCGACCGGATCTGGAGCCGTGCCAGTTCCCCGGTGGTTGTGCGAACTCGATGGAGTACGCCGGGGCGGGACGGCGGCCGAAGTACTGCTACCAGGTCGTGGGCGGGGTGATGCACGACCGGGTCAACGCCAAGCGGATCGCCGACGGCGGTACACCGGCACGCCGGCGTGGGGAACCCGACGACGCGCTCGCCCGCCCGATCGCCCGGGCCGGGCAGACGGTGACCGACCAGGTCGCCGCACTGATCGCGCGACTGGAGGAGGGCGGCACCGAGCTGCGGGACGCGCTGGGCACCCTGGCCGACCCCGAGGCGGTCGCCGCGGAGATCGCCGCCGCACAACGGGCGGCGCGCGCGGAGATCGACGCCGCCCAGGCCGCGACAGACCAGGCCCGCGCCGAGGCACGCGCCGCCCGCGACGCCGCCGAGACCGAACGCGACCACGCCGTCGCCACCCGCGCGTCCCTCGACACCGAACTCGCTCACGCCCGCGCCGACCTCGCCCAGCGCGACACCGAGCTGGCCGCAGCCCGCGCCGAGGCCGAGCAGGTCTCTGCCGAGCTGGTGGCGATGCGCGCGGACCTCGACGCGGTCACCGCCGAGCGGGACACCGCGCTCGCCGCACGCGACACCGCCGTCACCGCGACCACGCAGGTCACCGGGGAGCTGGCCGCCCTGACCCGCGACCACTCCCGTACCGAGACTGAGCTCGCCTCGGCCCGCCAGCGGGCCGAGCAGCTGGCCACCGAGCGCGACACCATCGCTGCGAACCTGACCGCGGAACTGGCCGTGGCCCGTCGCGACCTCGACCGCACCGAGACCGACCGCGCCCGCCTGGCCGACGAGCTGCACGAGGCCCGGGAGCAGGCCGCGGAGTCCCGCGCCGCCCGGGCCGGCGCCGAGAGCAGCCTGAGCGCCCTGCGCGAGCAACTCCTCCACGACGTCGACCGTGAACGCGCCTACGGCGAGCAGCGCCTCACCGACGCCGAGACCCGCCACACCGCCCAGCTCGCCGACCTGCGCACCGAGCTGGCCCGCGCCCGCCGCCGGACCACCGGACGGTCGGCCGAGAAGGACCTCGACCCGACCGACACCGACCCCGACAACATCGGCAACGGCGTCGACGCAGAGCCGACCATCGAGCCGTCGCGTCCGCCCGGCGCCCGCCGGGCCCGGCCCCGCGCCGCGCAACGACGCCCCGGCCCCACCGCCACCGATTCCACCGCCCAGCCCGGCGATACCGCCCCCCAGGAGTGAGGCCCCCATGAACCCCGCATCCCACGCCGGCAACCCCTCCCCCACACCTGATCCGGCCGCACCCGGCCGGTCCCGACCGCCGGACGGGCCAGCATGAACCGTCCTGGGTGGTGGAGAGGCTCCTGATCCAGCAAGGAGACTGGAGCTGTGGGAGCACCTCGGAAGTTCGATGAGGAGACCCGTGCCCGCGCGGTCCGCCTCTATCTTGACCGTCTGCGTGATCACGGGGAGTCGAAGCTGGCCGCGCGCCGGCACGTCGGTGAGCTGTTGGATGTGAACCCGGCGACGATCCGCAATTGGGTCGAGGCCGAAGAGCGCGATTCCGGTTCCGGGGTTGGCTCGGCGGCGGGTGGCGATGACGCAGCGGCCGAGTTGCGACGGCTTCGTGCAGAAAATGCCGAGCTGCGGCGGGCGAATGAGATTCTGAAGACTGCTTCGGCGTTTTTCGCGCAGGCGGAGCTGGACCGTCGACTCAGGTAAGACTTCTGTTCGTTCACGAACATCGAAGCCGTTTCGGGGTCGAGCCGATCTGTGCCGTTTTGTCCGAACACGGTGTGCAGGTCGCCCCGCAGACGTATTATCGCTGGCGGTCCCGGCCGGTGACCGATCGCCAGTTGGATGAGGCGTATCTGGTGAATCGGATTGTGGATATCTATCGGAAGAACAGGTGTGTGTACGGGGTGCGGAAGATGTGGCGTGCGGCGCGGCGGGAAGGGCTCCGGGTCGGGCGGGACCAGATGGGCCGATTGATGCGTGTCGCCGGGATCCAGGGCGTGCGCCGCGGGGTCCACCACACGGCCACGACGACCCGTGATCAGCGCGCAGCCCGCCATCCTGACCTGGTCAAGCGGGCGTGGGCGGCGCCGACTCGACCGGATGCGCTGTGGGTCGTGGATTTCACGTATGTGTGGACCGCCTCCGGGTTCTGCTACGTGTCGTTCGTGACCGACGTCTACTCCCGCAGAATCCTCGGATGGAAGGCGTCGATGAGTAAGACCACCGATCTCGTCTCCGGGGCCTTGGCGCAGGCGTTGTCCACTCGCCAACGGGCGATCAGCGAGTTCACCTCCGAGGGTCTTATTCATCATTCGGATGCCGGGTCTCAATATACGTCTCTGGCGTTCACCGAGCAACTCGCCGAGGCTGGTATCGCCGGCTCGATCGGCACCGTCGGTGACGCGCTGGACAACGCGCTGATGGAGTCCACGATCGGCCTGTACAAGTCAGAGCTCATCGTTCCGTATGCTCATTCTCGGAACTGGATCGGTCTTCGTGAGGTGGAGCGAGAGACCGCGGAGTGGGTTCACTGGTACAACAGTGTGAGGCTCCACTCCTCCATTGACTATATGTCGCCGATCGAACGAGAAATGGTGTACGCTACATCCATCGCCCAACAGGGTGCGGTGGCCTGAACCTCAGCCTCTCGCAGACCCAGGACGGTTCAGGCTGTTCCACGGCGGCGAACACCGCGCCCGGCGCGGCCCCGTCGAGCGGGCGGCAGGCCCGGGTCCCGGCGACCTCGACACACCAGCGCAACGCTTCGGCCTGCATCTGGGCCAGGCTGGTGAACTCGCGGCCGCGCCAGAAGCTGTCGCGGGCATAGGGCATCGGGCGTTCGACCCGCGGTTTGTCCCGGGGCTTGCGTGACCGGGCCGGGTCGATCAGCACGCCGTAGTGCTCGGCGAGCTCGCCATAGCTGCGGTTGAGCTGCGGGTCATACAGGTCCGGGCGGTCAACGCCGGTCTTGAGGTTGTCCGGCACCAGCCGGGCCGGGGCGCCGTCGAAGAACGCGAACGCGTCCACGTGGGCCTGGGTCCAGGCCCGCTGATCCATGGTCAGCACCGGGCGCACGAACAGGTGCCGCGAGCAGGCCAGGGCCAGCACGAACGCCCACACCGCCCGCCGCCGGCCCGTCTGCGGGTCGGCCCACATTCCGAGCTTGCCGTAGTCGACCTGGCCCTCCGCGCCGGGCGCGACGTCGTCCGGGCGCAGTATGAACCGTCTCGGGTTTGTTGCCGGCTTCATGCTGGTGGCGGCTCCGGTTGGAGTGCCCGTTGTTGAGCGTAGTAGGCGGTCTCGAACTCGTCGGGTGGGACGTAGCCGAGGAGACTGTGCAGGCGCCTGTGGTTGTACCAGTCGACCCACTCCATGGTGGCGTACTCGACGTCGTCGATCGTCCTGGCGGGGCGTGCTCGAAACGGACTGTTTCGGCCGATCACTTCGGTCTTGAACAGGCCAATAGTTGATTCGGCGAGTGCATTATCGTAGGCGTCGCCGACGCTACCGATCGACGCCGCGATACCCTCGATACTGAGAGTCTCAGAAAACGCAATCGACGTATATTGAGATCCGGCGTCGCTATGATGAATGAGCCCGTCACCGATCTGCCTTCCTTCATGGTCGCGGCGCCACAGCGCCATCTTCACTGCAGTGGTCACCATCGCAGTGTTCTTTACTTGTGTGGCGTGCCAGCCGACGATCGCCCGGGAGAAGCAGTCGATCACGAACGCGACGTAGACGAACCCGGACCAGGTTCGGCAGTAGGTGAAGTCGGTGACCCACTTCCGGTTCGGCGCAGCCGTGCGGTGAAGTCCCGGTCGAGCAGGTCAGGAGCACGCCGGCCGCCCTGGTCAGCGGGGATCGTGGTGCGGTGTGTACCGCCCCGGACCAGCCCGGCCAGGCCCTCGTCGCGCATCAACCGATCGACCGTGCAGGCCGCCACACGGTGGCCCTGACGGCGAAGGTGCGCGGTCATCTTCCGCCGCCCGTACATGCCTTCCGGCGTGTTCTGGGTGGCTCGCAGTGAATCGGTCAGATACGCGTCAGTGATTGTCCGGTCTGATGGGCGCGCAGTTTTCCAGTTCCGATACGTGCGTGGGGCGACCTGGATGCCGTGCTCGGTGAGCACGCGGCAGATCGACTCGACCCGATACTTGCACGCACGCATCTGGTCAATGAACTGGCTGATCAGCGGTGGCGAGGGTCGAGTTCCCTCGCGAAGAAAATCGACGCGGCCTTGAGAATTTCGTTGGCCTCCTTCAGGTCCCGAACCTCACGTTCGAGGTCCTTGATCCGCTGCCGCTCAGTCGACGTTGGGCCGGGCACCTGCTGGGCATCGACCTGCGCCTGAACCGTCCACTGGCGCAGCGACTCGACCCCGACGCCGACCTTCGGGCCGATGGCTTGGCAGGCCGCGTAGACCGACCGGTACTCGTCGAGGTGGTCGAGCACCATCTTCACGGCCCGGACACGCTGCTCGGGCGGGTAGCGCTTGGACATGATCCACATCCTCCTCAAGGAAGGAAGCGGCACCGAACCTGAGACGGTTCAGGCACGAGGGCATTTCCCCAGCGAGGCGGCCGCGTTGAAATGCCTGTATCTTGTGACCCGCAGCCTCGACCCGACCGGGAAGGGGGCGTGCACGGTGGACGATCCGCTGGAAGCCGGTGATCAACGCCTTCGCGGTCACGTTCAGTGACCGCTGGCCGTCCGCCGAGCACTACTGACCACCAACGCCGGAACCACCGTTCCTGCTACAGACCCGACTAGGTTGGAAAAGACTTACCGTGACGGACAGTCCTCCGCTTTTTCCGGAGGTGATTTTCAGGCGGCCGTGGTGGGCTTCGGTGATCGCGGCGACAAGGGACAGTCCTAATCCGCTGCCCTGCGCCCCGGTTCGGGAATGACCGCGTTGGAACGGTTCGGTCAGCCTGCTGATGTCGGCCTCGTTTACCAGCTCACCGGTGTTGACCACTGTAAGTCGCACTTCATCATATGCCGTAGCCAGATGCACGTCGACTCTCCCTCCACTGATATTGTAGCGGACCGAATTTCGGATGAGGTTGTCCACGAGCAGGGTCAGCAGTTCGGCATCACCATGGACTGGTGCTCGGACCAGTGTCCGGTAGATCGTAACCGATCGCATCTGCGCTTCAGGTTCGGCAGCATCGAGGCAATCTGATATCGTCTTCGAAAATTCTACGTTGGTGCTGGTCTCGAGGCCGTCCTGAGCGCGGGTTAATGCGAGCAGTGCAGCGAGGGTGGCGGTGCTGCGTTCATTGCTTGCTAACAGTGTGAGAAGCAGTTCCCGAATCTCGGCGTCTAGTGGCTTTTCGAGCGCAACCTGGATCGTGGTACGCGTGGCGGCTAGGGGTGTTGAGAGCTCGTGTGAGGCGTTCGCCGCGAACCTGCGATGGGCGTCGCCGCTGGCATGGATGCGTGACACCATGGAATCCATCGTGCGAGCGAGGCGGGAGAATTCGTCGTCCCGGCCGTCGTCATTGAGTGCTCGTCGTAGCGTGGGATCACGCAACATTTGCTCGGTGGCCTTGGTCATCCGGCGTACGGGGGAGAGGATCCGGCCTACGATCAGCCACCCCACCAGCAGGGACAGGACAGCCAGCCCCGTCAGTGACAGAACTGAGAACATCGCGAGGTTGGCGAGGACGTCATCCTCGCTGGATATGAGGGCGATACTCGATACCTCGTCGACCCGTGGCACGATAGCTGCGGGCCCCACCGGGGCAGCTAAAGGGGCGGTAACCTCGGCGAGAGGGTTCGTGCTCCTGACTCCATGAGCGGCATCGATGATCATGTAGTTCGGCACGAACCTCATCAGCAGATAGACTCCGGCGAGCAATATCGCTCCGCAGATGAGTACCCCTGAGGCAGTGAGGAGAGTTAACCGGGTGCGTACCGACAACCGCCTTCGAGCTACAATCCTCATCTGCTGTCTATACGATAGCCTACACCAACGACCGTTTTAATGATCGGCGGGTCCCCCAGCTTGCGGCGTAGTGTGGACACCGTGATACGGACCGCGTTGGTGAACGGGTCGGCATAAGCATCCCACGCCTTCTCCAACAGAGTTTCAGCACTGACAGTCGCGCCGTCGGAGCGGATCAGCAGCTCCAGGACTGCGAACTCCTTCGGCGCCAGGTTCACAGGCTCTCCGGCACGGTCAACCCGCCGGCGTGATGGATCTAGAGTCAGATCCCCGCAGCGCAGTACCGGGGGAAGTGCTTGAACCCCTCGCCGCATGAGCGCGTGAATACGTGCGTAGAGTTCCGGAAGATCGAATGGTTTGATGAGATAATCATCAGATCCTATTCGCAAGCCAGTAACCCTGTCTGATAGTCGACCGGCCGCCGTAACCATCATGATCCGACACTGCGGACGATTCTCCACAATCACTGCGCAAACAGCATCGCCATGCATCCCAGGGATATCGCGATCGAGAAGAATCACATCGTAATCATTGGTCAATACCATATCGACGGCAGAGAGACCATCGGTCGCGGTGTCTACCGCGAGACCCTGCCGACGCAATCCCGTCTGCAACGCCTCCAACATCATCAGATCGTCCTCGACCAGCAGAAGCCGCATCTCATATCCATTTCATTACGATCATTCACCACAGGTGCCCTAACCCAAATAGCCCCACCTTGGCGGAACCTCAATCAGCGTCAAATCCATTGATTCCATTGATGCCGGTGATTTCGCGACTGGACGAGGCCTCCCGGGCGAGCAGACCCGGCTGGTTCGTCTTAATCAGCATTGCAAGCTCTGGGACTTGCTGCCTCGCCTCTCGTGGGTTATTACTTGATCCGAGGTTCGGTCCTGGCGCGGAGCTGAGTAGCGAGAGTGTCATTGAGTACGGTCATCCCGGGGTCACCGGTGAAGGAGTCAGGCTTGTGCGTACGTAACAGCGTTTCACCGTCGATATCCCAGCGAAAGTACGGCCGCCCGGTGATCGTGCGAAACACGGTGCTGGCCTTCACGGGGTCACGCTCGGCGAGGCGGCGTAGCGGGAACGCACCGATCGCGTCGTCGCCGAGGTAGCCCTTGAGCAGTTGCCGGTAGCGAGGTTGCCGGGCCAGCACCGGGTCGTCGAACACCGCGACGGCCAAACCGAGGTCACCCAGGACAGCAAGCCCCCCCAACTCGTCGCTGACCAACCCGACGGTAATGATGTCGCCACGCAACGGCGCGAGGTACTCGGTGGCCAGCGTGGCCGCCATGCCGGTGTCACCGGCCCATGGTGTCAGGTAGTCGGTGATGTGGTCGATGGCCGCTGCGACGTCAAGGACGACAAGATCTGCGCCGAAATACTCGACGAATCTGCGGTGAGCTTGTGCGGTGATCTCCACTGCTCGGTCCCGTAGCTCCGGGTTCCGGAGCACCAGATCAGGTCGGGCCAGCGCGAGCTCGACAGCCATGTCCAGCGCCGCCCCGCGCTCGGCCGGTGAGTAAACCTGCATGCTCCCACTGAGCACCCATTCCGTACCCCGATCTGTACTGAGCGGAACAACTCGAGCACTCAGAAACGAGCCGTCCGGGATCTCTGCGAACAAGACCGGACCCAGGTTGCTGAGCAGCCGATAGCCCAAAGCGTCGACGAGGTTGCAGGTGCAGACACCCCCTCTGTCGTGTCTGTCGATCTCGAAGACGCCCTCGACGACGTCACGCCAGCCCAGCAGGTGCTCGCGTTCGGCACCGACGATATCGGGACGCTCGGCAAGGAACCGGTCGATCACCGTCCGCCCGTCAGGCCACCGGTACTGCTGGACGAACCGGTCGATGATCGCGATCTCGTCCCCGACACCATCCGGAACCCAACTCCCTGCGAGGAACTCGCGGAACCGGCGAGAGAACCGCGGTTGCAGAGCGAACTCCACAACATCACCCTTCAACACCGCATACCGAGCGAGGAGATCATCGTCGTCGACCATCACCAAAGGATGCCCGGCCGACCAACACCCCAAACCACCCGGGGGGTGTTTCTCTGTGAACCGCCAACTTGTATGGTAGCCATTCAGGTCCTGAGCCGGGTGATCTTGCGGCGTGTCGGTGCGTGACCCGGTGGCTGCGGTGTCCTCATGTGCGGTGTCCGGGTCGGGGGTGTCACGCGAGGAGCTCCTCGTGTTGGTCGCTCAGCAGGCACAGGTGATCGAGGACCTGACCGCCGTCTATGAATCGTCCTGGGTGGTGGAGAGGCACCTCGGGATGTCGTGGACCTGGCGGCGGGCCGGCCCGGCCGCGCTCGCGCCGGCCAGATCATTGCCGCAAACCCCCGCACACGTCGGGCAGGTGATCAACGATCTCGTCCGGGGCGCTGGTCTGGAACAACGCTGACCCGCCCGCGCCGGGCTGCTTGCCAAGGCGGCGGCCGACCTCGGTCACCGTCGAGCTCGCTCACGGCCACGCGGTAGCCTCCCGGCATGAGCAACCCGGAAGTCACTCGCCTCGGGCACCGCGTCCAGGAGCAGGACGAGACCATCCGGGCCATCAGCGACGCCGTCCTCGACATCAAGGAATCGGTTGACCAGCACACGCAGGTGTTGAACCAGCACACCGAGCTGCTCAACGAGATTTTGCGTCGACTCGAGACCCGATAGGCCGACCGCCTTGTCCCCGGGCCAGGGGGTCGGCAAAGTCAGATGTCATGAGGAGCTGTAGAGGCCGCAGGGCGTCGCGGCTGTGATGTCGGAGGGCTGCAGCGATGTTCGTGGCTCAGATGTCGAGGAGCTGCTCATGGAAGCCACCGAAGCCGCGGGCGGGATTCACGATGTGGATCTCCAGGATCCAGTGGCAGGCCTGGCCCGACGGAGCGGTCCGGCGCAGCGGCGCCGAGTTGCCCTCGGTGATGTAGCTGGCACGTTGCTCACCGTCGATGCGCTCGTGCGGGAACTCACCGACCAGATGCCCCGTATGGGTCTCGGGATGTTCCCAACCGGCCTCGGCGATCCGGCCGAGCACATGCCGGTAGAGCTGCTCCCCGGTGATGTCGGGTTGCTCGCAGAACCGTTCACGGCCGCCGTCCCACAGCCGCGCGAGGTCCGCGGCCAGCCGGTGGCGGACCGGGTCGTCGCCCAGCACGTAGGTGCGCCCGAAGTCGGCTTCCCACTCCTGGAAGACCGGGCCGAAGTCGATGAACACGATGTCGTTGGCGGCGATGGTCAGGTTCGGCGGGTTCTCCCGGTAGGGCGCCATTGTGTTCCTGCCCGCTCGCACGATCCGCTTGTGCCAGAAGCGGCGGATCCCGTACATCTCATCCGCCAGGTCACGGATCCGATCCGACACGTCCTGCTCGGTCACCCCAGCGACGACGAATCCGCGCCGCAGCGCCTCCTCGAACAACGTCGCCGCCTTCGACTCGGCGCCCCGCAGGGACTCGACCCTCGCCCGCTCGGCCGTGCTCATCGCCATCTCGTCCCCGTCCTCCGGGTCGCCGCCACCGCTCCCGCGGCGGGAGCGGCTGTGATCGATACGTCCGATCGTCCCATCTGAGACCCGCATCGTCCCGCAATTGCGGTACGGATCGAGCAAGAGAACCGTGACTGCGGTACCTGCAGCACTCGAGGAGGAGTCATGGCCACGATTCTCTGCGTTCTCTACGACGACCCGGTCGAGGGCCGCCCGGCGATCTACGCCCGCGACGGGCTGCCGCACCTGGAGAACTACCCCGACGGGCAGACCCTGCCGACTCCGTCGGCGATCGACTTCACTCCTGGTGAGCTGCTCGGCAGCGTCTCCGGCGAGCTGGGTCTGCGCCGCTTCCTGGAGGACCGGGGCCACGCCCTGATCGTCACCTCCGACAAGGACGGGGCCGGCTCGGAGTTCGAGCGCAGGCTCCCCGAGGCCGACGTCGTCATCTCCCAGCCGTTCTGGCCCGCCTACCTGACCGCCGAGCGGATCGCGAAGGCACCGAACCTGAAGCTGGCCCTGACCGCGGGGATCGGTTCGGACCACGTCGATCTGGACGCCGCGATCGAGCACGGCGTCACCGTCGCCGAGGTCACCTACTGCAACTCCATCAGCGTCGCTGAACACGTTGTGATGATGATCCTCTCCCTGGTCCGCAACTACCTGCCCGCACACCAGTGGGTGCTGGACGGGGGCTGGAACATCGCCGACTGCGTCGCCCGCGCCTACGACGTCGAGGGCATGGACGTCGGCACGGTGGCCGCCGGCCGGATCGGGCTGGCCGTGCTGCGCCGACTGGCACCGTTCGACGTCCGGCTGCACTACACCGACCGCCACCGGCTCCCGGCGGAGGTCGAGCAGGAGCTGAACCTCACCTACCACCCGGACGCCCGGTCGATGGCTCCCCAGTGCGACGTCGTCACGATCAACGCTCCGCTGCACCATGAGACCCGCAACCTGTTCGACGACGACCTGCTCGCCTCCATGCGCCGCGGCGCCTACCTCATCAACACCGCCCGGGGGCTGATCGTCGACCGGGACGCGATCGTGCGGGCGCTGGAGAGCGGCCGGCTCGCCGGATACGCCGGGGACGTCTGGTATCCCCAGCCCGCACCTGCCGACCACCCCTGGCGGTCCATGCCACACCACGGCATGACACCGCACATCTCGGGATCGACCCTCTCCGCGCAGGCCCGCTACGCTGCCGGCACCCGCGAGATCCTCGAGGCCTTCCTCTCGGGCGGCCCGATCCGCGAGGAGTACCTGATCGTCGACGGCGGACGACTCGCCGGCACCGGCGCCCACTCCTACAGCGCGAAGGACGGAGACCGATGACCTCCAGGCTGGGCGCGCTGGGTTCCCTCCTCGCGGCGAAGAAGCGGCTCGGGCTGCGGTGGGCGACCATCGCGGAGACGCTGGGCCGATCCACCGAGTGGACGACTTCGGCGCTCCTCGGCCAGCAGACCCTGTCCGCGGAGCAGGCCGCGGCCGCCGGTGAGCTGCTGGAGCTCGACAGCACGGTGGTCGAGGCGCTCACGCTCCCGCCGGAGCGGGGCGCCGGCGCCGTGGACACCACCGACCCGCTCGTCTATCGGCTGGGCGAGGTCGTGCAGGTCTACGGCTCGACGATCTCCGAGCTGGTCCGTGAGGAGTTCGGGGACGGGATCGTCTCGGCGATCGACTTCGAGCTCGGTCTGGAGCGGGTCGCCGACCCGAAGGGCGACCGCGTGGTGATCACGCTCAACGGGAAGTTCCTTCCCTACCGCACCTGGTGACCGGGCGGCGGCTCGAAGTAGTACCCGTGGTGGAGCCGGCAACCCGGGTTGAACGGGGCCGAGCACCGGGGGCACCCGTCGGTATCGACATAGGTGTCGACGCTCATCTCGGTCCGGCACACCCCGCACAGCACCGCCGGTTCCGACCGCTCCGCCGCGGGCCATCGCCGCGCGGGGTGGTCGGCGTGCTCGGCGTGGCAGTGCAGGCACGGGTAGTACCGGTCGCAGCACCGGAACCGCATGGCGACGACGTCGAGCGGTCCGCGGTAGTGCGTGCAACGGGCCTCGTGGTCGACGACGGCCCCGTACACCCGCAGGTCGTTCCCGTCCGTCCCGTTCACGACCGACGCACCTGGGGACGCGCCCCGCTCCAGGCCGCCCAGAGGCGGGCGTAGTGTCCGTCGCCGGCAGCCAGCTCGTCGTGCGTCCCGGACTCGACGATCCAGCCGCCGTCCATGACCAGGATCCGGTCCGCGGTGACGGTCTGCCGCAGCCGGTGCGCCACCACGAGGCCGGTCCGTCCGGTGAGGACAGCTGCTGCCGCGTCCTCGAGCCGGATGGCGTCCCGGCTGCCTGCTTCGGCCGTCGCCTCGTCGAGCAGGACGACGGCCGGGTCGGCCAGCAGCGCACGAGCCAGCGCGACCTGGGCGACCTGCTCGGCGCCCAGGTGGTGGCCGAGCTCGCCCACGATCGTCCGCACGCCGTCGGGCAGCTCGGCGACCCAGTCCGCGCCGACCGCCTGCAGCGCGTGCACGACGTCGTCGTCGGTCGCGTCCGGCCGGGCGAGCCGCAGGTCCTCGGCCAGCGGGCCGGCGAACACGTGCGTCTCCTGGGTCACGAGCACGAGGCGTGTCCCGGTCCGATGGTGCCCCGGCCCAGGTCACCCGGCCCTGGCTCGGCGGGGCGAGACCGGCCAGCAGGACGGCGAGGGTGGACTTCCCGGCCCCGCTCGCCCCGACGAGCGCGACCGTCTCCCCCGCGCGCAGGTGGACGGACACGTCGGACAGGACCGGTGCCTTCGTCCCCGGATAGCGGTGGGTGACCGCGTCGGCGACGAGATCCCCGCAGCGCGACACCGGCGCACCGGCCGTGGGTGCCGGTGCCGCACCGATCACCCCGACGATCCGTTGCAGGCTCGCGAACGCCGACTGCACCTGGTCGAAGCTCGACACCAGCAGACCGAGCGGGTTGAACAACCCCGGTCGCGGGGAGCCGCGGCGGCGCCGGCCGGGGCGGCCGGGCGGCGTGGCGGCCCAGGCGCACCGTGGGCGCGTCGAGCACCGGGGCGAGTCGCTGGGTGGGCATCTCGACCTCGACCGCGGCCGGGGTGAGCACCTCGGGTGTGCGCGGGGTCGGCAGCGGCATCGACCGCGTCGGCACCGGGGTCGACACCGGGGTCGACACCGGGGTCGGCATCGGGGCCGGCGTGGACACCGGCTCGGGCCCGGCCACCGGCTCGGCCACAGTCTGGGGCGCGGCCGCGGTGCTGGGCTCGGCGGTGATCTCGACGGTCTCGCGGGTGCCCCACCCGGTGCGCAGGCAGGTGACGGTTCCGTACCAGCGCACGAACCGCAGCACGAAGAACGCCCACAGCGTCGCGATCGGCGACAGCGCCAGGGTGAACAGCTGCGAGCCCAGCGACTCGTCCGAGCGGCGGATGCTGAGGTAGCGCAGCGACTGGGCCAGCCCGATGACCAGCGGCACGAGCAGCAGGATCGGGCTGATCGTGCCGGCCACGATCGGGGCGAGCACGAACAGGCAGGCGAACAGCATCGTCGAGATCAGCATCTGGACCCAGGCCAGGGCGTGGTTCCAGAACGCGAACCCGCTCAGGGGCAGGTACTTGAACCGCCACCAGGACCGGATGAACGCCCCGCGCATCCAGCGCACGTACTGGCGCAGGTGGTGCGAGAGGTTCTCGGGCATCGCGGTCAGCGCGAACGCGGTCGGCTGCTGGACGGCCTTGCCCCGGGTCAGGGCGAAGATCGTGAGCATCGAGTCGTCGGAGAACTCCACGGAGCGGCCGAAGAAGGTCTCGTTGAGGTAGCTGGTCAGGTGCTCGCGCACCACCGGGCCGCGGTAGGCGGCCAGCGGGCCGGAGTTGACCAGGACCGAGCCCATGGTCGAGGCCGCGGAGCGGTCGACGAGCTGGCCGGTGACGAACCACAGGTCGGTCAGGCGAGTCAGCAGGTTCTTGCGCGCGTTCGCGGCCAGGACCACCCCGGCCACCGACTGCACACGCTGGTCGTGGAAGGGCTTGAGGACCTCGTCGATCGCGTTGGGCACCAGGATGGCGTCGGAGTCGACGGTGACGTAGACGTCGGCCTCGGGGGTGTCGGCGAAGACCACACCCTGGGCGTGGCGCTTGCCGCCGTTGGCGGTACGCACCCAGCGGGCGGCGACCCCGACCTGCGCGGCCGCGGCGATGTACTCCTCGCGCAGCGAGCCGTAGTCGACCTTGGACCCGTCGTCGACGACGTAGACCGTGGCCGGCAGCCGCTCCTGCTCGAGCATCGACCACAGGCACCCGCGCAGCAGGCCCGGGTCCTCGTTGTAGACCGGGACCGGGACCACGACGTTGAGCCGGTCGAGCTCGCGGTCCTGGGCGGCGGTGGTGGTGTAGGGCCGCTCGCAGTAGTAGAGCACCGTCTGCACGGCCAGCAGCACGAACGCCAGGGAGAACAGCAGCCCGAACTGGGTGCCGTAGCCCTGCAGCGCGGCGTAGGTGGACACCGCGTGGTGCGCGGCCCACGCGCCCATCGCGAGCAGCACCAGCGCCGCGAGCATGATCCCGCGGTTGCGGGCCCGTCGGACGGTGATCACGGCTGGTCCACGGCCTTGCCCCGGCGCCAACCGATCCGCAGAGCGGTCACCGCGACACCCATCACGACCAGCGCGATCAGCGCGATCCACCACTGCGAGATGAAGACTCCGCCGATGGCGAGCCCGCCGAGCCCGGTGTAGGCCAGCCGACCGTAGTCGTTCACGCACGTCTCCCATGTGAGAAGGAATCAGAGTGGAAGCGCGCGGCGCCTCATCAGCGAGGCGAGGGGCGGGAACGCGGGGTGCGTTCGGATCTTCCGGACTGCTCATCGCCAACTCGCACAACGGCGTCACAAGATCGGGTGAGGGTTCAACAAAATTGATGATCCGGCCCGGCACTGTCCTAACAGGTCACCGCCGAGGGCCGATGACGACCACGTCCGAAGCTGTCGACGTCGTTGCAGGAGAGCTGTGAAAGCCGTGGTGCCCACGACCGCACGACCCGGCCCCGCGCGATCGGGACGGGCGTGGCGACGAGCCGGGGCCGCGCTGCTGGTGCTGGCACTGGTGCTCGCCGGCGGGCTCGGCTACAGCGTCTGGCGCGATCACACCGTGATGGCCGAGGGTCAGCAGGAAGCCGGTGCCGAGCTGGTCCAGGCCTGGGCCGGCCAGCAGGCCGCACCGGCGAGATCGGTGACCGCCGGACTCGCCGAGGGCGACCCGTTCGCGAGGATCCAGATCCCGCGCTTCGGCGACGACTGGAGCTGCACGATCCTGCAGGGCACCAGCCAGGACGTCCTGGCCCGCGGCCCCGGGCACTACCCTCGCTCGGCCGACCCCGGCGAACTCGGCAACTTCGCCCTGGCCGGGCACCGCGTCGGCCCCGCCGGGGTGTTCGACCGGGCCGCCGAGCTCCAGCCCTGCGATCCGATCGTCGTCACCACCGCCACCACCCGCTACACCTACAAGGTCCTGCCCTACCCCGGCGCAGACGCCACCGGCTGCGACCTGCCGGCCGCAGCCACGGTGGGCCGCCAGATCGTCAGCCCCGACGCGAGCGAGGTCCTCAACCCGGTCCCCGGGCAGGCAGCCGACACGCCCCCGGCGGCCGCGCTGATCACCCTGACGACCTGCCACCCGCGCTACTCAGCCCAACAGCGGATGATCATCCACGGGGTGCTGGTCGCTGAGACCACGCTCGCGTGACGTCGAGTCCACCCAGCTCGGAGCACGGAGACCGTCCTGCGCTGGTGTTCCGGGGTGGACACGGTGCGAACGTCGACCCCGGGCCGCCGGCGGCCCGCGAGAGCCATCTTGCGACGGGGTAGTGCGTCCTGAGGTGAGCGCGGTCGTTAATGTTCGATCGTGGGCGTGAATCAGACGATTCGGACCGCGATGGTGGTCGGGTTGATCGCCACCGTGGCGGCAGGATGTGGAGCCGGTGGGCTCGATGCGGGGGACGTCTCCGAGGAACTGAGCGCGGTGTTCCCGCTGCCGGCCCCGAGGGACAACACCGACTTCTGCGCCGCGGACAGCGGGTGCGAGCAGCTGATCACGACGGACGCGCTATCGATCTACCAGTGGCCCGACGACGCCACCGCGGAGCGACAGACCGCCGTCGCCACCGACATGGGCCAACAAGTCCATCGAGCCGGTCCGTTCGTCCTGCGATTCTCCGACGAGTACCCCTCCAGCGAGGAAGCGATCGCGGGCTGGTCGCAGCGACTCGACGAGCTGGTCGCGCACGGCGACCATTCCTGATGATGAGCGGTAACGGGGCCGACGCACTCGGCGATGAGTCGATCGTGCTGCCTATGGCTCTCGCTGCCAGCGTCTCGTTCTGGCTTCTCGTTGCGTTCGTCGTTGCCGCTGTTGCAGGGGTGTCCAGCGCCGTCGTGCTCGGGCTGCTCGGTGGCTCAGCGCTCGCGGCCGGGCTGGCCGTGGTGATCGCCCGCCGGATCCGTGTTGCGCAGTAGCTGAGACCACCGGGACAGCCCGGACCCGTTCACACGCAGACCGAATTGTCGGTCCCCCGTGCCAAGCTGCGGCCGTGAGCTGGACCCAGGCGTCGTCCGCGTGTTGTGCGCGGGCCGATCCGTCCTGTTCCGCCTGCGCCGCCACGACCTGGCCGACGACCACACCTGGATCGTGGCCCTGAGTCGACATGCGAAGGACGGCCAATGACAGAGCAGCCAGTCACCCCGGCCGAGCTCCGAGACCTCGCCGCCCGGGCCGAGCAGCTCGCCGGGGAGCTCGCGGCTGTTGAGGACCGGATGCGCGACACCACGGACGAGCCAGCCCGGCATGTCCGCTTCCGGCTCCTCGACGCTTCCGGATCGGTCCTGGCTGCCAGCCAGGCCGTGCTCGACACTGCGAGCGATCTTGCCCGCGTCCGCGGACGCAGCGGCTGTGGCGCGGACTGGGGCGTGTGCCCCGAGCACGGAAACACCCTGACCAGCACCGGCGGTCGAAGCTGGTGCACCGCCCTCGGCTGCCTCCGATCCTGGGGCTACGACCGGGTCGGGCTTCCCTGCACCGAGGACGTCACGCACGAGCTGCTCGATTCCAGCGGCGGGCGCAGCCTGCTGTGTGCCGGGCACGCGCTCGACGCGCGGGCCCGTGTCGTTGGCTCCGTGGTTACCCCTATCGACCCGCCGGACTGAGGCGGCGAACGAACCGCCCGGTGTCGGGGTCGACCCGGTTTCTTGACCCGATCGCCGGGCTGCAGCGCATCCTGGGTGGTGTACGGCAGGGTGAGTAGTGCCTGGGTGCATGGACCGGGGGCGGTGGCCTCGCCATCGCTCGTCGGGAGCCGCCCGATGAGCGTGATGGGGCATGAGGGAGGGCCGCAGGATGATGGGTGGCGACGATCTGGAGTCCCCGACCGGTACAAGCCAGCTGCTGTGGCGCAGCTGGATCGTCGTGGTCACGGGGCTGGTGCTGTGGTCGGCGATCGACGTCGCCTTCGACCTGAGATCCGCCGGAAGCGACCTGGTCGTGCTCGCCTGGGTGCTGCTGATCGTCGCGCCGGTGGTCGGGGTCGTCGCGTGGCAGCTGGCCGCCTCACCCCGGCCGGACGATGCCCGCTACGCGAAGACATTGCGCGAGCTCGAGCCGCGCCAGCGGCGTGAGATCGACCGGTCGCTGCGGCGGGGCGTAGCCGCGGCCGCCGCTGGATGGCCGTTGTATGCCCGGGCCCGGGCGGCCCAGTGCCGGCGGGGGCTCATCACCCTCGGCCCGATCACCATGCTGGTGTGGAGCCAACTACTGCTCCAGCCCGTCGGCGGTGGCTTTTTCTGGGTAACCGTCCTGGCGGGCGTCGCCGTGACGACGACCGGGGTGCTCTCGGTGGCAGTCCAGCTCCGTCGAGAACACGCGCTGACCGTGGCCGGCCTGGCGCTGAGCGCGGGCGGCGGCCCGGCGCGAGCTTGAGCGCGCGGCGCCAGGGCCGAGGCTCTCAGTCCCGCGGGGCCACATCTTCTGCGTCGGCTGTCCCCCGCTGCTCGGGGACGGCAGGAGGCGTGCCGTCGGCCGGCGCCGGCGCCGTGCGCACGGGCCGGTTCTGCTGACGTGGGCGCTTGTCCTCCCGGCGTGCCGTGGCGCGACGGTCTCGGCGGGCCTGACGGTGCCGCCGCTCCTTCGCGCGATCACGGCGCCGATCGGTCATGTACTGCAGAATCCGGTCGATCGCCGCGAGCTTGTCCGTCGACTTAACCGGCATGAGGTTCGCGATGATGCTCAGCGCGGTCTGCAGGACCGCGGCGGCGGCGACGACGACGATCGTCGCCGGGAGCACCCAGCCCGGCACATCTTCCCGCACCAGGTACCAGAAGCAGCCGAGCGCGCCTGGGACCGTCAGCGCGACCACTCCGTACTGTCCCGAGCGGCGCTTCACGAGGCCCTCCGCGTCGTGACCAGGTCCGGGGCGATCCCGGGCATCGTGATCACGCCGCGTCGGGCGAGGTTGCGGGCGTGCCGGCGGAGACGGGCCATGGTGCCCTCGACCGCCCGGACCGACCCTCCGATCATGTCGGCGATCTCCCCCTGGGAGTAGCCCGCCTTGATCAACTGGCAGACGACGATGTCGCGGCCGCTGCGGCCCCGCAGGATCCGTTCGACCGTGTCCTCGGTCAGCGCTCGCAGCTCGGGGTCGGGTCGGTCGATCGCCCCACGCATCAGTGCTCGGGCGGCTTCGCGCGAGTCCAGGTTGTATCCGAACCGGTCGAGCCGATGTTCACGCTCGCCGACCCAGGCGCGGAACAGCGGCTGAAAGTGGAACAGGGCGTGGTTCACGAAGAAGGTCATCAACGTCGCGCCCCGCCCGGGCTTCCATCGGTCCTTGGCCAGGACGTCATCGCGGAACTTCGGGGTCGCGACCAGCAGGGTGTCGATGGCGAGAGAGATCCGGTCCTCCGCACTGCTGTGCAGGATCCGGCGGTCCTCCGTGCTGGGGTTGACCATCACGTTCTTCTCGAAGCACCAGGAGAAGATCCGGCCGTCGCGCAGTCCGGCGATCAGGATCGGGTACGCGTCGGCCCACAGCTCGTCCACGAACTGATCCCACACCGGGCCGGTGAGCCCGGCAGCCTTGAGCTCGACGAGCCGGGCCTGGTCCTTGTCGATCTGGGGGGGCTCGCCGGCGGACGTGAGGCGTGCCGCGGGGTCTTCGAGGACGACGCCCTGGTCCGTCCTCGGCCCCGGAGCGTCCGGACGGACGCGCACCCCGTTTGCCATGTTGGAGATAATACTCACCCGGTCTCTCTGGCCGGTACTCCGAGTTTCACCCGCCGTTCGGCATCGCATGCAGAGACCGCCTGTCACCCCACGCGATCAGAGACGTGATCTGCGTCACTCGTTGCCTTCACTGGAGTCAGCAGGCCTCTGACCAGGCCGGGAAGTCACTCGGCGCGAGTACGTGCCTGCACCACCGGCCCCGGACTCTCATCGGTGCTTGGGCGACAGGGCTCCGCTAAGCCGGCCTCACGGCGGACCGACACGGCCCGCCCTGGCGCCGCGTTCGGACAATGTGGAAGGCCACCAACGTGGCGAAGGTCCACGAGCACACAGTGAGACTGTCGGTCCCCCGTGCCACGCTGCGGCTGTGAGCTGGACCCAGCGGCGGTATCACGCGGTGACCTGCACTGATTACTGGTGCGATCCGAGCTGCGTCATCGGCGATCCCGCCTGCACCGGTGGGCAGCTGTGCCCGCGCGTCGCCGCCGGAATCGGCACCGCCCGGCCCACACTGGCGCCATGAGCACGGAAGCCGACCAGCAGGTCGTCGCCCGCTCGTTGTGCGCGGGCCGACCCGTTCTGTCCCGTCTGCGCCGCCACGACCTGGCCGACGACGTCACCTGGGTCCTGCCGCCCGACCTTCTCCCCGATCTCGATGAACTCGACGGTGTCCCGATCGTGCACGCCGAGGTACCCAGCCCGCTGCTCGCCCACTGGGTCCGTCGCCAGGGCGACGCACACTGATCGAGGCGCAGCTCACCCGTTGAGCGGCTGCAGGGCCGGTGCCGTGGCGAGCTGGCCAGTCCGGCGTGATGATGCGGGGATGGACGGTGGCTGGGTCGAGCCGAGGCTGGCCACCGCCGGCGCACTGCCTGACGGCGAGGGCTGGGCCTACGAGGTCAAGTGGGACGGCATCCGCGCGATCGCCGCCACCACCGCACAGGGGGGTTCAGCTCCGGTCCCGCAACCGGCGCGACCTGACCGCGGACTACCCCGAGCTCGCGCAGCTCAGACTGTCACCCGGGCTGCTGCTCGACACCGAGATCGTCGCGCTCGACGACCACGGCGTCAGCGACTTCGAACTCCTGCAGCAGCGGCTGCACCGCACATATCCCTCCCCCGCCCTGGTCGAGTCCGTCCCGGTGTCGCTGATGGTGTTCGACGTCCTGCGCGTCGACGAGCTCTCACAGCTCGACCAGCCCTACAGCCACCGACGGAGCCTGCTCGACAAGCTCCAGCTCACCACGCCCGGCCGGCTCGCGGTGCCCACCCACTTCACCGACGTCGCCGCCGACGATGTCCTCGCAGCGGTGCAGACCCAGGGACTCGAAGGAGTCGTGGCCAAACGCCTCAGCTCCCGCTACGAACCCGGCCGCCGCAGCCGAGCCTGGATCAAGCACGCCATCCGCCACACCTGCGAAGTCGCCGTCCTCGGCTGGGCCCCAGCCACCCGCCACCGAGGCACGCTCGGAGCCCTGGTCATCGGGCTCCCCGACGACACCGGAACGCTGCGCTACGCCGGAGAGGTCGGAACCGGCTTCACCACCGCCACACGACAGCAGCTCCTCGACCTGCTGAACGCCCGCCAACAGGACGGCCCGCCCATCGAGCTCCCGGCCCACCGCGGCTCACGCTGGGCCGGCGCCACACCCGCCGACCGCCTGCGATGGGCCCGCCCCGGCCTGATCGGCGAGATCGCCTACCGCCAGCGCACCCGCGAGGGCCGATTCCGCCACCCATCCTGGAGAGGCCTACGTCCCGATCGCACCCTCGACGCACTGCGAGCTGCCGACGTCCCCTAGCTTGGCCTAACGGCCACCCAGGAGAACAGGCCGAGCACTCTCGCATCGGCGCTCGCCTATTACTGGATCGAGACGGTCACCCTTGTCAGGTGTCGGGGGCGTCGTCACCGATGTCGGCCAAGCGGGCGTCGAGGAAGAACTCCCACCAGTGCTCCGGTCGGCTCGGCGGGGGCGGTGTCTCGGCGTCGAGCAGCTGCGGGCGATTTGACGCTGCGCCGTAGCTCGGGTCGTGGCCGCGCAACGGCGGGAACCGTGCCGGCAGGTAGCGCGGCCGATCGACGCCGCCCTCAGAGGTCAGCGCCGGAGGGGTCTGGCCGGCGCGCTCGGCCTGCTGCGCGGCGTCGTCGTACTGGCGCCGTTCCTCTTCGGTCAGTCGATGCTTGCCCGGGGCGCACTCGCGCCGGTCGATGGCCACGGCCAGGTTGGTGATCGCGGCGGGGAGCCAGCGGACGTGCCACTCGGCCACCAGCTCGGGGCGGGTCCCGACCGTGCTGGAGGAGATGTAGAGGGTGCGCAGCCACGCGAGCTCACGCACCGCACGCGGATGTACCGGCCAGCAGTCCGGTAGCTCGAGACGCGTGAGCTGGTAGTCGCTGTTGAGCACCTCGGACACGAACCCGGACAGGGTGTCCCACGCCGCGTGCTTGTCGTCTCGGTCCAGCTGCGACCAGCGCAGCGCCGGGGTCAGCGACAGCGCCTCGTCCTCAGCCTCGTCCGCGCCCGCCCCAGCCGCAGCCGCAGCCGCTTCGACCGCACCACCGAGCGCAGCGACACCCTGCTCGACGTCGTCGAGCCGGGGGCTCATCCGGCCGAGGATGTCAGCGATCTCGGCGACGTGACCGGCGGTCTCATCGCCCTTTCGTGACGTGGTGTCGAGCTGTCGCTGCGC
Organism: Pseudonocardia sp. EC080619-01; assembly: GCF_001420995.1. Classification (NCBI taxonomy): domain Bacteria; kingdom Bacillati; phylum Actinomycetota; class Actinomycetes; order Pseudonocardiales; family Pseudonocardiaceae; genus Pseudonocardia; species Pseudonocardia sp. EC080619-01. The sequence continues at coordinate 35,599 of NZ_CP012186.1, read as the reverse complement.
CTGGCGCAGCTGCTCACCCACCTCCAGTGCCCACGGTCGGGCCCTGCCCGCCGCGGGCCGTGCCCCCTCCTGTGGCGGGGCGGGGCCATCGCTGGTCACGGTGACCGTTCTCCTCTCGTCTCAGCGACACGGCGGCGGTGGCTGGTCCGGTCCCTGTACGGCGGGAGTAACGGCCACACGAGCCGCACCGGGGCCCTGCGCGATGATCGCAGGTGGCGGACGCAGATCAGACCGTTCCCACACTGGGCTGATCCGCACCACCGTCGCCGGCGTGGCGCGATGGATCAGCAGCGCGTGCCACTGTGGGATCGTGCGTACCCGGTCGACCGGGCACACCCGCACCTTCTCGTAGCGCTCCTCACCGCCGCCGGTGGGCACCGGCTCGTGCCGGTCCCCGCACAGCACCGAGGCCTTCTCCAGGTCCTCGCGCAGCGACAGCCCCCCGAAGATGAGCTTGGCGTTGGTGGCGTTCCAGATCGTCTCCCCGCCCTTGGCTCCCCAGCGCTGGGCGAGCTGGGACGGCGACTGCACCGCCCACTCGATGTGGATCCCCCGGCCCCCGGCGTCGGCGACCCATCGATCCAATGGCACCGGGGTGATCAACGCGGCCTCGTCGAGGAACAGGCCCAGTGGCGGATCCAACCGCCCCTTCGGCCGCGACGACGCGACCCGCTTGGCCGTCTCGAACAGGTGCCCGGTCATCGCCGCCAGCAGCGGCGCGATCGAGGCGTGCTCGCGGTCCGAACCGACCACGAACAGCGATCCGCGGCCGGAGACGAGCTGTTCGGCGTCGAGTTCCTGGCCGCCGCCACTACCGGTGACCAGGGCTGCGACCTGCGGGTCGGTCATGAACTTCACTGCTTCCGACAAGGTCATGAAGATCGAATCGCGGGTCTTGCGGGCATCGGTGGCCAGGACCTGCCGCAGAGCGTCCACCGTTCCTTCCGGGACTCGCCCGTCGGGGTTGCGGCCCAACACTTCCAGGGCCTGCCCGGCTCCCCCGCTGCGCGCATCGCTGGTCGGGGAGAACACCCACCGCGCCACGGTGGTCATGTCGCGCCCGGACAGATCTGCGGCCATCAGCAGCGCGGTGAGCACGCTGACCGACCACTGGTCCCAGCGATCGCCACCGTTCTCGCTCGCCGACACACCGCCCACCAGCAGCCCGGCGCGGACCGCCGCGATCTGCGGGTCGGCGCAGCCTGACACCGGCGACCACCACACCGACGACCCCATGTCGCCGAGCTGCTCGGGGTTGAACAGCCACACCGGGCCCTGCTCGGCCCGGCGCCCGGCGCAGTAGTTGTACAGGTCGGGTTTGGTCGAGGTCGCCACCAGCGGGCCGTCGTGATCGAGGATGTGGTGGCCCATCAACGCCGTCTTGCCGGTCTGCGGCGGTGCCACCAGCCCGATCACGTCCCGATGCGGCGCATAGCAGTCGGTACCGATCACCGGGCCGACCACCGACCGGCCCAGCCAAGTCCCGCACCGCCGCACGGGCAGCCGTTCCACCCGCCCGGGCGCCAGCACTCCCCTGGCCCCGGGGTGGCTGACCTCGGTGGTGACGCTGGGCCGGGTCGCCGCAGCGGCGAGGCGCACTGAACCGTCCTGGGTGGTGGAGAGGCTCCTGATCCAGCAAGGAGACTGGAGCTGTGGGAGCACCTCGGAAGTTCGATGAGGAGACCCGTGCCCGCGCGGTCCGCCTCTATCTTGACCGTCTGCGTGATCACGGGGAGTCGAAGCTGGCCGCGCGCCGGCACGTCGGTGAGCTGTTGGATGTGAACCCGGCGACGATCCGCAATTGGGTCGAGGCCGAAGAGCGCGATTCCGGTTCCGGGGTTGGCTCGGCGGCGGGTGGCGATGACGCAGCGGCCGAGTTGCGACGGCTTCGTGCAGAAAATGCCGAGCTGCGGCGGGCGAATGAGATTCTGAAGACTGCTTCGGCGTTTTTCGCGCAGGCGGAGCTGGACCGTCGACTCAGGTAAGACTTCTGTTCGTTCACGAACATCGAAGCCGTTTCGGGGTCGAGCCGATCTGTGCCGTTTTGTCCGAACACGGTGTGCAGGTCGCCCCGCAGACGTATTATCGCTGGCGGTCCCGGCCGGTGACCGATCGCCAGTTGGATGAGGCGTATCTGGTGAATCGGATTGTGGATATCTATCGGAAGAACAGGTGTGTGTACGGGGTGCGGAAGATGTGGCGTGCGGCGCGGCGGGAAGGGCTCCGGGTCGGGCGGGACCAGATGGGCCGATTGATGCGTGTCGCCGGGATCCAGGGCGTGCGCCGCGGGGTCCACCACACGGCCACGACGACCCGTGATCAGCGCGCAGCCCGCCATCCTGACCTGGTCAAGCGGGCGTGGGCGGCGCCGACTCGACCGGATGCGCTGTGGGTCGTGGATTTCACGTATGTGTGGACCGCCTCCGGGTTCTGCTACGTGTCGTTCGTGACCGACGTCTACTCCCGCAGAATCCTCGGATGGAAGGCGTCGATGAGTAAGACCACCGATCTCGTCTCCGGGGCCTTGGCGCAGGCGTTGTCCACTCGCCAACGGGCGATCAGCGAGTTCACCTCCGAGGGTCTTATTCATCATTCGGATGCCGGGTCTCAATATACGTCTCTGGCGTTCACCGAGCAACTCGCCGAGGCTGGTATCGCCGGCTCGATCGGCACCGTCGGTGACGCGCTGGACAACGCGCTGATGGAGTCCACGATCGGCCTGTACAAGTCAGAGCTCATCGTTCCGTATGCTCATTCTCGGAACTGGATCGGTCTTCGTGAGGTGGAGCGAGAGACCGCGGAGTGGGTTCACTGGTACAACAGTGTGAGGCTCCACTCCTCCATTGACTATATGTCGCCGATCGAACGAGAAATGGTGTACGCTACATCCATCGCCCAACAGGGTGCGGTGGCCTGAACCTCAGCCTCTCGCAGACCCAGGACGGTTCACAAGATCGGACCCTATCGGAAGACCACCTAACGAAATGCGGCTGAAGTACTAGTCGGGAACCCCGATGACAAGGGCCCCGAGCGACCCCACAGCCCGTCCCCGGGACACCTGCTCTCGATGCGGTGGCGGTGTCCTGGTTCTACAAGTGGATCACTCGCGCCGCTTGGCTCGCCGCGGGGGCTGGGAGGCTGGTGTCCCTCGTTCCCAGCTCGTGGTCGCGCAGGCGCAGGTCTGCCGATCCATCCGTTGACAGCGGCGAGGCGACGCACCTATCCTAGATTTTGTTAATCAGTTAGTAGAATGGAGAGGTCATGAGGTTCGGGTTCATCAGTGAGGGGGAGTGCGCCCCGGGGGAGAGCCACCGGCAGCGCTACGTCGACCTGATCGACGAGATCTTGCTCGCCGAGAAGATGGGGTTCGACGTCTGCGGAACCTCGGAGCAGCACTTCGCGATCGGAGGGATTTCGACCTCGGCCCCCGAGACGATCTTTCCCTACGCGATGGCCCTGACCAGCAGGATCAAGTTTCTCCACGCTATCACTCTGATGCCCACACAGTTCAACCACCCGCTCCGGGTAGCCGAGCGCGTCGCCACCGAGGACATCCTCTCCGGCGGTCGCGTCGAGCTCGGGACCGGACGCGGCAACACTAACCTCGCACTGCACGCCTTCGAGGTCGGGGTCGAGGAGAACAAGGCACAGTGGTCTGAAGGGGTCGACCTCCTTCGGGCGGCCTTCCTCGATGACCCGTTCTCCTTCGTCGGAAAGTACTACAAGGTCCCCCCGCGCTCTCTCATCCCCAAGCCCTTCCAGCGCCCGCACCCGCCGATCTCGGTGGCGGCGACCAGCCCGAACACCCACCGCGAGGCGGCCGAGAAGGGCATCGGGGTGATCAGCTCGTCGAGCTTCATGGGCTTCGGCTACATCAAGAACGCTCTGGAGGTCTACGATGAGACGTTCGACAACACTGAGCACCAGCTGCCCACCCACCGCAGCAAGTCGGTGATGATTTTTGGGTCCGCGGTGTGTCTGGAGTCCATGGACGAGGCGATGGCAGAGGTTCCGCCGGCTCTCTCCTACGCGAAGAACGCTCTGGGGGCCTACGAGCGGCTCTCCAAGCTCTCCGCCGATTACCAGTACATGGGCGCGGTCAAGGATATCGACTTCCACGACCCGGACTTCATGCTCAACGAGTCCGCCGGTTTCGTTGTGGGGGATCCTGCGGAGTGCCGTCGCCAGATCCAACGCTACGTCGATCTCGGGATCGACACGCNGCTGCTGCTGCGGATCGACTCGATCCGTCACGAGACCCGGATGCGCACCATCGAGAACCTCGGGCGTCACGTCCTGCCGCACTTCACCGAGCCCCACAACCTCAGCAAGCCCGGGGATGACGCTCTCGCCACGATCCGCGAGGCGCGGCCGGCGCACTACGAGCTGGTCGCCAAGCGCGAGGCCGAACTCGCCCAGCAGACGAGCTGAGCCGGAGTACGGCATACGCCCGGGTGCTGGAACGATGAACTGGGTCAGGCGCAAGACTTTCGGCGGCGTTCTGTTGGAGATCGTCGAACTATCCGGCAACCTACACCCCAACCAGCACGTCGCTTCGACCAGCAAGGAGACCTGATGCTCAAGAGCGAGAGCGTCGAGCACATCACCTGGCTGACCCTCGACAACCCACCGGCCAACGCGCTGAACAATCCCATCCTGCGGGAACTGGTCAGTTCCCTGGATGAGATCAACCGTGACTCCTCGGTGCGAGGCGTCGTGCTGACAGGTTCTGGGAACCGATTCTTCTGCGCCGGCGGCGACGTCAAGGAGTTCATCTCGTTCGATGAGGCAGCCGGGCTCGAGCGGGTGGCGCTTGGGTCGAGGCTCAAGTCGGCCCTCGGGCGGATGGAGTGCCCACTGGCGATTGCAGTCAACGGCGTCGCGGTGGGCTCGGGCATGGAGATGGCCGCATTTGCTGACTTCTGTGTGGCTTCCTCCACGGCCCGCTTCGGGATGCCCGAGATTAACCATGGGCTGCTGCCGATGGCCAAGGGAATCCAGCAACTGATCTGGCTCATCGGATGGAAAAATACCAAGGAGGTCCTATTCACCGGTGAGATCTTTGACGCCGTGCGTGCTCAGGAGCTGGGACTGGCACACGAGGTCGTCGAGCCGGACAGGGTCGCGGAGCGGGCCGAGCAATGGATCACCACGATGGCAGCCAAGCCCCCGGAGCTCTTCCGCGCGCTCAAGCGTACCGTGCTGACGAGTGTGGGGATGGAGGACCAGGCGCTGGAGAAGATGACTCAGGCCGATTTCCTGACCTACTTCCGCTCCGCAGAGTCCGATGCCGACCTGCGTACGCTGGTCGGCGATCGCCAGAGCCCGGCGGCCACCGGCACTAGGCAGGAGCAGTAGCGCCATGGATCTGCGACGCATGGTGCTTTTCGGTGCCGAACGCCATCCCGACCGGGTGGCGATGGTCGATGAACGCGGGGCCCTGACTTACGAACAGTGGGCGAACAGGATACTGGCGGTGGCCGGTGGGCTCGCCGAGCTTGGGGTCGGCCACGGGGACCGGGTCGGAATGGGTATGCGCAACTCCGTGGACGCGGCCACAGTCTTCTTCGCCACGCAGGTCCTGGGCGCGGTGGCCGCTCCCTTCAATTTCCGGCTCAAACCCGCCGGAATCGCGCAGGTGCTCACTGACGCCGAGGCGATGGCGATCGTCTGCGACGAGGGCGTCGTGCCCGACAGCGTCTTCAGCGCTGATGGAATGAGCGACCAGATGCTGCGGATCACCACGGGGACGAACCTCGCTCCGGGGTGGACGAGCCTCGACGACCTCGCCGCGACCGGAGACCCGATCCTGCGTGGTGTGGTGACGGGGGACGACCTGTCGACGATTCTCTACACCTCGGGCACGACCGGACGACCTAAGGGGGTGGCCGTCACCCACCGCAACACTCATGCTCGGATCACATCCTACATCGGCAACGCCGGACCCAGGATCGACGACGAGCTCCGAGCGCTCGGAGCCGCACCGATATATCATACCGTCGGTTTGCACTGGGTGCTCTGTCAGACGGTTTACCTCAACGGCAGCTACTACCCGTTGGCCGAGGTCGACCAGAACGCGTTGCTCCAGCGGATTCGCAGTGCGGAGCTGACGTATCTGTTCGGCTCACCGACGCTGTTTCATATCATGCTCTCGGGGCGGGGACCGGGCTTCGAATATCTGTCATCGGTCGACCACGTCACGTTCGGCAGCGCGCCGATGCCGGCGCCAGTACTCGAGGAGATGCTCCGGTGCTTCCCCAACGCCTCGATTAACGAGGTGTACGGCACCACCGAGCTCTCGATCCCCTTCCTGACCCGCGACTGCACCCGCTACCCGGCGGGTGCGCTGCGCCCGACCGCGGACCAGAGGGTCCGGATCGTCGCACCGGGCGGGGAGCCGAGTGCGGTCGTGGCAGCGGAAACGCCCGGCGAGCTGATCGTCGATATGAACACCGAGGCGACCGTCGCTGGCTACTGGAACGCGCCCGAGAAGCTGGCCGAGAAGGTCCGCGACGGCTGGTTTTACACTGGTGACGCGTTCCGCCGCGACGAGGCGGGCAACTACTTCATCAGCGGTCGCCTCGACGACATCATCATCACTGGCGCCGAGAACGTCCAGCCGGCCGAGGTCGAGCAAGTGCTGCTCGAACACCCCGCTATCACCGACGTGGCAGTCGTCGGGACACCGCACGGGCGGTGGGGAGAGGTCGTTACCGCGTTCATCGCCACCTCGGATCCTGACCTCGATGAGCAGGCCGTCGACTCGCATTGCCGACTCAGCGTCCTGGCCGACTTCAAGCGACCTCGGCGGCTGGTGTTCGTCGACCAGATCCCCCGCAATCCCAGCGGCAAGATCGTCCGTACCGAGGTGCGGGCCCTCTACTCCACCATGGAGACGGCAGCCGCGGAGACGACGTGAGTGCCCAACGCGAAAGGCCCACGCTCCACACCGCGAAACCGCTCGGTCCGTGGTCGTGGAGTGCGACCGATCTACTGGCCGCCTTCGCCGAGAGGAAGATCTCTCCGGTGGAGGTGGTCGAGGAGCTGATCGGCCGTATTGAGGCCCTCAACCCCGCGCTGCACGCCTACCTCGCGGTGGACCTGCTCGGCGCCCGCGCGGCGGCGGAGACCGCTGAGCGAGCCTGGCGCAGGGGTAACCGTGACGCCCTGCCGCTGTGCGGGGTGCCGGTGTCGGTCAAAGACACCATCGAGATCGCAGGCATGCCCACCACCTACGGATCATTGGCGTTCCGGGACCATCAGGCCCCGGACTCGGGGATTGGCAAGCAACTGCGCGCCGCCGGTGCAGTGATCATCGGCAAGACAAACACCTCGGAGTTCGCCCTGTCGACCTACACCTCGAACCGGCTTGGCGAGCCCACTGCGAACCCGTGGAACCTGGAACACACCGCTGGGGGATCGAGCGGTGGCGCCGGAGCCGCGGTGGCCGCAGGCCTGGCTCCGATCGGCATCGGCACCGATTCCACCGGCTCGGTGCGCATTCCTGCCGCGTTTACCGGTGTGTTCGGGTTCAAACCGACCTTCGGTGCGATCCCGGCCCGCCAGCAATGGCGGGCGGCCCTGACCCGGTCTCACAACGGGATCCTGAGTCGGACCAGCGCCGACGCGCAGCTGACCTTCCAGGTCCTGACCAACCAGCACGTAGTCGGTACAGGTACATCGCCCTCGGTGGGCGACATGCGGGTGGCGGTCGTGGCCGACGGAGACGATACGGCGGCGCTGAAGCGCGCCGTCGAGGCGCTGCGGCGACTGGGCGCCGACCCAACTTGCGTCGCCGCCCCTCCCCCGGTACCCGAACCGGGCGAACTCGAGCCAGGTGTTTGGGCATACTCCGGCGACCACTACGCCGCCGCCGAGACCCTGCGGCACAACTTCTGGGAGCGGCACAACGACGAACTCACCGCCTACGCTTGGCCAATCTACCGGGGCGGCAGTCAGGCCCTGGCCTGGCAGTACCGCCAGGTGATCAACGAGGCCCAGGAGTACGCCCGCGTGGTGGCGGACTGGTTCACCGGCTACGACCTGGTGGTCACCCCGCTGGCCCCGGAGGCCCCGGTCCAACCCGCGAACGACCGCGAGGCGGGCACTGGCCCCTACTACCCCTTGGTCACCACCTGGAACATCGCCGGTAACCCCGCGGCCTCGATCCCGATGGGGAAGGGCCCGACCGGACTTCCGGTAGCGGCCCAGATCGTCGGAGCGCACGGCGACGACGCGGGCGTCCTGGCCGCGGCCGCCGAGCTCGAACGCGAAGTGCCCTGGACCCACCGATGGCCCGACCTCGCGCAGTAGCCAGTCCGCAACCGGACTGCGGTCACCACCACCGGAAATCGACGATATGAGAGAGGACGATTGTCTTGGCTCACCGCGCGGGCTGCGGCCCGACCACTGTGACACACTCCCGGGCGACCGCCCGCTTCCTCGACCGCGAACCGACCATGCTGATCAACGGCGAGTGGCTCCCGGCCCGAGACGGGCAACGACTGACCACCGTCGACCCCGCCAGCGGAACCCCCCTGGCCGAGGTCCCTTCGGCCGGACCAGCCGACGTCGACGCCGTGGTCACCGCGGCCCGTACGGCCCTCGAGCGTGGAGCCTGGTCAAGCACGAGCGGCTCGCAGCGCAGTCGGCTGCTCTGGCGGCTTGCCGAGCTCATCGACGAAAACCTCGAGGAACTTGCGGAGCTCGAGACCCTCGACAACGGCAAACCGATCGAGGTCAGCCGGACCGCCGACGTGCCCTCCAGTGCCGAGACCTTCCGGTACATGGCTGGGTGGGCGACTAAGATCGAGGGGCGCACGCTCCCAATCGGGGAGCCCAGCCGGCTGGTTGCCTACACCCGCCGCGAACCGATCGGGGTGGTCGGCCAGATCGTTCCGTGGAACTTCCCGTTGCTCATGGCGGCGTGGAAGCTCGCCCCGGCCTTGGCCGCGGGATGCACCGCCGTGCTCAAGCCCGCCGAACAGACGCCGCTCACCGCACTGCGCCTCGGCGAGCTCGCCTCCGAGGCAGGCATCCCTGACGGCGTAGTCAACATCGTCACCGGCTACGGCACCACCGCCGGAGCCGCGATCGCCGAACACCCGGGTATCGACAAGGTCGCCTTCACAGGCAGCACCGAAGTCGGAAAATCCATCATCCGGGCGGCGACCGGCAACCTGAAGAAGGTCACCCTGGAGCTCGGTGGCAAGAGCCCCTCGATTGTGCTAGCTGACGCCGACCTGGCTCGCGCCGGCGCCGGCGCCTTCCGCGGCGCGTTCGCGAACGCCGGACAGGTCTGTACCGCGGGATCTCGGATCTACGCGCACGCCTCGGTCTTCGACCAGGTCGTTGAGGACGTCACCACGCGCGCCTCACAACTCAAGGTCGGTCCCGGGATCCTGCCTGGTTCTGAGATGGGCCCCCTGGTCTCCCGCGCGCAACGCGACCACGTCCAGGGCCTCGTCGATAGAGGGCTCGCAGAGGGTGCCTCGGCCACCACTGGAGGAACACGCCGCGACGAGCCAGGATACTTCGTCGAGCCGACTGTGCTCACCAATGTCACGCGCTCCATGGAGATCCTCCGCGAAGAGATCTTCGGCCCGGTCGCGACCGTCTCCCGCTTCGACGACCTTGACGACCTCGTCGAACAGGCCAATGACACGATCTACGGCCTCGCGGCGGAGATCTGGACTCAGGACATCAGCAAGGCCCACTACGTTGCGGGCAAGCTCAAGGCGGGCACCGTTTGGATCAACGGACGCTCGATGGACATCGCGTTGCCCTTCGGCGGGTTCAAGCAGAGCGGATGGGGACGTGAGAAGGGCGAGGAGGGGGTCAAAGCCTACACTGAGACCAAAACCGTGGTGGTCACGCTGTGACTAGCCATGGCCAACCCCGTCCGCAGCCGTCGAGTCTCGGGGATCACCCCAGGATGACAGGTAAACGTGTCGCGGCGCGTGAGGTGATCCAGACCGACCGCGCCCCTGCCCCGGCCGGGGCCTACAGCCAGGCCGTGGCGACCGACCGCCTGGTGTTCGTTTCCGGTCAGACCCCACGATCGACTTCAGGTGAGCGGCTGCTCGACGCACCGTTCGATGAGCAGGTGCGCGCAGCGTTGAGTAATCTCGCCGCCGTCGCGGAGGCGAGCGGGACTTCGCTGGGTCAGGCACTGTACGTCACCGTCTTCCTCCGTGACCCGAGCAACGCCCCCCATTTCGACGCGATCTACCGTACGTTCGTCGGCACCGACCCGCCAGCTCGAACTCTCGTCCCCTCTGCCCTGACTATCGGCGAAGTCGAGATCAACGCGGTTCTGGCGCGATAGCGGAGGCTCTCGCACATCCGAAGGAGGAACACCCACGATGGCTGAGCTCGACAACTCCCGTATCGGCGACTCCCGAGAACTGCGTCGGGTCTATGGGTGCTTTCCCAGCGGGGTAATGGCTCTGTGCGCCGTCTACGACGATGGCGCCCCGGTCGGCATCGCCGTGAGCTCGTTCACGACGATCTCGATGGACCCCCCGCTAGTCTCGGTCTGCGCGGCGCGCAGCTCCCAGACCTGGCCCTTGCTCGCGGACCGTGCCCGTCTGGGTCTGTCCGTGCTCAGTTTAACCCAGGGCGTTGCCTGCCGCCAGCTCTCGTCGAAGACTGCGAAAGCACGGTTCGACGGCGTTGGGTGGCACAGCACCCGCCGTGGCGCGGTTCTGCTCGAGGACGCCGCCGCCTGGCTGGAATGCACCATCGACAAGATCGTCGACGCAGGCGACCACCTCCTGGTCCTGCTCGGCGTGCAGGCCTTCGAGATCCGTGACGGCGTCGCCCCACTGGTCTTCCATGCCAGCACGTTCCACCAGCTCAGCGTAATCCCGGCCACGACCGATTCAATGGCATGACATTGAGTTTAGCGTTGGTCGAGGTTGAGCGTCGAGCACACTTCCTGAACACAGTCCTGATCGACATATGCGGAATGCTCTTCGACTGCTCTCGAACCTGAAGGAGCGACTACCTCCACGGACCCGGTAGAAATCTGTCCAACGGACTGCTCCCAGGAGCCCGCCCACACTCGATTCATGATCACATTATACAGTATATATTTGTAACCATTCAGGTCCCGGCTCGATGATCTACCGGTGTGTCGGTGCGTGACCCGAGGTCGGTGGTGTGCTGATCATGTGCGGTGTCCGGGTCGCAGCAGCCGTCGCGCGAGGAGCTCCTCGCGCTGATCGAGGCGCAGGCCCGCACGATCGAGGAGTTGCGGGGCGAGGTCGCCGAGCTCAAGCGCCGGCTGGGTCGCAACTCGGGCAACTCCTCGCAGCCTCCCTCGGCGGACGCGCCCACGGCCTCGCCGTCGAGGATGGCCAGGCGGCGCAGCGGCCGCAAGCCCGGCAAGCAGCCCGGTGCGGGCGGATCGGCGTTGTTCCAGACCAGTGACCCGGACGAGGTCGTCGATCACGTCCCGGATGCCTGCAGCGGCTGCGGCACCGAACTGGCCGGTGCGAACGTGGCCGGGATGGTGCGTCGCCAGGTCCACGACATCCCGACCATCCGCCCGGTCGTGGTCGAGCACCGGCTGCACCAGAAGCGGTGCGGCTGTGGCGCGACGACGACCGCGGCCGCCCCGGCCGGGGTGGGCGCGGCGGCGGTCTACGGGCCGAACCTGCGTGCGCTGGCGGTGTACCTGCTGGTGTTCCAGCACGTCCCGGTCGCCCGCACCGCTCAGTTGATCGCCGACGTGACTGGGGCGCGCCCGTCGACCGGGCTGGATCAGCTCGGTGCTGACCACCGTGGCCGAGCTGCTGGTCGAGGTCGAGAAGCTGATCAAATCTCTGATCGTGCTCGCGCACGTGATCCACGTCGACGAGACCAGCAGCAACATCAACGGGGCCCGGGTGGTGGCTGCACGTCGCGGGCACCGAGAAGTTGACCGCCTATCACCTGCACCCCTCCCGCGGACGCGCCGCTGTGGCCGAGTTCGATGTGCTGCCCGCGTTCAGCGGAACCGTCGTGCACGACGCGCTGTCGGTCTATGACGCCTACCCGCAGGCCCGGCACGCCCTGTGCGGGGCGCACCTGGCCGGCGACTAGTGTCTCGTGTCTGAAGTTGATTTACGGTTGGCTTTGGCGAGGATTTGTTCTGGGGTCTTGGTCCAGGTGAAGGGGTGTTTGCGGTCGTTCCAGCCGGTGATGAATTGCCGGATCTTGGCGTTGAGGTCTTTCACGCTGGTGAAGATGCCGCGGCGGATGGTCTGCTTGTCGATGATGAACCGTCCTGGGTCTGCGAGAGGCTGAGGTTCAGGCCACCGCACCCTGTTGGGCGATGGATGTAGCGTACACCATTTCTCGTTCGATCGGCGACATATAGTCAATGGAGGAGTGGAGCCTCACACTGTTGTACCAGTGAACCCACTCCGCGGTCTCTCGCTCCACCTCACGAAGACCGATCCAGTTCCGAGAATGAGCATACGGAACGATGAGCTCTGACTTGTACAGGCCGATCGTGGACTCCATCAGCGCGTTGTCCAGCGCGTCACCGACGGTGCCGATCGAGCCGGCGATACCAGCCTCGGCGAGTTGCTCGGTGAACGCCAGAGACGTATATTGAGACCCGGCATCCGAATGATGAATAAGACCCTCGGAGGTGAACTCGCTGATCGCCCGTTGGCGAGTGGACAACGCCTGCGCCAAGGCCCCGGAGACGAGATCGGTGGTCTTACTCATCGACGCCTTCCATCCGAGGATTCTGCGGGAGTAGACGTCGGTCACGAACGACACGTAGCAGAACCCGGAGGCGGTCCACACATACGTGAAATCCACGACCCACAGCGCATCCGGTCGAGTCGGCGCCGCCCACGCCCGCTTGACCAGGTCAGGATGGCGGGCTGCGCGCTGATCACGGGTCGTCGTGGCCGTGTGGTGGACCCCGCGGCGCACGCCCTGGATCCCGGCGACACGCATCAATCGGCCCATCTGGTCCCGCCCGACCCGGAGCCCTTCCCGCCGCGCCGCACGCCACATCTTCCGCACCCCGTACACACACCTGTTCTTCCGATAGATATCCACAATCCGATTCACCAGATACGCCTCATCCAACTGGCGATCGGTCACCGGCCGGGACCGCCAGCGATAATACGTCTGCGGGGCGACCTGCACACCGTGTTCGGACAAAACGGCACAGATCGGCTCGACCCCGAAACGGCTTCGATGTTCGTGAACGAACAGAAGTCTTACCTGAGTCGACGGTCCAGCTCCGCCTGCGCGAAAAACGCCGAAGCAGTCTTCAGAATCTCATTCGCCCGCCGCAGCTCGGCATTTTCTGCACGAAGCCGTCGCAACTCGGCCGCTGCGTCATCGCCACCCGCCGCCGAGCCAACCCCGGAACCGGAATCGCGCTCTTCGGCCTCGACCCAATTGCGGATCGTCGCCGGGTTCACATCCAACAGCTCACCGACGTGCCGGCGCGCGGCCAGCTTCGACTCCCCGTGATCACGCAGACGGTCAAGATAGAGGCGGACCGCGCGGGCACGGGTCTCCTCATCGAACTTCCGAGGTGCTCCCACAGCTCCAGTCTCCTTGCTGGATCAGGAGCCTCTCCACCACCCAGGACGGTTCAGGACGAGGTCTACGGCGCTGACCCCGACCTACGCGCCGAGTGCGAACTCGCTGGGATCGGCTACGTGCTGGCCATCGGTTGTGACCGCCGGATCCCGACCGCGGCCGGCCCGATCCGCGCCGACCGGTTGGCCGCGGAGCAGCCCCGGCAAGCCTGGCAACGTCTCTCCGCCGGCGCGGGGGCCAAGGGTGAGCGCCACTACGAGTGGGCATGGATCGACCACACCGACCCCGCACTGCGCGACGACCCCCTCGACTCTCGGCGTTGGTCGCTGCTGATCCGCCGCCACCGGCGCACCGGGGAGCTGGCGTTCTACCGCTGCTACAGCCCGGAGATGGTGCCGCTGCGCGAACTGGTCCGCGTCGCCGGACGCCGCTGGGTCATCGAGGAAGCCTTCCAGACCGGCAAGGGACTTACCGGCCTCGACGAGCACCAGGTGCGCCGCTGGACCTCCTGGCAGCGCTGGACGCTGCTGGTCATGCTCGCTCATGCCCTGCTCGCCGTCATCGCCGCTGACACCGGCTACAACCCACGTCCTCCAGGTCTGATCACGTTGACCTGCAACGAGATCCGGCACCTGCTCGTCCGGCTCGTCATCGAACCAGCCCGCCAGCTGACCTGCCCGTGGGCCTGGTCGCGATGGCGGCGACGACACCAACAGCACTCCCGATCCAGCCACTACCAGCGTCAGAACGACTCCGAACATCCACAACGATCTACGGCTGGAGTACTAGACGGTATGGAGGCCTGGGCTGAGGCCTCCCGCATGTGAACGTGGGTTGCCGGCAGGAGTGGGTCCTGGCGGTAGAGCCACAGATGTGGGAGGCCCCAGTGAGCGGGAATGGTACGAGTGTCGGGTTGGACGTGCATGCGCGCTCGGTCGTGGTGATGGGCCGCAAGTCGTTGGGCCAGCCGTGCTGATCGATGGCCTTCCGTGCCCCGTACAGGCCGCGGCCCAGCTCGGGGTGGGCATGCACCCGCCGGATCTCGCCCAGCACCCGCTCGTCTCGCTCCGCCCGAGCCGAGCGCGGCCGAGTGCGGGCCGCGTAGTAGCTGCTCGGGGCGATCGACACGCCCTGCACGCGCAGGACGCGACAGATCGGCTCGACCCCGAACTGCTGCCGGTGGCCGTCGATGTAGTCCACGATCACCGCAGTCGGCGGTCGAGTTCCGCCGAGGCGAAAAACGCCGATGCCGTCTGCAGGATCCCATGAGCCCGGCGCAGCTCCCGCACCTCGCGCTCGAGCTCCTTGATCCGCGCGGCCTCCACCGACGTGGCCCCGGGCGCCCGGCCGGCATCGACGTCAGCCTGCTTGCACCAGTTACGCAGGGTGTCGGACTTGATCCCCAACTGCGGACCGATCCGCTTGGTCGCCGCGTTGATCGACAACCGCGGGTCCTGCTCGCGGGCCTCGGCGACCATGCGCTTGGCCCGCTCCCGGATCTCCTCAGGGTACTTCCTCGGTGCTGGCACTGATCCACTCTCCCGCGGGTTCAGAGCCTCCACCCAACCCGGGGCGGTTCAGGTAGCGGTGCCCTTGGATCGGAAGCCGAAAAGCGTCCGCCCCTCCCCCAGCTGGGCTCCCTGCGGGCGAACGCTGGCACACCTTGACCGTCCGGCTGCCACTCGTACAACTTCAGTCCCCCCTACCTGCAAGCTGCGATATGCGCTGAGTCGACAGGTGCAGCACCTTCGCGATGTCCGTGCCCGACAGGCCGGACGCCTTCAAGTCCCGCACGATCGCGCGCGATTCCGCGGCCGCGCGGGCCTGCGTCTCTTCGGCCTCCCGCGCCGTGGCCCGAGCTGCCGCTACTCGCTGGTCGGTAGCAGGGTCCAGCTCGGGACGAATCTCGAGCGAGGCGTCAGCATCGAGGCCATCAAGGGCCAGGTAGTCCCGGACCATCCGCTCGGCGCCAGACAGTGTGCGTGACTGCGTTACTCCGATCTCCTCGTCATCAGTGTCGACGATGTGGAGTTCCCAGCCACGCTCCCACCGGCGCGCGGCCACGATGTAGGTCTGAGCGCTCACTGCAACCACCCTTCCGGCAGGCACGCCAGGCGCTTGCCGATGCTTCGGACGACCCCAGGCGAGACGACGGTGTGCCGCGGGACGTTCGCGGTGTGCGCTCCGCACGAGCAGCCCCATTTGGTGTGAGGGCCACGGTCGGAGAGCACCGAACAGCCGTGCTGCCGCAAGGCGCGCTCCACGTCGCGCAACTTCATCGCCTTGACCATGAGAATACTCTAGCCCGGCTAGGAACGCTAGTATAGGGGGCTAGGAAGTGCGATGTCCTCGGCAAGCGGGCGATCAACGCTCGAACAACTTCCCATCCAGGTAGATGCCCCAGTCCTCGTCCTCCAGGCCGTGTCCGCCGGACCGGAGGTGGTAGCTGATGGCTCTACCTTCCTTTTGCACGGTGGATCCTGGCAGGGAGTGCTTTGGTAGCTGGTCTTTCGAGGACTGAGATGAGACGGCGCACCTGCCGGGCCCCGGCGAAGGTTTGACGCCCAGGAGGATGTGGTCCCGTGAGGACTGGTTCATCCGCACGACGCAGCGCCTTCCCGGTCCGCCAATCAGCGGCAGTCTACGACCGGGTGTCTACAAGATCGGGAACGGTCCATTACAGATCCCGCGCGGTGTGACGTGCATGCGTGATGTGTGCGGTGGTTTCGATGAGTAGTCCGCAGATCGTACCCAGAGCGAGACCGAGGCCGAGTCGGGGCCAGGTGGGGGCCATGAGGAAGATGTCGGTGGCGAGGGTGGGGGTGGCGAGGATGACAGTGCCGATCAGAGCGAGTGCTCCTACGAGGGCGAGTTTCCAGGTGTTGAACGGTCGGGTGAATAGTGTCAGTGCCCAGAGTGAGGCTAGGAGTGCGGTGGTCGTGGCGACGGTCTGTCCGGCGGTGAGGCCGCCGGTGGGCTCGAGCCAGCGGATCGTCCGGTCCCCGGCGTACGCGGCGGCGCCAATCAGGATACCGATAGGGATCGCTAGGCGCAGTACCCGGGGGAGGAACCCGGGGACATAGCGGCGGTGGTTTGGCGCCAGTGCCAGAACGAGGCCGGGGATCCCGATGGCCAGTGATGAGATCAGGGTGAGTTGGATCGGTGCGAGTGGGTAGGCCGCTGAGGTGGCGATCGCCACGATCGCGATGAGCAGGGCGTAGGCGTTTTTGATCACGAACAGGTTCGCAGCGCGTTCGATGTTGGCGATGACGCGGCGGCCCTCAGCCACAATGTCGGGGAGGTGGGCGAATCTGCCGTCGAGCAGGATAAGTTGGGCGACCGCGCGGGTAGCGGGGGCGCCGTTGCCCATCGCCACGCCGATGTCGGCGTCTTTGAGTGCCATGGTGTCGTTCACGCCGTCCCCGGTCATCGCGACGATGTGTCCGCGTTTCTGCAGGGCTCCAACAATCGCACGTTTCTGCTGTGGGGTGACCCGCCCGAAGACGACCTTTTCCTGCAGGATCGCGGCGAGCTCGTCCTGGTCCTCGGGCAGGGTTCGTGCGTCTACGGCGTCTGTGGCGTGGGTGATGCCCGGTAGTCCGACCGCGACGGCGACTGCGCCGACGGTATGTGGGTTGTCCCCGGAGATCACCCGTAACGACACCCCTTGCTCGGTGAAGTAGCACAGAGTGGCCTCGGCGTCTTCGCGGATCCGTTCGCCGAGCACGACAAGCGCGCGGGCCTTGAGTGCCTCCGGCAACTGCTGCCCCTCCTGTCCCGCGGGGGTGGCGTGTGTCGTGGTGTGTGTCATCGCCAGCACCAGTACCCGGTGGCCCTGTGCGGCGATCTGTCCCGCTCGTGCCAGCAGTGGGTCGGTGTACTCGCCGGGGAACACGATCTCCGGGGCGCCGAGTACCCAGGTCCCGTGCCCTCGTGTAGTGACCGCCGACCATTTGCGTGCCGAGGAGAACGGCACACCGCCCGTGCGTTGCCAGGAACCGTTGTCGAACACCGCGGCGAGCGCGGCTGTGGTGGGGTTCTTGTCCAGCCCGGCCGCGCACAACGCGAGCGCCTCACGAACCTCGGCCTCAGCGAGTGGGTCAGCCCCTGTGGGCATGACCAGCCGGTCGAACACAATGTCACCGTGGGTCAGTGTGCCGGTCTTATCCAGACACACCACATCCACCCGGGCCAGACCCTCGACCGCGGGCAACTCCTGTACGAGGGTTTGTCGCCGAGCCAGGGAGACCGCGCCGAGCATGAACGCGAGGCTGGTCAACAGGACAAGCCCCTCTGGTACCATACCGACCAGCGCGGCGACGGTTCCGGTGACGGCGTCTTGCCAAGTGTGGGTGTCCGGGCTGCGGAACTGGCTCCACACCAGCAACGGAGCCACGATCAGCATCATCACCGAGATCCAGCGGAGCAACATGTTCGTACCGCCGACCAGCTCGGAACTGACTTTTGTGAACTTCTTCGCCTCCACGGTGAGTCTCGTGGCATAGGCATCTGGACCGATCGCGGTAGCCCGGAACCGGCCCCGACCGGTGACGACGACCGACCCCGACCGCACCCCGTCCCCCGGTTCTTTATGGATGGGATCGGACTCACCAGTGAGTAGGGAATCGTCCACCTCCAGACCAGCGGCCCAGAGGACGACACCGTCGGCAGCGACCTGATCCCCGGAGCGCAGCTCGATCAACTCGTCCGCGACGACATCCCCTACCCCGATCTCCGAGACCACCCCGTCACGTACCACACGTGCATGCGGCGCGTTTACCACCGCAAGCCGGTCCAACGTGCGCTTGGCACGAACCTCCTGGACGACACCGATAGTCGTGTTCGCCACGATGAGCAGCCCGAACAACCCATTCTGCCACCGGCCCGTCGCAACAATCAACAGGAACAGTACGAACAACAGCCCGTTGAACGGGGTCAACACATTCGCCCGAACAATCGCGAACGTGCTCCGGCTGGTCACGGTATCCACCGCATTGACCCGCCCCGCAACGATCCGTACCGCGACCTCTGCCCCCGTCAGCCCCCCATCCGCCACGCCAAGCGCACCCAGCGATGGAACCCCACCCGTCACCCCTCCATCCCCTAACTACTCCTCCGGCAACACCGGTCCCAGTGTCTCTGCACGTCATGAAGACGCAGATTGCGGCGTAGTGAACTATCTTTGTCGCGAGTCCGACTCGTCGCCCGGAGAGCCCGACCGCTAGGTACTGACCGACTAGATCGACCACACGTTGAATTTCAGCGCGGCGTGAGCGGTTCACGATTTCTGGGTGAGTGGTGTGTGGTGGCGGGCAGCGAGTAGTGTCTCGATCGAGTAGCGTCCGGGACCGGTGGCCGTGAGGGCGAGTGCGCCGACGGCGATGGCCCCGACCAGTTCCCAGCCGTCATCGGTGACGAACATCGTGGTCGGGGAGTGGACGAACACGACCGCCCCGGCCATCGTCGTGGCGACCACCAACCCTGCAATCGTGGTTGCGAGACCAGCGAGTATCGCGGTCCCTCCGACGAGTTCGACGGTCATCGCGACCGCTGCCGCCACCTCCGGCATCGGGATCCCCATCGCGGTAAAGTCCTCGATGACCCTGGCGAAGCCAGTGGCCTTCTGCATCCCGTGGCCGATCAGGATCCCACCCAGGACAAACCGTGCGATCACCAACACGATCGACGCCAACGGTGCCGACACAGGACGCGTCACACCCACCTCCCTAGAACGAATTGTCAGAAGTCTAGCCGCTCACAGTGTGACATCGACCCCGCCGCGCCTCAGAGGCCCTCCTGCGGTGGGGTCTCTCCGAGCGCTCACCGTCTGCGCTGACGACATGGATCCAGCTTCCCCGACCGGGCGGCCCGCGCACCAGTGGTCGCCGGACACACCCCGGCCGCCGCGCTGGGCCGGGACCACACCGCAGGCGCCGGGCGGGTCAGCGGAGGTGGGCGTCGTACCAGTTGAGGACGCGCTCCCACGCCTCGGCGGCGGACTCGGGGTCGTCGTCGAACCGGTAGCCGGTGGAGGGGAACACGACGAGATCGGTCGCCACCCCCGACGACTCGGCGGCCTCGCGCAACCGGGCGACGGCGGCGCTGTCGGCGGCCTCCGAGTAGATCCCCAGCCACGGGCAGGTCAGCTCGGGCGCGGTCTCCACCAGCGCGGGGACGCTGTGCGACGGGGACCGTTCGACCCCCTCACCCGCCACGGTGACGGCGGCGCCGAGGGTCCGGTTCGCCGCGACGTGCAACGCCACCGTTCCGCCGATGTCGAACCCGAGGACGCCCATCCGGTCGGGCTCGATGCCGTTGTCCGCCAGCCAGCCGAACGCGGTCTCGCAGTCGTCCATCACCTGCTGCGGCTCCAGGCGGCCGAGCTGCTCGGCGACCTCGGTGTCGCTGCCCGCGCCGAGGTCGTCGGCGTCGTCACGGTGGTAGAGGTGCGGGGCGACGGCCAGCCAGCCGTCGCCGGCCAGCCCGGTCACCAGCAGCCGCACGGAGTCGGTGACGCCACGGGCCTCCTGCAGCACGACGACGCCGCCACGGGCCGGGCCGTCCGGCTCGCCGACCGTGAGCCGTAGCTCGCTCCCGTCGGTCAGCGGAACGCCCTCGGTCCGGATCCCCGTACTCATGGGGTCACTCAACCAGAGCAGCCGCCCGTGTTTCGACCCCCGAGAGCTACCGTTGCCCACATGACGCTGATCCGCCCCATGCGGTCTCGGGGGAACCACATCCGCTCTCCCGTGGGTTCAGAGCCTCCACCGACCCCGGGGCGATTCAATCGTGGCCATCCCGGTTCCCAGCACCACCTGATCGTCGAGGGTCACGGGCTGCCGCTGGCCGTCACGCTGACCGGCGCCAACCGGCACGACATCACCCAGCTGTTGCCGCTGCTGGATGCAGTCCCGCCGATCCGCGGCCGCCGAGGCCGCCCCCGCCGCCGACCCAGCACGCTCTACGGCGACCGTGGCTACGACTCCAACCCGCACCGACGTCGTCTGCGTGCTCGCGGGATCCGCCCGCGCATCGCCCGACCCGGTGTCGGGCACGGCTCCGGACTCGGGAAGGTCCGCTGGGTCATCGAACGAGGATTCGCCTGGTTGCACGCGTTCAAGCGACTGCGGACCCGCTACGAACGCCGCGCCGACATCCACCTCGGCTTCCTCCGACTCGCCTGCGCCCTGATCTGCCACCGCGAACTCACGAACTCACTCTGAAACCATCTCTTAGAAAGCATCTCTTAGCGTATCCGGGATATATAGTTTATGCTATATCGCTGTCGAGCGGGTTGCCAGTAGTTGAGACACTACTGGCTGAGGCTGAACATCCACTACGTGACCCTCGGGGGTCGGTGTGCGGTTCCCCCATGATCGGGGAGGCATCAGCTATAAGAGCTCGCGCGGAATGATCACGGGTTGGTAGCTGAGGTGTGTCCGGTGACATGGACGGGCACGGGGCCTCCGATCATGAAGGTGCTTACGCTTCGTGATCATCTGGAGGCTCCGTGCCCGCCCTGCCATCATGGCTGACCGAGCCCTTGTGGGACCAGTTCGCCGCACTGCTGCCTAGCCGGGAGGAATTCGTGCCCACTCATCCGTGGGGGTGTCACCGCCGCCGGATCGCCGATGGGCCGGGGTGCTGCGGGACCTGGCGCTCGACGACGTCACCGACACGCTGATGAAGCTGGTCACCCGGAACTGACCCGTCAGACGAACGGTTGCGGACCGGACGGGCGGTCGAAGAACGCCGGCCGGGCCGCTACCCACTGGCCCGGGAGCCGTGGGATCAGCGTGGTCTTCTTGGTGTCGAGCTCGGAGGCTTCGGCCGCCTCGAGCCGCTGGGTCTCGACGAACTCAGCCATTATCTCGCGGACGGCCACGGTCACCGGGTGGACAACGCCGAGAAACTGCTCGGCCGTGCCGAGGGTTGACGATAGTAGCCAGGCCGCGCCGCGCAGGTCGCCGCCGTCAGCGCGGGCGAGGGCGAGCGCGGCGCGCGAGGCAACGGTGCACGGGTGGGACTCGCCGAGCACGCGGCTGCGCCGGGTGATCACGTCCTCGTGCCGGGCGACGGCGTGCTCCGGGTAGCCGATGACCCGCAGCGCGGCGGCAACGGCGTCGGCCGCGACGAGTGTCGCCGGATGGTCGGGCCCGAAGGTGCGGGTGCGGGACCCGAGGTTGCGGCCGGCGAGCTCCAGGCCGCGGGGCTCGTCGTCGCCGAGCAGGTAGGCCACGGCCAGCGTGCCCTCGACGACCAGGGTGTCGGCGTCGCTCGGACCCAACTCGCGGCGGGCGGTGGCGAGCACCGACTCCAGACGCCGGGTCGCGGCGAGCAAAGTGATCCCGTCGCCAGCGCGGCCCGCCGTGCGTACCTCGGCGGCGGCCTCGTCGTGGCGAGCACGCAGACCGCCCCGGGTGTCCTCGACGCGGTGGTCGAGTGCGGCGCTCTCCCGGAGGAACGGAGATCCGGCGAAGGCGCTGTCGGTCATGGTCGCTCGCTCCTCTCCATCACCCGGACGGGATAATTACTTACAACGGAACGTACCGGTCGCCCGGTCGTGTAGGCGGTCTCGGAGGACAGCCGAGGGATTCGCCACAGGTCGCGATCACGGGTCGTCGCGAGAGGGAGACGCACCGTCGCAGCGATAGTCGTCACCGGGAAAACGCGAAGTCCGTGGCATGGTCGGGGGCATGAGCCACCCGCTGTCCCGGCTGATCGCCGCCGAAATCAACACCGCGCGCACCCTGCTCGCCGAGCATGACCTGCTCAGCCCCGGCTTGCACGTTCCCGTCCTCGCCGTGGAGGAGCCGACCCGCGCCAAGGTCGCCGTGCACCGCGACGGCGCCCCGGTCGACCGGCGGGTCCGGGCCGTCCCGCTCGACCCGGCGGACGGTACCTCCCGCACCGTGATCGCCTCGCTGACCCGGTCCAGCGGGGTCGCGGCCGACCTGGTCGTCAAGGCCGACGAGGGCTGACGCGCGGCGATGGCCGAGCGCGGCATCACTGACCTCTCGCTGGTCGTGACCTGCCCGTTCTCGGCCGGCTCGTTAGACCTCCCGGGAGAGAAGGGCCACCGGATGCTGCGGGTGCCGTCGTTCCTGCAGCACCGCCCGGACGACAGCCCTGGACGCACCCGATCGACGGCGTCGTGGTCTGTGTGGACATCCTCGCCGGCACTGTCGTTGAGCTGGTCGACACCGGGGTCGAGCCGGTACCGGAGGGGAGGTAACTTCGGCGAGGGGCCGTACCGGGAGACCCGCACCCCGCTGTACGTCACCCAGGCCGAGGGCCCCAGTTTCACCGTAACCGACGACGAGGTCGTCGAGTGGGAGAGCTGGCGGTTCCGCGTCGAGTTCGACCCCCGTGAGGGCCTCGTGCTGCACCAGGTGTCGATCTCCGGCCGTCCGGTGGCGCACCGGATGGCCGTCGCCGAGATGGTCGTGCCCTACGCGACCCCGGCCCGATCCGATTCGGGCAGAACTACTTCGACGCTGGTGAGTACCTGCTCGGCCAGCAGGCGAACTCGCTGAAGCTGGACTGCGACTGTGTTGGCGAGATCCGGTACTTCGACGCCGTCGTCGCCGACCCGGAGGCCCGCCCGCGGACCATCCGCAACGTGATCTGTCTGCACGAGGAGGACGACGGCGTGCTCTGGAAGCACACCGCCGTTTTCACCGGGAAGCAGGACGTGCGCCGCCGCCGTCGCCTGGTGATCTCGTTCTTTGCCACGACCGGCAACTACGACTACGGCTTCTACTGGCATCTGCACCCGGACGACGCGATCGAGCTGGACGTGAAGTCCACCGACGTCGTCTTCACCGGGGCCTTACGACGACCGCGCCGCCCGCTGGGCTTCCGTGATCGCGCCCGGACTGGGCGCGCCGTACCACCAGCACCTGCTCTGCGCGCGACTCGCCATGGCCGTGGACGGCACCGAGACGGCCGGCGACGAGCTCGACGTGGCCCGGGTGCCGCTGTCGCAGGAGGAACCCGTACGGCAACGCGTTCGGACGCTCGGTCACCCGGATTCCTCCGAGCGCGACGCCGGTCGGCTCGGGTCCATGAAGGACGGCCGGGTCTGGCGAATCTCGTCGTCGCGGCGTCGACTGGTTCGGCGAGCCGACCGCGTACGTGCTGGAGCCGGAGGACGGGCCGACGCTGCTGGCCGACGACTCGGCGTCGGCCACCGGGCGGGCCGCGTTCGCGACGAAGCACCTCTGGGTCACCGCCTACGACCCGGCACAGCACCACCCGGGCCGAGGAGTTCGTAAACCAGCACGCCGGGAGAGCGGGCATCCCATCCTGGGTGGCCGAGGACCGCGACGTCGACGGGGCCGAGCTGGCACTATGGCACACCCTCGTTATCACGCACTTCCCCTGGCCGGAGGACTGGCCCGTGATGCCGACGGCGGCCTGCGGGTTCTGCCTCGCGCCGTCCGGCTTCTTCGACCGGAACCCGACACTGGACGTGCCGCCGGGCCACTGATCGCACCTGCTTTCCCGCCGGTTCGCCAGCGGGAACCGCGCCCGCTACCGGCGGACCACGGTGCTCACCGCGGCCGCCGCCTCGGCCAGTCCGGCCCGCAGCCGCGAGATCGGTTCCGGCAGGTGCCCGGCCGCGCCCTGGGCGAGGTCGCGGGCGACCGCGCGGTCGACATGCGGCTCCAACACCCGTTCCACACCGAGCGCGGAGATCAGCACCAGGGTGACGGCGCCCGACAGGGTGAACAATCCCGGGTTCGCCAGCATGCCGCGCAGCGCGAGTGCCGGACCGTGCGCGGCGGAGCCGACGGAGACGGTCAGTCGGACCTTGCGCCTCCCAAACAGGCCCCGGTCCTCGGTCCGGGCCAGCACACCGCGGCGCAGGACGTCGTTCTCGACGGCCTCCAGCAGCGGGTCGCCAAGCACGTCGACCCAAGCCCGAACCGGGTGGCACCGCGGCTCCTGGGCGACGCTGTCCATGACCAGGTTCGCGGCCTCGCCGCTGGCGCGCTCCGCCGGACCCGTCCCGGTCGCGACTACCCGCTGCTGGGGGTCGACGGTCAGCGACCCCGCGATCACCAGGTCGGCCAGCTGCGCGCCGACCAGCCCACAGGCGAGCAGGTCAAGTGCCAGACCGGACCGTCCGGACGGCTCGTCGAACGCGATCAGGTACAGACCGGTCGCGAGCGCACCGTGCTCCACGTGGTGATCCCCCCGAACGAAACTGCTGACGCTCCGTAGTACTCGCGCACATTACGTGCTCGGCGGCTCGCCGATTCCGGTCCGACTATCGTCGGACGTTAGCATCTTGTCCCGGCAATCATTCTCCTCGAAGCGAAGCCTGGAGTGCGCATGTCTCCGTTCACGAGTGCCGATCGGCAGGTGGCCGGGCTAGGTCGGCGCCGTCTCGGCGTGGTGCACCTGGTGTTCTTTGCCGTCGCCGCATCGGCTCCACTCACCGTACTGGCGGGCGGCGTGACCACCGCGTACGCAGTCAGCGGTAACCAGGGCGTCCCGCTGGCGTTCCTCGGCGTCGCCGCCGTGCTCGTGCTGTTCACGGTCGGGTACGCGGCGATGAGCCGGCACGTGGCGAATGCGGGTGCTTTCTACGCCTACCTCGCCCGCGGACTCGGCCGCCCCGCCGGAGTGGCCGGATCGTTCGTCGCACTCGTCGGCTACAATGCAATCCAGATCGCGCTCTACGGCCTGTTCGGCTCCGCGATGTCGAACTTCGTCGCCGAGGTCGCCGGGCTCCGGCTGCCCTGGTGGTCCTGGGCGCTGTTCGCGATGGTCGCCGTCGGCTGGCTCGGCCTGCTGCGCGTCGATCTGAACGCCCGGGTGCTGGCCGTCCTGCTGATCATCGAGGTGCTGGTCGTCGTCGCGTTCGACGTTGTCGGGTTCACCCGGCCCGCCGACGGGGCGGTCACCACCGACCCGCTGCAGCCCCCCACGCTGCTCGCCGGCGGGATCGGCGCAGTCATCGCGTTCACGGTCGCGTCGTTCACCGGCTTCGAGTCCGGCGCGATCTACTCGGAGGAGGCTCGCGACCCGCGTCGCACCGTGGCCCGCGCGACCTTCGTCGCCGTCACCTTCACCGGCGTGTTCTACGCGCTGTCCGCCTGGGCGATGGTCGCTGCGACCGGCTCGTCAGACCTGCAGGCCCGAGCGGCCGCGGAGGGCCCCGGCCTGCTGCTCGGCCCGCTCGCCGAGGCCTTTGGCCCGCTGACCGACGACATCGCCGCCCTGCTCCTGCTGACCAGCGTGTTCGCCGCGCTGCTGAGCTTCCACAACAGCGTCGCCCGCTACCTGTTCGTGCTCGGCCGCGAGCGGGTGCTCCTGGGCCTGCTGTCCACCGTCGGCGCCCACTCCGGCGGCCCGATCGCCGGGTCGATCACCCAGTCGCTGCTCGCGATGGTCGTCGTGGTCGGGTTCACGATCGCCGCGGCTGACCCGATGCTGTCACTGTTCGGCTGGTTCTCCGGACTGTCCGCGGTGGCCGTTGTGCTGCTGATGACCGGGACGTCAATCGCGGTGATCAGCTTCTTCCGCAAGAACCGAACCGCACCCGAGTCGGTCTGGGCGCGGCTGATCGCACCGGCCGTGGCCGCCCTGCTGCTGGCCACGGTCCTCACCGTGCTCGTCGGGAACTTCGACGCGGTGCTCGGGACCGATCCGTCGTCGGCGGCCCGCTGGGTCCTGCCCGGCGTGGTGCTGCTGGCCGCTCTTAGCGGTACCGCCTGGGCGCTGTGGCTGCGCGGCAACCGGTTCGACGTCTACGTCGGTATCGGCGGCAGCGAGCCCGCCCCGGACCACGGCGACCCGGAGAACCGTGCGCCGACCGTCTACCGGCGCCGGGCCGGCGAGACCGGCCCCGCGGACTGGTTCGGGAACAGTACCGCCGGGCCGGAGTCGTCGTCACCGCGGCCGGACGCGGACGCCGACCTGTTCGACGCGTCTGAGCGCTCGCAGGACGAGACGACCGAATTCACCCGCCCGGACCTGCGGGACTGACCAGAGCTGTCCACACCCCGACGAGCACGTCGACCAGCCCGGTCGCCGCGTCCGGCCTGACTTCTCGACGCCCTCCGGTGTCAACCGAACAGTGGATGCATAGGCAGCATGCGTGGGAGCTGGCGGCGCGAGCGGCGTGGCTGTGGAGCGTCGCGGAAGTGGCACTGGTGAACGACGGATAAGTGGCACGGGACGACGGTTAGATGGCACGCGTGTGGATCAAGCGATCGGGCGGAGGCGGATGGCGCCGGTGAACGTCGTCGCGAACGTCTCGGCCGTATAGCACAGGCTCGTGGGGTGGGCGGCCTCAGAACGGGGGAGCCCGGCGAGGTCGGCCGCGGTGCCGATGCGGTGTGCGAGGCGCCGCCCGGTCATGGCGGCGTTGTCGCGTCCGACGAACAGGTTCGGTGGCGGATCGCGACGGCTGGCGTGGTCGAGGAGCAGTGCCCGCTGCATCGGGCGGGCTTGTGGCGGGACGCGCAGGGTCCCGGTGTAGGCGCGGACGTGGCGACCGTGCGGGTCGGTCCAGTTGTGGGTGAGCCACGCCAGCCATGGCGCGTTGTTGTCGGTGGCCACCGCGAGGGTGAGCGCGCCAGGGGCGAGCGGGCAGGCCAGGCGACGGAGCCGAGCGACGGTGTCGGTGGTGAACCGCGGGCCGAGCCGGTCCAGTAAGGGCTGGGTCGGCCTGGGACGCGGTCAGGCTGGTGATCGCGTAGACGGTCACGGTGGTCCACTTCCGGCTGCCCAGCGGTCGGCGCCGACGGACGAGCTTGATGGCGTGAGCGGCGGGCGGGAAGGTCACGGAGGCCCGTCGGTGCGCCACGAACCGGCTGACTACTGGCACCGACCTCGGACGACCTCCGGCGACGGTTGACCGCCGAGGCCGTCCTGCTGCTGCTGACGTTGCGCTGGCTCCCGCGCCGGGTCGACCGGGTCGTCGGCGCGCTGGAGGCCGACACCCTCACTGTCCGGGTGGACCCTCGGGCCGGCCACCTCGTCCGTCCGGCGACCGCCGTCGTCGGCCAGCTCGTGACCAGCGCGCTCGCCGTCGCGACCGGACTGATGGCGCGCTGTTGCTGACCGTCCCAACCGGCCCCGAGGTCGGGGGCTGGGCCGGTGCAGTCACCCGTCGTGGGGATTCTGTTTGCTCGTGATCCATCTTGCGTACGATGCTTCGCGCCATGGTTCTTTGCTTCCCTCGTCTGAAGAGGGTTCGTCCGGGGGCTCTTGGGGCGCTCGGTGTGGTGGCCGTTCTCGTCGCGGCGTGCTCGGGTCCGGGCACCGGGGCTAGCTCGGCTCCTTTGCTGCAGGCTGTTCCGGATCTGACACGGTTTTATGATCAGCAACTGACCTGGGGTCCGTGTGTCTCCTACACGCAGGTGGCGAAGGACCGTCGCTCTTTTGCTGATCCGCAGTTCGACTGCACCCGGGTCACAGTCCCACTCAACTATTTCAGACCCGACAGCGGCACGATGGAAATCGCGTTGTTGCGGAAGAAGGCCGCTGGGGACAAGATCGGCACGTTGTTCACTGACCCAGGTGGCCCCGGCGCACCCGGTACATCCTTCATGGCGGAAGTTGCGTCAACTTGGACAGATATCGGGTTGGGTGATCGTTTCGATCTGGTCGGGTTCGACCCGCGCGGTACCGGGGCGAGCAAGCCGAAGATCGACTGTCTGACTGACAGGGAAAATGAGGAAACCCGCATGCAGACCTCCTCCTCGGACCGAGGTCTAGCGGAGGCTGAGGAGGCCAGTAAGCAGTACGCGGCTCGCTGTACCGAACGTACTGGCGTTGAGGTACTGGCCAACATCGGCACCCGTGACGTCACTAGGGATATGGACATCCTGCGTGCCGTTGTCGGCGATCAGAAGTTGACCTACGTCGGGTTCTCCTACGGCACCGAGCTCGGTGTTGCCTACGCCGAGACGTTTCCGCAGAATGTTCGTGCGCTGCTGCTCGACGGAGCGATCGATCCGACCCAGACCACCTTAGATTTCACGGTAAAGCAGAACGCTGGGTTCCAGCTTGCCTTCGATAACTTCGCCAAAGACTGCACTACCCGACCGGACTGCCCACTGGGCACCGATCCCACGCAGACGACTCGCAGGTTCCAGGCGATCATGCAGCCGCTGCTCGACAGAGCAGTTCCGACCAAGAATGGTCGGACGTTGGGTTTTTCCGATGGGCAGGCTGCTGTCACCTCGGCGCTATACCACTCCCGGATGTGGTCAGAGCTGCAGCAGGGTATCTCCGAAGTCGTGACCGGCCACGGAGATACGCTGATGCGTCTTGCCGACTCCGAATATCAGCGCGACCAACAGGGCCGCTACGCTGACACTATGGAGGCCCTTCAAGCGATCGAGTGCATGAACCGGCCTCGGGTTACCGATCCTGCTCAAGCACTGGAGTTAGCGCGTCGCGTCGATCAAGTGGCACCGTTCCAGTCAACAGGGAGAGCACCGACCGGTGCCCGGGACGTGTGCGCGTTCTGGCCAGTACCGCCGACCAGTGTGCCGCACCTGCCGCAGATCGAGGGACTCCCTCCGGTCGTCGTGGTATCCACCACCGGCGATCCGGCCACCCCGTACCAGGCAGGGGTGAACCTGGCTCGCCAGCTCGGTGGCAGCCTGATCACCGTTAACGGTAACCAACATGGCGCTTCCTTGCAGGGAGACCCGTGCGTCGACCGACTCGCCGCCGACTACCTGATCACCCTGACACCACCTCCGCAGAACACGGTATGCACACTTACCCCACGCTGAGACTGCGATTCAGAAACCGGGTTGGTCACGGGGAGGGAGCGGCTCATACGGATCCAGGATCCCCACGGCGGGCCCACTGTGCGCGTAATTCGACCGTTCTGAAGGACGACGATGCAGCGATCACTCAAACATGGCGGATACTGTTGTGATGGATATTCCTGAGATCTATTCCCGGTGTAGTGCTGCGTTCGCCGACCGGGTCCACCTCGTCGGTGACCGGTGGAACGCGCCCTCCGGTCTGCCGGGGTGGGACGTGCGTACCTTGGTGAATCACCTGGTCAACGAAGAGCGGTGGACACCTGAGCTGTTCAGTGGCGCCACCATCGACAGCGTCGGCGACCGGTTCGATGGCGACCTACTCGGTGACGACCCCGTCTCGGTGTTCGACCAAGCCGCCGCAATCGCCCTGCAGAGTATCTGTGGGCAGGGCGCGATGGAGCGGACAGTGCACTTGTCGTTCGGTGACCGCCCCGGCTCGGAGTACGCCCTGCAACTCTCGGCCGATCACCTGGTGCACGCCTGGGACCTAGCCAGAGCGCTAGGCACCGACGATGCCCTTGATCCAGACATCGTCGAGATACTACTGCCCTGGTACACATACGAAACAGAGGAACTCTACCACCGCATCAAGGTCATCGGACCACGCGCCGAGACTCCACCCGGCGCCGGAGCAGAGACCGAACTTCTTGCCCGGTTCGGCCGCGAGCAATAGTTCTGGCGCGCCCTGCACAGGCCCCGTTACCCGGGTGGGGTCTGTAACGGGACCGGTGGTTCCGGCGATGTTGTAAGTAGTGCTCCCGGGCCAGCGGTCACCGCAGGGGACACCGAGACCCCCAACAACATGCAGGACACGACGTGCGGCACCCGATGAGAGGTCCTCTGGTCGGCGATGAAGCGGGCCACGCTCACTTCGTCGCCTTCTTGACCCACAGGACCACCGATCGTTTGACCTGAGTTGCACAGGCAGTCGGGGGTTGTGAGCTGTCGTTGCTGGTCAGCGGGCTGCAAGGTCGGGATCTGGGGCACTAATCGGTAGTCTCAGGTGGTGGCGTTCGTCCGGAAGGTGAAGACAGCGTCCGGAGCGACGGCGGTGCAGATCGTGGAGAAGCGCCACGGCGTCCGCCGGATCGTCGCCCACGTCGGCTCCGCTCACGACGACGCCGAGCTCGCAGTCCTGATCGCCTCAGCGCGGGACCGCATCCATGCAGGCCAGCAGGCACTGGACCTGGACACCCCTGCCGCCGGGGGTGCGGCGGGCGCGGTCGTGATCGGGTCGGCGAGCGAGGTCCTGTGGAACGTCCTGGGCGACGCCTACCGCCGGCTCGGCTTCGACCAGCTCGCCGACGAGGCGTTCCGGGCGCTCGTGCTCGCGCGAATCGTCGAGCCCACCAGCAAATCCGCCGCAGTAGGGGTCCTGGACGAGCTCGGGGTGGTGGCGCCGCACCGCAACACCTTCACCGCGGCGCTGCGCCGCTGCATCGACAAGGACTACCGAGCCGCCCTCGCCGCCGCCTGTGCCGCGGCCTCGCGCCGGGCGGGTGCGGCATCGTTGGTGCTCTATGACGTGACCACGCTGCATTTCGAGGTCGAACACGAGGACACGCTGCGCAAGGTCGGGATGAGCAAGGAACGCCGGGTCGATCCGCAGATCCAGGTCGGGCTGCTCGTGGACCCGTCCGGGTTCCCGCTCGAGGTCCGCTGCTTCGAGGGCAACAAGGCTGAGACGACCACTCTGCTGCCCGTTCTGGAGGAGTTCCGCAAGCGGCACGACGTAAAGGACATGGTGGTCGTCGCCGCCGCCGGGATGCTGTCCGCGTCGAACCTGAACGCGTTGGAGGACAACGGGTTCTCCTTCATCGTAGGGTCGAGGATCAGCAAGGCGCCCTATGACCTGGCCGCGCACTTGGAGCGTCGCGGCAACGCCTTCGACGACGGGCAGGTTCTGGAGTCACGCCGCGACATGGGCACGGGGAAGGCGAAACGGAGCCGGCGGGTCGTCTACCAGTACCGCTTCGCCCGGCACAAACACGACGACCGGGCGATCAACGCCATGGTCGACCGGGCGGAGAAGGTCGCCGCCGGCACACGGCCGTTGAAGAAGGACCGCTTCGTGCGCATCGCCTCCACCGGCAGCGAGGTCGACTGGGGCCTGGTCGAACGCGCCCGCCAACTCGCCGGGTTGAAGGGCTACGTCACCAACCTGGGCGAGTCCACCATGGACGGACTCGCGGTCGTGACCGCCTACCACGACCTGTGGCAGGTCGAGGCCAGCTTCCGGATGGCCAAGTCCGACCTGCGGGCCCGGCCGGTCTTCCACCGCGAACGCGACGCCATCGACGCTCATCTCACCGTCGTGTTCGCTGCCCTCGCGGTCTCCCGCCACCTCCAGGACGCGGCAGGGGTGACCATCAAGAAGGTGGTCAAGACCCTGCGCCCGCTACGTACCGTCCCATGTCGATGTCGGCGGTCACCCGATCACCGCGGCCCCGCAGATCACCGAACAGGCCCGCACCATCCTCGACCGGCTCCCCGCCATCACCGCGCCGGGGCACTAAACCTGTGCAACTCAGGTCTGATCCTGATGACGACTGCGCAGCCGTCGTTCTCCGCGGCCTATGCCGAGATCTCAGCGATCGCACCGACTGTCTCCTATCGAACGGAGCTGTTGCAGGACCCCGGCGAGGAGCTTGTACGAATCATCGGGCACGCCCTCGGGCGCGACGACGAGGCACAGCAGCTCATCGACCGCTCGTCGGCCACGCTCGCGGAGTTCCGCACACGACAGCCGGAGCTCGACGGCGCCCGGTATGCGTTCGGTCAGTACGTCCAGGGCGGGACCTACCTCGTCGTCTCTCCGGGCAGCCCGGTGACAGCACTGTTCGGTGACATCGGGTTGGAGCTGCCTGCGCCGATCGCCGGACTGCCGGTGCAGCAGGCCGCCACCACGCAGGTGGCCGCCGAGAATCTCGGGGTACTCGACAGCGCCGACATAGTGTTCCTCGGCGTCGGCGCGGATTCCGATCGCACTGCGTTCCTCAGCCAGCCGCTCGTCGCGGCATCAGCGCCTGTTGCGCGACGTTCGTCGTGTCCATGTCGGTGACGTCCGCGATGTTCACCGTGCGACATGAGTAGCCCCGCCGGGCTGGGTGCCGGGCGGGGCTGGTGGTCAGGTTGTCGCGGTGGTGGTCATTCTGTCGTCACCTCCGTCACGGCGGTGCGTGCGCTGGACTCGTCGACGATGGTCTTGTCGGCGGCGTAGGCGGCCAGCAGCGACTGCAGCGCGAGGTTGTTGACCGCCCTTGGCGCGCCGCGGCTGGTGGTGTGGATCAGTGAGACGGCGTCGTCGGAGAACAGTGTGTCCGAGCGGCCGACCAGTGTGAGGTGGTGGCGAAGGTAGCTGACCGTTTCGTCGCCGGTCATGCCGCCGAGGTGGTAGCGCACTGCGATGCGCTGGTCGAGCGCGGCGAGCATCCCGAGCTTGATCTTGCGGCGGAGGGTGGGTTGGCCGACGAGCAGGCAGGCCAGCGGGCTGCTGGAGTCCATGTCGTGGTTCGTGAGCATCCGCACCCCCTCGAGTTGCTCGTGGGAGAGCTGGTGGGCTTCGTCGAGGACCACGACGGGGACACGGCCCCGCTCGGCGTACTCGGTGGCCAGCGCGTCGAGGGCTTGCGGGATCAGGGTGGCCCGGTGCGGGCGGGGAACCCCGCCGAGGGCGGTGACGATGGCGTGCTGGATCCCGCGGGTGCCGACGTCGGGGTTGCCGAGGTAGATGACGATGTGGCGGGCGGGGTCGATGCCGGCCAGCGCGGCGCGGACCGCGACGGTCTTGCCGACCCCGACCTCGCCGGTGATCACTCCGAGGGCGTGTTCGCCGATGCACCACTGGATGCGGGCGACCGCTTCGCCGTGGGCGTGGTGACGATGCAGCATTCCCGGCGCGAGGTCACGGCCGAATGGGGTGCGGGAAAATCCGAAGTAGCCGCTGAGCTGGTCAATCATCCTGAGTCTCCTGCGCCTGAAGTTCCGGGATGGTGAGTTCGACTGATTCTGGTTCGACCGGCGTATTGGAGTGGTGGCGCTCGAGCAGAGCGCTGTAGTTGATACGACCTTCGAGCCGTTCGGTGTGGGTGGTGTCGATCAGCCGTAGGTAGTCGATCCCGGTCGGTTCCAGGGTGGTGTCGGGGATTTCGGGGCGGGCCTTGGGGTGGGCGTGGCGCCCGATGTGGTGGGCGACCGCGGTCCCGAACTCGCGCCCGGAATAGCGCACCACCAGTTCGGTGAGATCGAACGGGTCGAACACCAGCTCGACCTTGCGCCCGACCAACAGTTCGTCGACCTGGTAGGTGTTGCCGTGCAGCGAGACCGTGGCCGTCTTGGCCACGGTGCGGTGCTCGGACCACAGGAACGCCTCGCGCAGCTGCGCGGGGGTGGGCCGCGGCAACGGGGAAGCCAGCCCGTCGAGCCAGCGCGCCATCGGCGCGACCCCGCGGTCTCGGAGTGGGTGCGGGGGTGGTACTCAGTCTCGACCCAGGCGGTGAACAAGCGGTTGAGCTCGGCCAGATCGGCGATCTCGGCGGCCCGATCGGGAGTGATCTCGACGAGGAACTGCTCCCGGACGGTGCGGAAGAAGCGCTCGATTTTTCCCCTGCCTTGGGGTCGGCCCGGGGTGGAATGGACCAGCTTGATGCCGAGGCTGGCACAGCCGCGCAGCAGCCACGAGTCGACAAACGCTGAACCATTATCGACATAAATGCTTTCGGGGACTCCGCGCGAGGCCAGCGCCGGGCG
The DNA here is from genome assembly GCF_001420995.1 of Pseudonocardia sp. EC080619-01. Taxonomy (NCBI): domain Bacteria; kingdom Bacillati; phylum Actinomycetota; class Actinomycetes; order Pseudonocardiales; family Pseudonocardiaceae; genus Pseudonocardia; species Pseudonocardia sp. EC080619-01. The sequence continues at coordinate 1,490 of NZ_CP012186.1, read as the reverse complement.
TAGCGCCGCCGCGAGCCGCACGGTGTCCTCGGAGAACCCGAACCGGGCGGCCATCACCGCCCGGCTCCGGTCGTCCAGGAACGCGAACAGGTAGACCTTGTGCCCGGCGATCTGCGGGCCGTGCAGTGCGTCGCCGACCCAGAGCTCGTCGGGACGGTCAGCCTCGAAGCGCCCGAAGGCCGCCGGGGCCGCGGTGAGCCGCTGCTCGTGGCCGGCCTCGTCGACGATCAGTCCCAGCTCGAGGCGTTCGAAGTGGCGCTGCAGGGTGCGTTCGTTGGGGGCCCAACCGGACTGGGCGCGCAGGATCCGGGTGATCTGTGCGGCGGTGCGGCCCGGGTTCTCCCGCTTGAGCGCCGCCGCCGTCGCGAGCACCTCGGGCGGGGTCCGGGCAGTGACCTTGGCCGGCTGGGGCACCAGCGCTTCGAACCCGCCGACCCGCCAGGCCCGGACCCACCGGTCGATGGTGTGCCGGGTGACCTGCACCGGCTCGGCGAACGGGCCCGGATGCGCCCGTTCGGCCAGCTCGCGCACCAGCTTCCCGCGCTGGCGCGCGGTCAGCGTCGGGTCGATCACCTCCTGGATCAACTCGTAGCGAAACAGCGCCACCCGCCGGGCCCGCTCGGCTCGGCGGCGTGCGTCGTTGTCGGTTTGGCTCACCGATCACTCCTCTGTCGCGGTCGAAGATCGTCCGCGCGGAGCGTCGTGGCCGGAGTGATCACCTCACCAGGGGCATCTGGTGTTGATCGACTCCGTCGAGCTCGGCGGGGCCAGCAGCCGCCCGGACGTCACCGCGCCGGCCAGCTCCCACGGCGACAACCCGTCCACCGTCGCGGCCCAGCGCCGGGTCACCGCTGCCGCCGCGGCCAGCAGCGCCGCGACCGCATCCCCCGTCCCGGACGAGGCCGGATCGGGCATCGCGGCCAACGGATCCAGCGCCGCCGCCAGCGCGGTGAACTCCACGCGCAGCCCCTCGGCCCGGGCCCGCCACCGGCGCAGCCAGCCGCGCACCGTTCCCGCCGCCCGACCTACCCGCTCGGCGACCCGTCGGTGCCCCCACCCGGTCGCGGCCAGCGCCAACGCCGCGCCGATCACCGCCACCAGATCCGCGCGCCGGGCCAGCACCCCCACCGGCAACAGCACGTGCGTGGTGCCGCAGCCCGAACACCGCGCCCGCCGCGGCCGCAGCCGCCACCCGAGCGCACCCGTCCCGCGCAGCACCCGCGCCCGGGCATGCCCCCACGGCCGCAGCCGACCCCCACACCGGCACTCCAGCCGACCGGCCACCAGCCGGGCTTCAACCTCTACGACGTTCTTGCCTACCGTGACCACGGGCGCCTCCCGCGCGCCTGAGGTGGCCCTCCCGGGACTGGCTGGTACCCCGACCGGGAGGGCCCACCGCCTCCACCGACGGCCCGACATGATCACGCTGTCGTCGCACACCAACGCCATCGGGCCCCGCACCCGCCCCCACCGCGTCGTCACCGCGAACG
>NZ_CP012185.1:600000-850061 GCF_001420995.1 Pseudonocardia sp. EC080619-01 | reverse complement strand
CGCAGCTACAGCAGCTGGTCAGCGGCCTGGCTGCCGACCGAACGTCCATCGGACGGTCCTTGGAGCGCTCGGATCATCTGGCGGGAACGGTGGAGAGCCTGGTGCGAGAGGCTCGACCGGACGTAGCGGGCGTCGTTCACGAGGTCGACCGGCTCGCGCGCGTGGTCAACGACGACTCCGACCGGCTCAACGTCTACTTCCAGGAGCTCCCCGGGTATTACCAGTTGCTCGGACGCGCAGGCATCTATCAGCAGGGCTTCCAGTTCTATCTCTGCGGCGTGCAGATCCGGCTCGACCCCGGTGCTGGGCCGCCGATCATGACCGACACCATCGCGAGTCAGGAGGCTCGATGCCAATTCTGACCCGCCGCCGCTTTGAGGAGATGAATCTCCTCAAGATCGGAGTCATCGCGATCGTGATCGCGGTGGTCGCGACCGGTACCGCGCTGAACTCCGGATTCCTGTACCGCCAGCTGACGTCGGGTTCGTACTCGGCGCAGTTCTCCGAGGCCGCCGGCCTCAAATCCGGCGACGAGGTGCGCCTCGCTGGCGTCGTCGTCGGAAAGGTCGATTCGGTCGGACTCGCAGGCAAGGCCGTCGACGTCTCGTTCACCGTGTTCGATGGGAGCACTCTCGGGGAGACGACGGGGGCGTCGATCAAGACAGCGACAGTCCTCGGAGCGAAGTTCCTGGAGGTTCTTCCTTCCGGTCCCGGAGAGCTGTCGAACGGAGCGCAGATTCCACTGGAGCGCACTTCGTCGCCTTACGACGTCCAGCAGCTGCTCGACACTCTGACTCGTAAGACCGAGGAACTCGACGTGGGTAGGGTCGCCGATTCGTTCAATACGGTCGCCGACACGTTCGCCGATACTCCGCCGGAGCTCCGGTCGGCACTCGAGGGTGTCGGCCGGCTGTCGCAGACCATCGGCTCCCGCGATGCGGAGCTGCAGCAGCTTCTTACCCGTACCGCGAGCGTGTCGGGCGTGCTGGCCGACCGGAGTGCCGACATCACCACGCTCGTCTCAGACGGGAACCTGTTGCTGGAGGAACTCCGCGCGCGGCGCGATGTGATCCGGTCGCTGCTGCTGAACGTGACCGGAGCAGTCCAGCAGCTCGAAGGCCTCGTTCAGGACAACCAGGAACAGCTGCGTCCCATGCTCGAGGAGCTGGAGAAGACTCTCGACCTTCTCCGTGCCAATGACAAGAACCTCGCTGCGGCCATCACCGGACTCGACACCTACGCCGGCAGTCTCGGCGAGGCGATCTCCAGCGGGCCGTGGTTCTTCGCGCTCGTGCCGAACCTTGCCCCGACCAACCTTGCGCAGCAGAACTTGCCTTCGGTGCTCGACCAGCTCACGCCGGTGTCACCGGCGCTGCCGGGAACCCAGGGCACTCCGCAGGGGGATGAGAACTGATGGCTGCTTCCACCCGCTACCGCGCGGTACTGCTCGTCGTGGTCGTGTTGGTCGCGGCCGGTGCCGCGGCGTGGGCCTTGCTCGGCTCCGGGACACGGACGGTGACCGCCTACTTCGACCAGACCGTCAACCTCTACCCGCGTGACGAGGTGCGAGTACTCGGAGTCCAGGTGGGGTCGGTCGAGTCGGTCGAGCCGAGGCCGGACTCGGTCAAGGTGGTCATGACCTACGACGCCGACGTCGCCCTGCCGGCTGACGCCACTGCGGCGATCATCTCGCCGACGCTGGTCGGGGTCCGCTACGTTCAGGTCGGACCGCCCTATGACAGCGGCCCGCAGCTGGCCGACGACGCCGAGATTCCCCGTGACCGTACGGTCGCGCCGGTCGAGTTCGACCGGATCAAGACCGAGGTCGCCGGGCTCGCCGAGGCGTTGGCGCCGAAGTCTGCGGAGACTGAGGGGGCACTCAACCGACTTCTCGACACGACGTCGGCGAACCTGCAGGGGCAGGGCCCGATGATCCGGGACACGATCAAGAAGCTGTCGGATGCCGCCGCGACACTGGCCAACGGCCGCGAGGACCTGTTCGCCACCGTTCGCAATCTGCAGACGTTCGTGACAGCACTCAAGGACGCAGACGCCCAGGTCCAGCGCTTCCAGAGTCAGCTCGCCGACGTGTCCGGGATCCTTGCCGACAATCGGGACGCGCTGGCCAATGTGCTCGAGAGCCTGGACAGGGTGGCCCCGCTGGTGCAGCAGTTCGTCGCCGAGAACCGTGATGCCTTGACCGAGGACCTGCGCAAGGCCGACGACGTGGTCCGCAACGTCTCGCAGAACCGTCAGGCGTTGGCCGACGTGCTGCAGAAGGCGCCGTTCCTGGCGTCGAACTTCGCCAACTTCATCGACGAGAAGACCGGCGCGGTCACGGCCAACGTCGCGGTGACCAACCTGCGCAGCCCGTCGGCGTTCGTCTGCGACGCAGCAGCGGCGGTCGCCCCGTCCGGCGAGGCCGACCCGTCGGCCGCGTATGCCTGCCGTGCCGGACTGGGACCGCTGCTCGATCTGGCTCGTGTCGATTCACCGCCGGTCGGGGTCAACCCGCTGCAGTACGGCGATCCCTCGCAGCCTGCGCTTCCGTCGCTCCCCCCGCTCGGAGGTAACTGATGTTGCGACGCGCCAGTCGTGCCGCCCGAGCGGCCGCCGTGCTCACCGTGGCCGCGCTCGGGACGAGTGCCTGCGGGTTCTCGAGCCTTGGTGAGCTGCCGCTACCGTTGCGTCCGGGTGTCGGAGACGGCTCGTACCAGGTGACCGTCGAGATGGAGCAGGTCGCGAACCTCGTCCCGAACGCCGAGGTGATGGTGGCCGACGTGCCGGTCGGCTCCGTGGTCAAGACCGACGTGTCCGACTGGAAGGCGGTGCTGACCGTCGGCCTGGACCAGACCGCTGCACTTCCGGCCAACGCCGTTGCCCGTGTGGCGCAGAAGAGTCTGCTGGGCGCGGAGTATCTCGAGCTGGCTCCACCGGACGGCGCCGCTCCCGAGGGCCGGCTAGCGGACGGCGACGTCATCCCGCTGGAGCGCACGGGTCGCTACCCGGAGACCGAGGAGCTGCTGGGAGCGCTGTCGGTGGTGCTCAACGGGAGTGGACTCCAGCAGGTCCGGACGATCACCACCGAGCTGAACCAGGTCTTCGACGGGCGTCAGAACGACCTGCGCGACCTGGTGGGGAACCTCGACCAGTTCGTCGGCGGGCTCGACGCGCAGCGCGACGACATCGTGCGTGCGATCGAGTCGGTGAATCGGCTCGGCGCCACCCTGAACTCCGACCGGGAGACCTTGGCGCGCGGCATCGACACGATCCCGAGTGCGCTGAAGGTCCTCAACGAGGACCGGGAGAACCTGGTCAGGACGTTGGAGAACCTCCAGCGGCTCGACGCCGCGGTCGGAACCCTCTCGGATCAGTCCAAGGAGGATCTGCTGGCCAACCTGCGACAGGTGCGGCCGGCCATCCAGCGTCTGGCCGACTCGAACAAGGACCTGACCCAGGGCCTCGAGCTGTTGCTGACGTTCCCCTTCCCAGCGTCCACGGCGTTCCCGGGGATGTTCAAGGGCGACTACGGCAACCTGTTCCTCACGCTCGACCTCACCCCTGAAGTGCTGCGACGAAACCTGCTCGACGGCTTCCAGCTCCCCGGACGCGACGGGCCCGGAGTCCTCGCAGTGCCTCCGCTGGGCGCCCCGCCCCAGTTGTCGGCTCCCTTGGAACCGTTTCGTGACCTGCAGAAACCGCTCGAGGACGTGCTGCCTCTCCCGGGCCGGGAGGCGCCCGCGGACGGCGAGCAAGCGCCCGAGCCCGAGACCGGCTCCGAAGGCGGCGTGCTCGGCGGTCTACTGGGAGGTGGCCGATGAGGCTCTCGTCCGTCAGGATCACGAAGTCGACGGGCCGCAAGCTCGTCGCGTTCCTCGTCATCGCAGGACTCGCGGTGTCATGGGGCGCAGTGACCTACCTGAACGTGCCCCGGATGCTCGGCATCGGTCGCAATGCGGTCACCGTGCAGCTCCCAGCGGGTTCTGGTCTTTACGTCAACGGTGTGGTGGCACTGCGCGGAGTCACGATCGGGCAGGTCGACGACGTGCGGCTGACCCGCGACGGCGTCGAGGCGGAGATCCAGGTCCTGCGCGACCACCCGATCCCGGTCGACTCGGAGGTCGAGGTCCGCAGCATCTCGGCTGTGGGTGAGCAGTACATCAACTTCGAGCCACGTACCTCGACCGGCCCGTTCATCGAGGACGGCGCGGTCGTGCCCCCGGATCGGGTCAGACTGCCGACGACGACCGGCCAGCTCCTGGAACAGGTCAACGCGCTGGCCGCGTCGACGCAGGGGCAGAAACTGAACACCACCGTCGACGAGCTCGGACAGGCATTCGCCGGTAGCGGCGAGGATCTGGGGCGGCTCATCGACTCGTTCGACCTACTCACCAAGGAGGCGACCGAGAACGTCGCCCCGACGGTCAAGCTCATCGAGGACGCCGACCCGGTGCTGGCCACGCAGAACGCCACGTCGGGTGACATCCGGAGCTATGTCTCTGACCTCGCCGCTTTCACCGGCCGCGTGGTCGAGGCCGACGCGCCTCTGCGGGGCACGCTCGACCGGTTCCCTCCGGCGCTGGACGAGGTGGCCGGTTTCGTGAAGCAGATCGGCGACCCGCTTCCGGAGCTGTTGAACAACCTGTCCTCGGTCGGTGATGTCACCCGGATGTATGTGCCGCATCTGGAGCAGACGCTGACGTTGTTGCCGCCGACGTTCAGTGCGTCGATCGGGGCGGTGAGTGGTTCGCCGGTGCCTGGAACGATCATGATCAATCTTCAGACCCAGGTGAACGACCCGGCTCCCTGCGTCGACGGGTTCATCGTGGATCGGCGTCCGCCGACAGACACGTCCCCGGCGCGGCCGGGTGTGGGCGTGCGGTGTGGGGATCCGGATCCGCTCAAGGCGGCGCGTGGTGGGAAGGCCTACCTGTGCCCGCCTGGGTCGCCCATTCCAGGCGGGCGCGGCCCCGATGCCGAGTCCTGTGGACTCCGCTTCCAGAGTCCGGAGGAGGCCGAGGCGGCGCGAGAGTCGGCGGTCGCGACCCAGCTCGATGTCGCCGGGCGGCAGACCGACCGAGTCGAGGACAACCCACTGCGGTCCGACCGGCTGCCCACGACGGGAGGCATGAATACGAACCCGGAGGAGAACCAGCCGTTCGCCCCCGGCGAGGAGGGCTATACGCCCTCGGACGCCGTGGCCCTCGACGGGGTCTTCCTCCCCCCGGGCAGCAACACGCCGATCGTGGACGGGAATCAGGTGCCGTCGACGAATGACGGGTGGGAGGCGATCGTGCTCGACCCGCTGGGCGTCAACGGTCCCGCTGGAGCCGGCGGATGACTGCAGGAATGACGAGAGGGGAGCGCGAGATGATCGACGACCCCACGGCGCTGGACGAGACCGAGGGCGGGGACGGCGGACGCGAGTCCGGCCGACGCTCGCGATGGCGTGCCAACGCTGTTCCCGGTGGTCTGGCGGTCGTTGCCGTCCTGCTCACTGCGCTGATCGTGGTGCTGGCAGTGCGTATCGCTGGCGGTTCTGGCGCGGACGAGCCCGCGTTGGTGGCGGCGCGCCAGACTGTGACCGATCTGCTCACGATCGACCCGGGTACTGCCGACGAGACGATGCGTCGCCTCTCCGATGGTGCGACCGGAGAGTTCGGAGACCAGGTCGACGATCGTTCCGGAATGTTTGCCGGGGCCATACGTGACGCCGACGTGAGTTCCACCGGGTCGGTGACGGCGGCGGGAGTGGCCGAACGGGGGTCGGGCCGGGCCGTGGTGCTCGTGGCCGCAGAGTCGACGGTGCGGAACGCACAGGTGCCTGACGGTGAACCGCGTCAGTACCGGATGCGGCTGACGGTGGAGGAGGACGGTGGCCGATGGCTGGTCTCGCGACTGGAGTTCGTCCCGTGAGGCGGCTGCGCCAGGTGGCGACCGCGGACACCGCGACGGCGACAGCCCGAGGGCAGCGTCCACCGAGGCGGACCGTCGTGGTGGCTCTGCTCGTGGTGATCGGCGTCCTTGCGGTGGCAGCCGGGATCCTGGGCTGGGTGTTTCTCACTCGCGAAGGTCAGGCGGACGATCGCGAGGCGGTGCTCGGCGCAGCCACGTCGCAGATCCAGACCTTGCTGTCGTACGACGGCACGAATCTCGACGCGGCGGCCACGAGTGTCGACGATACGACGACCGGGGTCTTCCGGGACGACTACAAGAGACTCTTCAACGAGTCGGTCCGGCCGAACGCCGAACGCCTGAGGGCACGGACCATCGCCCGGGTGGTCGGCGCTGGGTGGCTTGGTTCCTCGGGATCGGATGCTGACGTGCTCGTCTTCGTCAACCAGAGCACGACGACGAACGACGGCGAGCGGGTCGACACTGTGCAGGCGAAGGTGACGATGCGGGAGGTCGACGGCCGATGGCTGATCGCCGGACTGGATCAAGTGTGACCGATGCGGCGGACGACGCTCCGGCCCCGAAGGCACCGGAGCACGGCGTAGGTAAGAGGGGAACGGCGGCTGGGAGCTCCCGTGTCGTCGGGGGGCCCGTGGGCTCGGTGCGGCGTCTCGTCGCGCCGGTCCTCGTCGGAGTGCTCCTCGTGCTGGCGGTCGTCGCTGCGGCGACTGTTGCGGTGAGCTGGCGTGACACGGCTGACGCCGGATCTGCGCGCGCCGAGATCGTCGACGTCTCGACCCGCGTTGTGCACGACTTCATCCGAATCGACGCCGACAACGCGCAGGCCAATGTCGACAGCATGCTGGGTGTCGCGACCGAGCCGTTCAGGACCGAGCTCGGTCGTTTCTCCGAGGTCTTCGGCGCCATCCTGTCGCAAGGGCAGGTGAAGGCCGAGGGAGGCGTGGACTCGATCGGTATCGAACAGATCGACGACCAGACCGCGACCGCCCTGGTCAGTGCGAGCACGACGGTCCGCAACACCGAGGTGCCGGACGGCGCTCCCAGGGACTTCAGGCTTCTGCTCGGGCTGCGGCATGAGGAAGGCGCCTGGAAGGTCTCGACAGTGGAGGTGGCACCGTGAAGCAGCCGGGCACAGACCAGTCGCCGGAGATCTCCGAGCTCGACAGTGAAGCGCGCGTCGATGCTGGACTGGACGACGTGAAGGCCGACCCGGATCTCTCGGATACGGCCACGACTGACGACGACCAGTCCACGGTCGCGGAGGTGGCCGGAGACCCCGGCGACGGCCCCAGCCTGGGCGAGGAGCCGGAGCCGGAGCCGGCGCTGGGCTCCGAGGCACCGGTGGTGTCACCTGATCAGGATCCGGCTGGCGGCGCCGATGAGCAGGACACTCCGGACACCGGGCAGCCGGACCGGGAGGCCGGGCGGGCGCGCGGCGCGCGTCTGACGACTCTGCTGGCCGGCGTGGGTCGCCTTGGGACCGCGATCCGAACCAAAGCTGTCCGTCGTCGTCGGATCCTGCTGGTGGCGATCGGGGCGCTCGCGGTGTTGCTTCTCGCGGCATCAGCGGTTCTCTACTTCGTCGTCGTGCGTCCAGCGCAGCAGACCGAGCAGGCACGGGTCGACGGCCTGGCGGCGGCCCGTAGCGCTGTCGAGCAGGTGCTGACCTATCAGCCGGCGTCCCAAGGTCCGGATCTCGAGCGCGCCCGCAGCCTCGTGACCGGGGACTTCGGTAACCAGTTCGACATGGTGCTGGATACGGTCGTGCGTCCGGCACTGGAAGGTGGTGTGGGGACGCGCACGGTTGTGACCCGGGCTGGTGTCGTGTCCGCGGACACCGACCGTGTCACGGCCTTGCTCTACCTGACCCAGGAGGCGAGTCGGGGCGACGAGACACCCCGCACCAACGCCGGGCGAGCCGAGGTCACAGTCCAGCGGGTGGACGGACGCTGGCTCGTCTCCGATCTCCGCAACTTCTAGACGTGCTCTGAACTCGAGAGGAATTCGATGTCCGGTGTCGAGGTGAAGGTCGAGGAACTCACGAAGTCCTTCGGTCGGGCCAACATCTGGTCCGACGTGACGCTGACCCTGCCCCCGGGCGAGGTGTCGGTGCTGCTGGGCCCGTCGGGTACCGGTAAGTCGGTGTTCCTGAAGACCCTGATCGGGCTGCTCAAGCCGGAGAAGGGGTCGATCATGATCCACGACACCGACCTCGTCCGATGCTCGGAGTCGAAGCTCTACGAGATCCGGAAGCTGTTCGGGGTGCTGTTCCAGGACGGCGCGCTGTTCGGGTCGATGAACCTGTTCGACAACATCGCCTTCCCGTTGCGCGAGCACACGAAGAAGAGCGAGTCGCAGGTCCGGGACATCGTGCTGGAGAAGATGGACCTGGTCGGCCTGCGCGGCGACGAGGGCAAGCTGCCGGGTGAGATCTCCGGTGGCATGCGCAAGCGGGCCGGGCTGGCCCGGGCGCTGGTGCTGGAGCCGGAGATCATCCTGTTCGACGAGCCGGACTCGGGTCTGGACCCGGTGCGCACGGCGTACCTGAACCAGCTGATCATCGATCTGAACGCGCAGACGGACTCGACGTTCCTGATCGTCACGCACGACATCAACACCGCGCAGACGGTGCCGGACAACATCGGGTTGCTGTACCGCAAGCACCTGGCGATGTTCGGTCCGCGGGAGGTCCTGCTGACCTCGGAGGAGCCGGTGGTCGCGCAGTTCCTCAACGGCCGTCGTGAGGGGCCGATCGGGATGTCGGAGGAGAAGGACGCGGGCCAGGCGGAGCGGGAGATGGCCGAGGCGGGGGAGCTGCAGGGCCTGCCGCCGCTCAAGCCGCAGCTCGAGGCGTCGTCGGGGATGCCCGACCGGCAGGCGGTGCACCGTCGCCGGGAGCGGGTCGAGGCGATGCTGCACGAGCTGCCCGAGCCCGCCCAGCGGGCGATCCGGGAATCGTACGGGCCGGCGCCGGGCCCGATCGGGGCCGGAGTGGGACGACACACTCTGGCAGACCAGGAGCGGCCTACCGACGTGTATCCCCGTGTTGAGGGCTGAGGGTTCTGATCTTTGGCTGGTCCGATCACGCATTGGCGATCGCGTGTCCTTCGACCACAGGGACGGACTCGACTGTTCTCTGGGTGCCGACGAGGATCATGATGTCGTCGTGCGGCGACTGTTCGACCGGCAACCGGGCGCCGTCGAACGTCCTGACCTCGGTGTCGAGATCGCAGCAGGTCCTCGGCACCTCGGGCTTTGAGATAGCTGAGCCCATGCCGAGGGCTTCCAACAGGTCATCGACCTTGTTCGTTGATCGGTCGTGCGGGTAGGCGTCTGCTGTCATCGCGACAGTGCACTCGATGCCGTCACGGTCGCATACATCCCGCGGGACGCGGGCGCTGTGTCGGCTCACCAACGCCGCTGTGGCCCTCGCCGTTCTCGGGACTGACCCCAATGAGTCCCCGACCCGGAGGCTGATCACGTTCAAGTAGTTGGTGATCGGGGCTGCACCGTAGCTCGACGAGAACATTCGCACTGCGCACGAGCTGTCATGCGAGCGGGTCGGGCGACCTGGCGAGTCGAGCCACTTGCGGTACCAGAGCGCCGATCCCTCCTCGGCCGTCAGACGGATTCGAGGGCGAACTGGCGGGTGGTACCGATGCCGGAGCGGACTCACTGTCGAAATCGAGGCTGGTTGGACTTGGACACCAGCCGTCAGGCGCGGAGAGGTGGACTGATGAACCCGCAGAGTAGAGCTCTCAAGGTGTCGGTAGACGAGCACGTCGCTCGCGTGGAGCTGTTGGGCCCCGGACCAGGGAACGCGATGGGTCCGGAGTTGTTCGCGGAGCTGCCCCGAGTGTTCGGAGAGCTAGACGACGATCCGCAGGTTCGAGCCATCGTGTTGCACGGCAGTGGTGGATCGTTCTCGTACGGATTGGATCTACAGACGATGCGAGGCTCATTCGAACCGCTGCTGCAGAGCCCGACTGTCACGGCCAGGACGTCCTTCCTGCGTGAGGTGCGCGAGCTGCAGTCGGCCGTGACCGCCGTCGCCGACTGCCGTACCCCTGTCGTGGCTGCAATCGCCGGGTGGTGCGTGGGCGGGGGAGTGGATCTCGCCGCCGCCACGGACGTCCGGCTCGCTTCGGCTGACGCGATCTTCAGCGTGCGTGAGGCCCGGGTGGCCATCGTCGCTGACCTCGGAAGCCTCCAGCGGCTCGTAGGGATCATCGGTGACGGGCATCTGCGCGAGCTCGCGCTGACCGGCGCGGATGTCGACGCCGAACGAGCGGCGACGATTGGTCTCGTCAACGACGTGCTGCCGGACGAAGCAGGTCTTCTGGACGCGGCAGACGCGCTCGCCCGCGCCATCGCCGCGAACCCACCACTGACCGTCCGCGGGATTAAGGATGTGCTGGATGCTGAGCGAGCCCCCCGCGTCGAGGCTGGTCTGCGATACGTGGCCGCGTGGAATGCGGCATTCGCGCCGTCGGAGGACCTGGCGGAAGCCTTTACGGCTTTCGCCGAGCGTCGGCCCGCCCGGTTCCAGGGGCGCTGACCGGATGCCTACAGCGCGGTTGCTCGGCACGGGAAGCTGCGGATCTCCTGGGAGCAACGTCTACAGCTGGACCTGGCCGCCGATGCGCTCGCCCGCACCGTCGTCCCCGCCCGTGTCGACGAGCCCGGAGAACCGACCCGTCTGCTTGCCGTGGCATCCGGTGTCGAGGTCGTCACGGGGCCGGGCGCAGGAGATCCGCATGGAGTTCAACGCTCGGGGGTCTACCGGCGGACTCGAGCAGGCGCGTAACGAGGACGGGTGTCGCTGGCGGAGGGGCTGCTACGCAGCGCTGCGCGCGTCGCAGCCTCGGAATCGGCATCCCGTGGCTACGCTCTCGATCAAGGTCGAAGGGCATGCAGGACCATAGACTTGGCCACGGAGATGACCTCGTCGAGCGACCCGCGCTCCGGGTCCCACCATTCGACAGACCAGTTGAGCGCTCCCAGGACCAGCATCCGTCCCACGGATGGGACGACGTCAGCCCGGAGTAGGCCGGCGGCGGCGAGGTCGTCGATCAGACCCCGCCAGATCTCGTTGTACTCGGTGACGGTCTCCAGCGCGCGCCTGCTGAACTGGTCGGGCATCTGGTTGGCGTTGCGGATGACCGCGCGGGCGTAGTCGGAGAGCTCCAGCTCGTGACGCAGGTGGGCCTCGACGGCCGTGGAGAGTCGGTCCGAGGGCGAAGTGTTCTCGGGGAGTTCGGCGAGCCGCTGGGTGAGGAACTCGCGCATCGCCGTGGCGCCCTCGTAGAGCACTGCCTCGATCAGGTCTTCCCGCGAGGGGTAGTAGTAGTAGATCGCCGGCGCCTGAATGTTTGCCTCTTCGGCGATGTCCTGAAGTCTGGTCCCACTGAAGCCCTTCCGGGCAAGGACCTTGGCGGCGGCATCGAGCAGGCGGGCTCGCGTCCGCGCCGACTTGGTGTCGGCGGATTCGGACGTGTCGGGTGAGATGGTCCTGCGAGGCACGACCGCAGGATATTCGACGCAGGTCACACAGTGGTGGCGCACCGTCGGCGAGCGTGTTTTACTCGATTTTAGAATTTGTAGTCGCTCGTAGGGGAGTCGCCGTGGAGCACGCGGTCATCGTCGATGCCGTCAGGACGCCGGTCGCCAAGGGCAAGGCCGGTGGGGGACTGTCCGGAGTCCACCCCGCCGATCTCCTCGCCGGGCAGCTACACGCTCTGGTCGACCGGACCGGGATCGACCCGGCCCTCGTCGAGGACGTGATCACCGGCTGTGCTCAGCAGGTCGGTGAGCAGTCGGGCAACATCGGGCGAAACGCCGTGCTGGGAGCCGGCCTGCCGGAGTCGGTCCCGAGCACCACGTTGAACCGCCAGTGCGGATCGAGCCAGCAGGCGGCGGCGTTCGGCGCGCAGTCGATCATCGCCGGAGCCCACGACATCGTCATCGCGGCAGGCGTGGAGTCGATGAGTGCCGTACCGATCGGGAGCTCACGCCCGACTGGCATGGGTGTACGCGCGGACGCCCGCTACCCCGACGGTCTGGTCAACCAGGGCGTCTCGGCGGAGCTGGTCGCCCAGCGGTGGAAGCTCGAGCGGGACGAGCTCGATGCGTACTCGGCCGAGTCCCACCGCCGAGCCGCGCAGAACTGGGCGGACGGGAGTTTCGCCGCCGAGGTTGTCGAGGTGCCCGAGGCGCCGGCGCTGACCGCTGACGAGACGGTGCGGGGGAGCACCACCGCGGAGGGACTCGGCGGCCTGAAGCCCTCGTTCCGCACGGACGAGATGGTCGCGCGCTTCCCCGACATCGAGTGGAGGATCACGCCGGGCAACTCGTCTCCGCTCAGCGACGGCGCCTCGGCCGTGCTGATCATGAGCGAGCGGCGAGCGGTCGAGCTGGGCCTGCGCCCCCGTGCGCGATTCCACTCGTTCTCGGTCGTCGGCGACGACCCGTTGTTCATGCTCACCGGCCCTATCCCGGCCACCCACAGGATTCTGGCACGTTCGGGGCTGAGCATCGACGACATCGACACCTACGAGGTCAACGAGGCGTTCGCACCGGTGCCGCTGGCCTGGGCACGGGAGTTCGGAGCCGATCCTGCGCGGTTGAACCCCCGTGGTGGAGCGATCGCCCTCGGTCACGCGCTCGGCTCGTCCGGGACACGCCTGCTGGTCAGCATGCTTCACCAGCTGGAGGCAACAGGCGGCCGTTACGGGCTGCAGACCATGTGTGAGGCCGGTGGCATGGCGAACGCCACCATCATCGAGCGGCTCTGAGCGATGCGTACCCGTTTCACCGAACTCTTCGGCATCGAGCATCCCGTGGTGCAGGGCGGCATGATGTGGGTCGGCCGCGCGCCGTTGGCGGCGGCTGTCGCCGAGGCCGGAGGGCTGGGATTCATCACCGCTCTGACTCAGCCCACACCGGAGGACCTTCGGACCGAGATCCGTCGGTGCCGTGAGCTCACTGACAAGCCGTTCGGCGTGAACCTCACCATCCTGCCCACGATCAATCCCCCGCCCTATGCCGAGTACCGGGACGTGATCATCGCCGAGGGGGTGCCCGTCGTCGAGACCGCCGGAGCCAACCCCGTCGAGCACCTGCCGCATTTCCATGCGGCTGGGATCAAGGTGCTGCACAAGTGCACATCGGTCCGTCATGCAGTGAAAGCGCAGGACCTGGGGGTCGACGCGCTGTCGGTCGACGGGTTCGAGTGCGCCGGACATCCGGGAGAGGACGATATTCCCGGCCTGGTGCTGTTGCCGGCCGCGGCCGACGCGCTGGAGATTCCGTTCATCGCCTCGGGTGGGATCGCCGACGGCCGTGGGTTGGTGGCGGCGCTGGCCCTGGGAGCTGACGGGGTCAACATGGGGACCCGGTTCCTCTGCACAGCCGAAGCCGAGATCCATCAGAACGTCAAGGACCGCATCGTCGAAGCGGGGGAGCGGGACACCCGGCTGATCTTCCGGCAGCTGCGCAACACCGCACGGGTAGCGGATAATGCCGTCTCTCGCGAGGTCGCGACCAAGCTCGAAGCCGGGGCAGGCTTCGACGACGTCCACCACCTCGTCGCGGGAGCCCGGGGCCGGCAGGTCTACGAGTCCGGCGACCTCGACGCGGGGATCTGGTGGGCTGGGATGGCGCAGGGGCTCGTTCGAGACGTGCCCACCTGCGCCGAGCTCATCGCCCGGACCGTGCGGGACGCCGAGGCCATCATCGGCGACCGACTCGCCGCGATGGGCGGCGTTGCGGCGTCTTGACTCCGAACAGGAGCGGCACGAGCCCCGTGGGCTTCTGAGACCGCGGGCGGAGCGTGGCGGGGGTGAGCGGCGGGCTGGGTCTGCACCTCACCCCCGATCCTGGCCGCGGAGCTGCGGTGGCTGGGGCCACTCGGATCTTCCGGATCGGTATGGGTGCAGGCGTTCGGCGGCGGGCAGGTGGTGTTCCGGTGCGCCACCTCTCGTGTCAGCTGGAGGCTGAGGTGGACCTGGCTCCGCTGCCGCCCGGGGTCGTGGTGCGTCAGTTACATATTCGGACGAGTTTGCGGGTCCGGCCGGAGTCGGGCCAGATGAGGGGAGCGCGATGACCGCGGTGTTGGCCGAGCAGCCGGAGGACTGGACCGAGCAAGGGGCGTTCGAGGTGGTGCGAGACGTGCACCGGATCCCCCTTCCCCTCCCGCTCAGCGGGCTGCGGGCTGTGAACGTCTATGTGATCGAGGGGCCCGCGGGACCGGTGCTCGTCGACTCCGGCTGGGCTGGGGCCGACGGAGGCGCGCTCGTCTCGGGTCTGCGGAGTCTCGGTCATCAGATGGCCGATATCGCAGCCATCCTGGTCACCCACGCCCACCACGACCATTACACCCAGGCTCTCGAGCTGCGACAGGCGCACGGGACCAAGGTCCTTCTGGGGAGGGGGGAGCAGCCATCGGTCGATGCGATGAAGCGTCGGCAGGAACTCGCGTCTCCCCAGCCGGCGCTGCTCGTGGCAGCGGGTGCGGCCGAGCTCGCGGCCGAGCTCGCGGTGTGGTCGAAGGAGGAGGATCTCGCTGATCGGGCTCCGTGGGGCGAGCCGAACGTCTGGCTCGACCATGGTCAGTTCGTGCCTGCGGGCGGGCGGCAACTCGAGGTGTTCGCCACCCCGGGCCACACACGCGGCCACATCGTGGCGCGGGACGCTGAGATCGGAGCCCTGTTCGCCGGGGATCACGTGCTTCCGCACATCACGCCGTCGATCGGCTATGAGCGGGCCCCCGAGCCAGCTCCACTGCGTAGTTACCTGGACTCGTTGCGGCTGGTGCGAGATCTCCCGGACACGGTGTTGCTGCCTGCCCACGGCCCCGTCACGCGTAGCGTCCACACCCGGGTCGATGAGCTTCTGACACACCACGAGGAGCGGCTTACCGCGGCTCTGGGGCAGGTTCGGGTGGGGGCGCGGACAGCGTATGCGGTGGCGGCAGGCCTGCCGTGGACCCGACGGGCCAAGCGGATCGATCAGCTCGAAACCGAACACGCGTCACTCGCGGTGCTTGAGATCGCCGCCCATCTGGACGTCCTGGTGCACGCGCGGCAGCTGGTCTGTGCCGAGATCGAGGGTGTGAACCACTACGCGCTCGCGTGAGATGTCCGCACACGTCACCGCCGCCGTCCGATGTGGACCGGACGGCGGCGGGAGGTCGCGGATCAGACGGAGGCGGCCAGGGGGAAGCGGCTCTTGACGGTGTCGACGACGATCTTCGCCGTCTCGGCGCAGGCGGTGGTGCCACCGCTGGCGTACTCCTTCACACCGTCACCGACATTCCAGAGGTTGTCGATCGGGGTCTCCGGCGACAGGTCGTAGCCGGCCACGGCGCGCTGGGGCGGCCACCCGTCCTTCATCACGTTGACCGACAGCACCCGCGCCTTGGCCTCGAAGCCAGGCACATGCTCGCGCAGGTCTTCCTTGAGCAGCTCGATCTCGGCGGCCTCGTCGAAGGGCCCGACGGCGGGCTTGGGTACCGACGCCGCCACGTAGAGATGCCAGCCGGGCGGGGCCATCTCGGGGCACGAATCAGTGAAGTTCGCGACGTAGCACAGCCGCTTGCTCACCGAGAACACGAGCATGCCGGGGATGTCGACGAGAGGCTCCTGGCTGGCGAAGTTCAGTGCCAGCATCGAGCAGGGCCGGTCCTTGACGCGGACCTGTTCACGGTAGGTCTCGGGGAGATTGTCGGCGCCGACCAGGCCGACTGTGGCGGCAGGCCCGATGTTGCTGACGGCGACGGTGCAGGAGACCTCTACCGGCCCCTCAGGCGTGTTGACTGTGGCGCCGGTGACCCGTCCCTCGCTGACGTGGAGGTCCTGGATGTCGCTTGAGAGCCAGACCTGCCCACCGCGTCTGGTGATCGTGGCTGCCAGGGACTCCCACACGCCGATCGTGCCGTCGGGACAGAACCCGAACTTCTTGAAGGCGGACTTGCGGGTGAAGTAGGTGAGGAAGACCCGCGCGGGCAGCTCGTCGGAGCTGACCGCGAAGATCGACGCGCACATGTTGCGGAAGACGCCCTGTGCGGCCTCACTCTTGGTGTACTTGCGCACCCACTCGGCAGTGGTCAGCTCATCTCCGGGGAGCGCATCGTCGTCCGTCCGCGCCGCGCCGATGCCGCTGACCATCTTTGCGCCTTGGCGGGTCAGCTTGGACAACAGCACGCCCCACCCGCCGCGGGTCACGTCCAGGTTCTTGTTGCCCACCCGGTAGAGCACGGGGACCTCCGGCGCCCGGACGTCGAACTCGGCGCCGACCTCGGCGAAGGTCTCTTCGGTGATCGTGCCGCGTTCGATGACGATCGCGCCATCGTTGATCTTGAACCCGTCGATGTCGGTGGTGGAGGCCCGGCCGCCGACCTTGTCGAGCCGCTCGACGACGAGGGTGCGGTAGCCCGCGTGGGCGAGTCGAGCCGCGGTGAACAGTCCGCCTGCCCCGGCGCCCACCACGAGCGCATCGAACGTGTGATCGGGTTGCACGGAAGCCACGCCATCTCCTTCGATCGAGTACTTAATAGAGGTTAGATTTAATACTTTCTCTCGTCAACCGGCCGCTACGGCAGCGGCGCAGCTGCGAGCTCCTGCGTCGGCGCCCGGGGAGGTGTCAGCCCCGACCGTGAGAGATCGCTCGTCCGCTGGGCTGGATCGCAGACATTCAGAGGGCATAGCCCCCGTCCACGTCGAGGGTCTGTCCAGTGATCCACTTTGCCCTGGAGGACATGAGGAACCGGACGGCCTCGGCGACATCGTGGACTTCGCCGAACCGACGCATGGCCAGATTGCGTCGAGCTGTGGTCAGTAGCTCCTCGGTGTAGTCGCCGCGAGCCACGAGCTCTCTCCACATCCCGTCCCCCTCGATGAGCCCGACGCCGACGCAGTTGACACGCACCCCGTAACGACCCTCCTCCGACGCGATGCCGCGCACGAGTGCGGCGACGGCGGCTTTGGGGGAGGAGGAGAGCATGTCCTTCTTGGAGTAGCGCTGGATCGCGGGCGTGACCAGCGCGACCATGCTGCCCCCTGTGTCCCGCAGTGGCGCGATGGCTGCGTGCAGCACGTTGTAGGCGGGCAGGGTGTCGCCGAGGATCTGTTCCTGGTAGCGCTGCGGGGTGATCGCGGAGATGTACTGCATCGGGATGTGCGGGCCGGATGCGTAGACCACGCCGGAGAGTGTCTCCGGGGCCGTGCCCAGCACTGCCTCTGAGGTCGCGGCGGCATCGGTCAGGTCGACCTTCGTGACGATCGCCTGCCGGCCCGCGGCGACAACCTGCTCCGCCGCGGCCCTGGCCCCGTCGGCGTTGGACCGGTAGGTCAGCACGACGTTCCACCCGTCCTCGGCCAGGGAGCGGCCGATCGCCGCCCCGATCCCTCCCGAGCCGCCCGCGACCAGGACCCAACGCTGCGTCTCTGTCATTGTCCTAGCCTAGAGCCTAATCTCAATAAGAAAAAGGAGAGTGTGTCATGGTGGAGACCCCTTCTCGTGGTCCTCTTGCCGGTCGTCGCGTCCTGGAGCTCGCAGGCATCGGACCTGGGCCGTTCGCGTGCATGCTGCTTGCCGACCTGGGGGCCGAGGTGATTCGGATCGACCGGCCCACCGGGTCAGGTATCGCCCCGCCGGCCAGCAAGGCGGACGTGCTGAACCGGGGCAAGCGCTCGATCGTGCTGGACCTGAAGCGCCAGGAGGCGGTGGAGGCCGTGCTGACCCTGGCGGAGACCGCGGACGTCCTCGTCGAGGGCAACCGGCCGGGCGTGACCGAACGGCTCGGCGTCGGCCCCGAGGACGTCTGGACGCGCAATCCGAAGCTGGTCTACGGCCGGATGACGGGGTGGGGGCAGCAGGGCCCACTCGCCCACACCGCCGGCCACGACATCGGGTACATCGCGGTCACCGGCGCCCTCGGCGCTATCGGTTCGGCGGGCGGTCCGCCTCAGATCCCGCTGAATCTGGTCGGGGACTTCGGTGGGGGGTCGCTGTACCTGGTGACCGGGGTGCTGGCCGCGCTTCTGGAGGCGGAGCGGACCGGACATGGCCAGGTTGTCGACGCCGCGATCGTCGATGGAGCATCCCATCTGATGGGGGTGATCCACTCGCTGCTCGGTTCCGGCCGATGGGTCGACCAGCGCGGCGAGAACCTGCTCGATGGCGGAGCACCGTACTACTCGGTCTACGAGACCGCGGACGGCGGATACATGGCGGTCGGTGCGATCGAGCCCAAGTTCTACGCCGAGCTCCTGCGCCTGCTCGGGCTTCCCGCGGAGCAGGTCGACCCCGCTGCGCAGAACGACCGTGGAACGTGGCCGCAACTGCGTGCGCTACTGGCGGATACCTTCCGCGGGCGGACCCGGGCGGAGTGGACGGCGGTGTTCGAGGGATCGGACGCGTGCGTCGCCCCCGTCGTGGGGCTGCGGGAGGCAGCCGCGCACACGCACGTCGCCGCCCGGGGAAGCGTGCTGGAGGTCGACGAGGTCCTCCAGCCCGGCCAGGCCCCGCGCTTCTCGGCCCACCCCGGCTGGAGCCCCGCCCTTCCACCCGCTCCCGGTCGGGATACCCGGGAGGTGCTCTCGGCAGCCGGCCTCGACGTCAGCGAACTCCTGAAGGCCGGGATCGCGGTCGAGCCGTGACTCAGGGTGATCGGGCGGCGGCAGACAGCGAGAGGCACCGCCGACCTTGTCCGGAGCTGGCCAGGTCACTAATCTATTAGTGATTAAACACGTCGAGGAGGACGCTGATGTCGGAGACGATCGGCTCGAGACGCGCCGCTCTCGAAGCCCGCTTCCCGGTCTGGGAAGCGATGACACTGGACCGACGACTCGACGCGTGTGCGGCTGAGTTCTCCGATCGACCGCTTGTGATCACCGATGATCGGACGATCACCTACCGCGAGACCGCGGACTGGGCTGCCCGGCTGGGGGACGGCCTGGCCGCGCTCGGCGTCGGCAGAGGTGACCGTGTCGGGATGCTGATGGCGAACTACCTCGAGTTCACACCGCTCAAGTTCGCGATCGCCCGAGCCGGCGCCGTGGCGATCCCGTTCAATTTCCTGTATCGCAGGGAAGAGCTTGCCTACGTGCTGCGTCAGTCGCGGTGCAATCTGTTGATCACAATGACTGGTTTCGCCACACTGGACTATCCTGCGATGCTGGACGAGATCGCCCCCGGCTGGGAGCAGGGCGCGACCGAGGCTCTCCCAGATCTGCGCGCGGTAGTGCAGTTGAGCACCGACGGCCGGGAACGGGAGGGCGTCCATACCGTCGACGACCTCGCGAGACTGGGCGACCAGCACCTCGGCGCCGCAGACGGGCAGCGGGCCGAACCCGGTGACCTGGGAGATATTCTCTATACGTCGGGCACCACCGGATCCCCGAAGGGCGTCATGGTCACCCACGACGCCTCCCAGCGAACTGGTTACGCCTCGGCGCTGACCCGTGCGTTCGAGGACGGTCGGCGGATCCTGTTCTCGCTGCCCTGCTATCACATGTTCGGTTACGTCGAAGGGCTGTTGGCGGCAATGTTCGTCGGCGGCGCGATCATCCCGCGCACCGCCTTCTCGCCCGCGGACTACTACGCCGGAATCGAACAGCACCGGGCCACCGAGATTCTCTGTGTGCCGACCATGACCGTCGCGCTGCTCGAGCACCCGGATCGCCGCAGCCGCGATCTGTCGTCGGTCTTCGCGATCCTCTCCGGTGCGGCGCCCGCACCGGTCTGGTTGTGGCAGAAGGTGCAGGACGAGCTCGGCATCACCGAGATCACCACCGGATACGGGATGACCGAGTGCGGCGGTGCGATGACGATGACCCTGCCTGAAGATCCCCTCGAGCGGCACTCGACGACTGTCGGACGGGTCAAACTGGCCGGTGCGGCCGGTCGGCCGGATCACGATCACAACATCTGCCGCTATCGAACCGTCGATCCGGTCACTGGGGAGGAGCTGACTGCCGGCTCCGAGGGTGAGCTCGCCTCGACTGGACCGACACACATGCTGGGCTTCTGGGACAAGCCGGCCGAGACCGCAGCTGCGCTGCGGGACGGGTGGGTCTTCTCCGGGGATCTCGGCCGTCTGGACGATGACGGGTACGTCCAGATCACTGGCCGCAGCAAGGAACTCTACAAGAGTGGCGGCGAGCTGGTCATGCCGAAGGAAGTCGAGGAACTCCTCACCCAGTACCCGGGTGTGAGCCAGGCCTATGCCGTCGGGGTGCCCGATGACCGGTGGGGCGAGGCGGGATGCGTCTGGATCGTGCCGGACGCCGGAGTCGAGCTCGACACCGAGGCTCTACTCGCCGCCTGCAAGGAGAAGCTGGCGCGCTTCAAGGTGCCCAAACACATCTTGATCACAACGGCCGAGGAGCTCCCGACGACCCCGACAGGCAAGGTCCAGAAGTTCAAACTGTCTCAGCGAGCGGCCGAATCACTCGCCTGATCAGTGGTATCCGTTCGTCGAACCGTCGCCGGGGCCCGTGATCGTATGCCCGTGCACGCGGGCCCCGGTTCCCCTTGCTCGGCGCCCGCAACGGTGTTCCATGGTTGCTGGAGGGCGATCACGAGGATCAGTTCGGCCGTGTAGCGATCATGAACCGTCACAGTGGGTGGCCGGACGCAGTCCCCGACGGGGCCGACGGGGCCGACGGGGCCGCGCCGATTCGGCGAGCCGCTCGGCTCCTGTTCACTCTGGTGCGCCGCGGTCAGTGGGCTGTCCCGGTGTCGTCGAGAACCCGGTCGAGGCAGGTGTTGCGTGACTGGCTACCGGTCGTGCAGGAGCGCGTGTCGGCGGTGGTGTGTGCTCGTCGGGAGGTCGTGGGCGTAGGTCAGGTCGGACGGTGTCCCACGGCTGGTTCGGTGCGCCTCGGACTCGGATGGGGGTTCGACCAGGTCGCGGTGCTGTGCGGAGGCTCGGGTGGCGTGTGTGCCTGAGTTGGCGGTGCGTTCCACTTCGGCTGCGCGCAGGGCAGGTGGCTCGAGTGCGCACGACGTCCAGACTCGCCCCTGCACATCGGCTTCCAGACCTTCCGGACTCCATAGACGCGGTAGGTCCTGCCCCCCGAAACGCGCCGCACGTCCGCCTCGGGCCGGCGCACAGCATTTGCATCGACCCGACCCGACCCGACCCGACCCGACCCGACCCGACCCGACCCGGTACCCGGGCCCACCACCCCGTCGCACGGACTCGTGGCTTCCATCTTGCCCTTCCGCGGACCTGCCTGCTGCACCGCGGTCGGCAGTCCTTTCCCTCGAGGTGTCGGCACGCTAGGCGACTTCCCCGCAGCCGAGGCTGCACCCTCGGTCTCGCGTCTACGGCATCCATCTGGACCACGGCGACTCGCCAACGAGTGACGCCGGGCGCTGGTGCGCTGGGCTGGACGCCGCTCTGCAGAGGGCAGGGCTGAATCTGAGCTTTGTGGGTTGCAGCCTCGGTGTCGGCGCCGCTCGAGACTCCTGTCGGCTGCCTGCCCTGCGCGCGGACTCTGGAGTCGCACCCGTGGTTCGAGGCGAGCGGGCGCGCGACACGGGAGAGGGGGCCGGCACGAGTTGACACCTGTCGAGTTAATATCTAACTTAGATTAGAGTGGTCGTGTGGATCACATCCCGCTCGATTCAGCACGGAGGGTCCATGCCCGCTTCCAGGTCACAGCCCACTCCACGGGTCGCCCTCATCGGGGCCGGAATCAGCGGCCTCACCGTCGGCAAGATGCTCGGCGACTACGGCATCGAGTACGACTGCTTCGAGAGCTCCGACCGCATCGGCGGCAACTGGGCCTTCGGCAATCCGAACGGGCATTCGAGCGCCTACCGATCGCTGCACATCGACACGTCGAAGGAGCGATTGTCGTTCAAGGACTTCCCGATGCCGGACTGGTATCCCGACTTCCCTCATCACAGCGAGATCAAGAAGTATCTCGACAGCTACGCTGAGGCGTTCGGGCTGCTGGACCGGGTCCACTTCCGTAACGGTGTGGACCATGCTGTGAGATCGCCCGGCGGTGGGTGGGAACTCCGGACTCAGGACGGCGTGCGGCGTGACTTCGACGCTCTCGTGGTGGCCAACGGCCACCACTGGGATCCGCGCTATCCGCACTTCCCGGGTGAGTTCACTGGCGAGAGCATCCATTCTCACCACTATGTCGACCCGAGCCAGCCCCTCGATCTGCGCGACAAGCGGATTCTGGTTGTCGGGATCGGCAACTCGGCTGCGGACGTCGTCAGCGAGTTGTCCCAGCGCGTTCATCGCAACACGGTGGTCATGTCGACGCGGTCGGGTGCCTGGGTTGTGCCGAAGTACATCTTCGGGCTGCCGGGGGACAAGATCGCCCGCACTGTCCCGCAAGTCTCCGGGCGGCTGCAGCGGGCACTGGTGCGCAAACTGCCCCTTCTGGTGTCGGGCAAGCCTGAGCGCTACGGTCTGCCCCGACCGGACCACAACTTCCTCGAGGCTCATCCGACGATGTCGAGTGAGCTTCTGCTGCGTCTCGGGTCGGGGGATGCGACGGTCAAACCGAACGTCGAGCGGCTGGACGGGCGGCGGGTGCACTTCGTCGACGGCAGCTCCGCCGAATTCGACGTGGTCGTCTACGCGACCGGATACAATATGACGTTCCCGTTCTTCGATCCAGATTTCCTCTCGGCCCCGAACAACCGGCTCCCGCTGTACAAGCGGATCTTGCGCCCAGGTGTTGACGACCTCGCATTCGTCGGGTTCGCCCAAGCTCTTCCCACGCTCTTTCCATTCGTGGAGTGTCAGTCCCGGCTGGTCGCGGCCTACTTCGCCGGCACGTACCGGCCACCGGCACAGGCCGAGATGGAGCGTGCGATCCGAGAAGACGAGCGGCGATACACCGGCCATTTCGCCGACCGGCCGCGGCACACCCAGCAGGTGGACTACTTCGTCTACGACCACGAGATGCGTACCCGCGAGCTGCCAGCCGGGATCGCTCGAGTGCGCCGACACGGTCCGGTCAGGCTCGCCGGACGAGCCCGCACCACGATCCCGGCTTGATGTCGGTCGAGGTGACGGCAGCGCTGGCCGGATGGCCGCAGCGACGACGGCGACCGGTGGGGGAGGAACGCAGACTGTTGATCCTCGAAGCCGCCGAGGATCTGCTGCAGATTCGTCCGCTTGCCAAGATCTCGGTCAGGGACATCGCGTCCGCTGCGGGGGTGGCGCGGTCGGGCTTCTACTTCTACTTCGCCAACAAGGGCGCCGTTGTCGCGGCTCTGCTCGAGGATGTGTTCGCCGAGATGGTGGGTGGTGCGGTCGGGCTGCTCGACGTGGCGGCGGACCCGCGAGACAGCGTGGCGAGCGCGATGCGGTCTGCCTGGGGATCGTGGCGAGAGCATCAGGGACTGATCCTCGCGATGCTCGAGGCCGGCAGTGTCGACCCGGCGGTCCGTGAGCTGTGGGATGCCTGGATCGACAGCTTCGTGGCCCCGATCGCGGAGCGGGTGGAGGGCCATCGCACCGCGGGCCTCGCCCCGGCCGGGGCTCCCGCGGCCGACCTGGTGGCGGTGCTGATCGCCGCCAACGAGCGCACCTTCGAACGACTCAGTCGGACCGGGGCGAGCCCCATCTGTATCGACTCGGCCCTGGAAGCTCTGATCGCGACATGGTCGGCCACGCTCTACGGCCCGAAGACAGGACCAATCACGTGAACCGCATCGAGATCACCTTCGCCTCGGCAGAAGCCCACTGCGCCGCCTGGCACTACCCGGGCTCCCCCGGCCGCTTCGACACTCCCGCGGGTCGCCCCTGCGTCGTCATGGCGCACGGGTTCGGCGCGACTCGGGATGGCGGGCTCGACGGGTTCGCCGAGGCTTTCGCTACCGCCGGGCTGGACGTCGTGGCGTTCGACTACCGCGGGTTCGGCACGAGCGGTGGTGAGCCGCGCCAGGTCGCCGACCCGGCCGCGCAGCTGGCGGATTACCGGGCTGCGGTGGCCGCCGCTCGCAGGCTCAATGGCGTCGACCCGGAGCGAATCGTGCTGTGGGGGGTTTCGTTCGCGGGTGGACACGTACTGGAGGTGGCCGCCGCTGATCCTCGGGTCGCAGCCACCGTCGCGCTCACTCCCGTGGCCGACGGGCTCGCCGCCGCGTCGAGCATCTTCCGGCGGGAAGGTGTCTCAGGCGCCCTGCGGACCACTGTCGCCGGACTTCGTGACGTCGTCGGGAGCTGGCTCGGTAGACCGCCGTACCTCGTTCGCCTCACCGGTGCGCCGGGGACTCTTGCTGCGCTCACCGCGCCAGGCGCGCTCGAGGACTACACGAGCATGGCCGGCCCCACCTGGCGCAACGAAGTAGCCGGGCGCGCGTTCCTCCGGCTCCCGACCTACCGCCCGGGTCGTGCAGCCCGGCGGATCGTCAGACCCCTGCTCGTGCAGCTCGCCGATCTCGACCAGTCCGCTCCCGCTGGTGCAGCCCAGACGGCGGCTAGCCGGGCACCGCGGGCGGAGGTCCGTCACTACCCGTGTGATCACTTCGACATCTACCCGGGACGAGGATGGCATGAGGCGGCCGTCGCCCATCAGCTCGCGTTCCTGCACCGACATCTCGCGGCCGCGGAGGCCGCCACCCCCTCGTAATGAGCAACCTCAGCAGTCTCGTCACCGTCGACGAAGGAGAATCCATGTCCGCGCCTACTTCCTCGGCCGCCGGTGCCGAGGGCATCACCCCCGTGTGGCTGACCGAGGTGTTGCAACGAGGCGGGTATCTCGGTGTGGGTGACGCGGTCGCCGGAGTGACCGCTACCCGCATCGGGTCCGGCCAGCTCGGTGCGACGTATCTGTTGGATCTCGTGTACGCCTCTGGCGGGCAGGTGGGCCGCTCGCCTATGCCTGCTCGGATCATCGCGAAGGTCCCCGCGATCGACGAGGCGAGTCGCGCGTTCGCTGCCTCGCTGGGCTGTTACCGACGGGAGGTGGCGTTCTACTCGACCATCGCCGCGGACCTGCCGATCCGCACCCCGGAGTGCTATCACGCCTCGGTATCGGCCGACGGTCTGGAGTTCTGTCTGCTCCTCGAAGACCTCACTCCGGCGTCCGAGGCTTCTCAGCTCACCGGCTGCGGTGTCGAGCATGCGGCGTCGGCTCTTGATCAGGCCGCCGCGTTGCACGCCGGGTCCTGGCGCGACCCGGATCTGTCCGGGGTCGACTGGCTGGCGGGTGGCGTTCAGGTCTGGCAGCAGATGTGCGCAGGTCTGCCGCAGGCGCAGGTCGCGTTCCGCGAGCGCTACGCCGATCTGCTCGACGACACGACGGTGCGCGTTGCGGAGAGCCTCGCGGATGGTGCCGCGGCGCGCTGGGCGGAACGGCTTGCGGAGCCGCGGTGCCTGTGGCATAGCGATTTCCGGCTGGACAACCTGTTGTTCGACGCTCGCGGAGGTGAGGTCCCGGTCGCGGTCCTCGACTGGCAGAGCGTCACCCTCGCCTCCGGGCCCGTCGATGCGAGCTATTTCATCGGCGCGGGACTGACCACCGGGACTCGGCGCGCGCACGAGACTGACCTGCTGCACGGCTACCACGAGGCGCTCGTCCGTGGTGGGGTCTCCGACTACTCGTGGGAGGACTGTCTCGCCGAGTACCGGGTCAACTCGCTGGCTGGCTTTGTGATCTCGGTAGTCGCGGCGCTGGGGACCGAGCGGTCTCCCGAGGCGGACGCGATCTTCACAACGATGGCGGCCCGGCACGCAGCACACATCGACGACTGCGACGCGGTCGCGCTGGTGGCGGCCCGATGAGCCCGGTGGCCACCGAACGCGCGAGGCGCGAGCTGGGGTTCTACACCCTTGCCGGGCATCCGGAGTCCCCGCGCGACCTCGTCCATGAAATCCGGAGGGCCGAGGACGTAGGTCTCGATGCGGCGTTCATCGGGGAGCGCTGGAACGTCAAGGAGGCGGCCACACTCTCCGGCGCAGCCGGCGCCGTCTCCGAGTCGATCGCGATCGCTACCGCCGCGACCAACTACTCGACCCGTCATCCCGTGATCACCGGGTCGTACGCCACGACCATGCACCGCCTCACCGGTGGGCGGTTCACCCTCGGCCTCGGTCGTGGAATCAAGCCGCTCATGGACATGCTCGGGCTGCCGGTCGCAACGATCTCTCAACTGGAGGACTTCGCCGGGCTCATGCGCCGGATGTGGCGGGGCGAGACCATCGTCGGCCACGACGGTCCCGCTGGCCGCTACGACGTGCTGCGTCTGCTCGACCCCTCCTTCGATGAGGACATCAGGCTGGGGCTCACGGCCTGGGGTCCCAAGACCTGTGCCCTGGCGGGCCGGGCTTTCGACCAGGTCGTCCTGCACACCTTCTTTACCGACGAGGCGCTCGAGCGCTGCGTCACCGACATCCGAACCGCCGCCGAGCGGGCGGATCGGAACCCGGACGAGATCGAGATCTGGTCGGTATTCGCCACCGTCACCGGTGATGTCGACTCGGCGGTGCTGCTGCGCAAGGTGACCGCCCGCCTGGCGACCTACCTGCAGCTACCGGGATACGGGGAGGGTCTCGTCGCGGCCAACGGCTGGGACAGTGCCGTGTTGCACCGTTTCCGCACGGATCCGGTGGTCGAGTCGTTCGGGCGAGAAATGATCGACCAGACCGCCACACCCGACCAACTCGAGCACATCGCGGGCCTGCTCCCGCCCGAATGGACGGCCCCCGCGGCGTACGGCAGCGCCGAGGACTGTGCCGGCGCGGTCCGCGGGCAGCTCGACCTGGGGGCAACCGGTGTCATCATGCATGGTGCGACTCCCGACGAGCTTGCCCCTGTGGTCGAGGCCTATCGGACTGTGGCCGCGGAATGAGGTCGGTGCGGTTGATCGCGCTGAGTCGAGGGTCGAGCTCGTCGACGTCGTGGTCCCGCCGCAGGCCCGGGGGAGGTACCGGTAGGGGCGGTGGTGAGAGCCGATCGTTCGACGTCCACGTGGCGCACCCACCGGATCCGTTGTTCCCAGGTCGCTGACCGTCGGGCGAGAGGTCACGGGCAGGTAGTCGCGGAGCCATCGCAAGGGTGGCTGGCCCGGGTCTGTGGACCCATCTGCGGCGCGCCCGGATCTGATCGACACCGTGGTCCTCGCCCGTTCCGGGGCGCATCACGATCGATGTGGAGCGCTATCCGCCCGCTGAGGGCGCTGCCCTGAAGCGGTCGGAAGCGGGGCGTGGTGGCCGCTGCGCTGTCCGGATTCCCTAGCTCGCCCCGGTCGTTCACGTCTCGCCACAGCGGGTCCACCCGGCGGTGGCGAGACGGTTGTTCAGCCCAGTTCGTGTAGTTCGCCGGTGGAGAGGGCTTGGACTACGCGGAACTTCTGGACCTTCTGCGTGGGGGTCAGCGGGAATTCGTCGGTCACGAACCAGCGGGCTGGGACCTTGTAGGGAGAGAGCCGCTCCTTGGCGTGGCTCACGAGCCGGTCCCGTAGGTCGGCCGGTGTGTCCCCGTCCACTCGCACGACCGCGGCGACCAGCTCGCCGAGCTGCTCGTCCGGCACTCCGACGACGACGGCCTCGGCGATACCGTCCAACTCGAGGAGGGACGACTCGATCTCGGCGGGGGCGATGTTCTCGCCCTTGCGGATGATCAGCTCCTTGAGGCGTCCGGTGAGTCGGATGTAGCCGCGTTCGTCCATCGCGCCGAGGTCTCCGGTGTGGACGAACCCCTCCGCGTCGACCGCGGCCGAGGTCGCATCTGGGTCGTGCAGATACTCGACCAGCTGTTGGTAGCCGCGGGCGCAGATCTCCCCGGGGGTGTTCTGGGCGACGACGTCGCCGGTCGCCGGATCGACGATCTTCACATCGACCTGGGCGAGCGGATGGCCGACGGTGCCGAGCTGATCTGAGCGGGTGTCGTCCGGGCGGGTCGCGGTGAGGGTGGGGGAGAGCTCGGTCTGCCCGTACAGGTTGATCACCGAGGCGCCGAACATCTTCTCCGCTGCCTCGATCAACGCGGGCGGCACGTTGGATGCACCGCCCAGCACGGTGCGCAGGAGCGGAGCCGGCTGCTCGGACGCACGCTGCGCTTCGATCAAGGCCCCCAGTACGGCCGGCACGTAGAACAGGACCGAGGCGTTCTCGGTCCGCATCGCGGCGAGGACGGTTGCCGGTAGGAACTGCTCGATGAGGATCTCCGTGCCACCGGCCCAGAGCGGGCCGAGGGTGCCGACCACGCACGCGGCGGTATGGAACATCGGGAGCGGATTGACACAGACCGCGCCGTTCTCGACCCCTGCCGCGTCGAGGGTCAGACGGGCGACGTTGACCAGTGAGCGGTGTCGTAGCAGCACACCCTTGGGCCGGCCGGTCGTGCCGGAGGTGTACTGGAGCATGACCGGGAGGCCCGGGTCGGTCGGTGCCATGTCGAGCACGGTGCGGTCGATTGTCTCGGCCCGCCAGTGCTCGACGTCCGAGAGACTGAGGACGGTCAGAGCCGGAAACGTCTCGCCCATCTGCTTGGCCACCGCGGCCATGTCGTAGTCGCGGCTGGTATCGGCGTGGAGGAGGACCGTGGAGCCGGAGTGGCGCAGGGCGTACTCCAGCTCGTGTGCCCGCAGCACCGGGTTGACGGCGACCAGGGTGACACCGGCGAATGCGGCGCCGTACTGCACGATGGGCCACTCGGCGACGTTCGGTGCCCAGAGCGCGACGAAGTCGCCCGGATCGGCGAGTCGCCGCAGCGCGGTCGCGACCCTCTCGGCTTCCTCCAACAGCTCCGAGTAGCTCAGACGCAGCTGGTCGCCGGAGCCGTGGCGGGTGCCGATCAGTGCCGTCCGGTCCGGATGCTGCGCGGCGCGCTCGGCGAGCAGCTGCCCGACGGTGAGCTCGGCCAACGGGATGGTGGTGTCCGCGGGGAGATACGCGCGATCGGACATGGGCCCGTCCTTCCAGACACTGCGACGTCGCGGTGGGACCGGGGAGCGGCCGGAGTCCCGGCCGCTCGACAAGGTCGAATCTATATTAGAATAGTGAGCAAGCGTGACGCACGCAACGTCCGAATGGCCCAGTTCGCACAGGGCGACCACCGGCATCCGTCAACGACTCGTTGGCATCTCTGACTCGCTGAGCAGCGACTTCACTGCCCGGGCGCGATCCTCTGTCCGCCTCGATGGAGTGACGACCAGCACACGTCGATGATGGATCCGCCCATTGTTCGACGAAGAGGTCTTCGATGCGCGACGTCACCGCACCACCACCACAGGTACCCCGGCCGGATTCCTGGGCCTCCCTGCGTGGTGCGCCGATCGGACCTGCGGGCGCCACCCGCAGCCCCGGCACGGTCACAGCCGGACGAATCGACGACTGGCTCGACGTGATCGGCGGCACCGCCGCAGCGGGCACAGCTCCGTCGAGCATGCTGCCCGTCTGGACGATGCCGGGCTACGCGGCGACCACCGACGACAGCCGCTGGTCGGGGGCGGGAGCTCGGCTGGCACGCCGCCGCGCCGTCGAAGGACTGTCCGGGATCCTCGCCACCGAGCTCGTCCACGAGTACGAGCGGCCTCTACGGGTGGGGGAGACGGTGTCAGCGGAGAGTGTTGTCGAGGGCGTTTCGGACGTGCGGCACACCGCTGTCGGGCCGGGCCGGTTCGTGCGGTTCGGGGAGACGTTCCGCGACGCCGCGGGACGCTTGGTCGGCCGGCAGGAGATGACGTTGCTCTACTTCCGACGGGGATCGGCCGCCGGGCGCCGCGACCGGGGGAGCTTCCTCGAACCACCGCGGGGCGCTTCGGCCGGCTCGCTGGAGCTGTCGGTGACCGCCTCGTTCGTCGTCGCGGGGGCGCTCGCGACTCGGGACTTCGAGCCCGTCCACCACGACCCTGCTCACGCCCGAGCCCACGGCGCACCGGACATCGTGGTCAACATCCTGACCCACGCCGGGATCTGCGAGCAGTTGGTGCGGCAGGAGTTCGGACTCGGGTCGCGGATCCGACGGCTCGCGCTGCGGCTCCGCGGGCCTTCAGTTCCAGGAGACAGCGTGGTCCACACCCTTGGAGTCGCACCGCCCGATGTGAGCGTCCATGCGTCCGGCCCGCGTGGAGCGGTCCTCTCCGCCGACCTCAGCCTCGAAAGGAATCCGAATGACCGTGTCAAGCCGCGATAGCGGGTTGTGGTGCGGTGATGGTGAACATCCTCCGGTCACGCAGCAGGGCCCACAGGACGTCGACCAGGCGTCTGGCCAAGGCGAGCAGAGCCTGGGTATGAAGCATTCTTTCGCTGCGTTTGCGCTGGTAGAAGGCCCGGGACGGGCCATTGACCTTGAGGCTGGACAGTGCGGCCATGTAGAACACTCGCCGCAGGCGGCGGTTGTAGCGTCGTGGGCGACGCAGGTTCCCGCTGATCCGGCCGGAGTCCTGGGGCACCGGGACGAGTCCGGCGTAGGAGGCCAGCCGCCCTGGAGAGGTGAATCCGCCCAGTTCAGGGCCGACACCGCCGTGGGTGGCGGTGAGGAACTCCGCGCCCAGGATGGGTCCGAGACCGGGCAGCGACTCGATGATCGCCGCGTCCGGGTGGGAGCGGAACACGGTGGTGATCAGCTTGTCGGTGTCCTTGATCTCCCGGTCGAGTTCCAGCAGTCGTCGGGCCAGGCCGGCAACAAGGATCGCGGTCCGCGTCTCGCTGGGCAGTGCCACGGTCTGGGCGTGGGCGACCTCGACCGCGGTGGCGGCCATCGCAGCAATACCCGGTGCCCACGCCCGATGGGCACGCAGGTACTCGATCACCCCTGCCTCGCCGGCGTCCCGGAGGGCCTGGGGTGTCTGGAACCCGGTGACCAGCACCAGAGCGCTGCGGGTGGAATAGTCGAATGCCGCCTCGAGACCGGGAAAGATCGACCCGAGCAGGTCACGCAGCCGGTTGACCCCGCGCACCCAGTCGGCCATCAGGTCCTCGCGATGGGCCACGAGCCGGGCCAGTTCGGCAGTGGTCTCATCAGTGGCGGTGACCGTGGTGAGGTCGGCGCCGCGCATGCGGGCGGTCTCGGCGATGACCTTCGCGTCACGGGCGTCGGTCTTGGCCTCGCCCCGGAACACGCCGCTCATCCGGTCGACGACCCGACCGGGGACATAGACCACCTGCTGGTCGGCCGCGGTGAGGACCACCTGCAGCAGCGCCGCATAGCTGCAGGTCAGGTCGATGGCCCACCGCACGTCCTGGGCCGCTTCCGCAGCGCGGGCCAGCAACGCCTCGATCGCGGCCTGGTCGTTGCTGACCTTGCGGGAGAACACCACCTTGCCGTCGGTATCGATCGCGCACGCATGGTGCGTCCTCTTCCCGACGTCGATCCCGATCCAGATCACTGGCCGTTGCGCCACGCGCAGGCTCCTGTCGTTGCAGGTCACGCCCGTGGACAACCCGCCATCAGGTCCCTAATCAGCGACGGTCCGCACAGATCCGAATCAGTGGCCAGGCCTGTCCAGCACGACGGGGCGGCCATTCCTTCCGAGCCACCGAAGCGACAACACCTCATCAGCCACACCCCGTCGTCCCGGGCATCCGGGGCACCAACCCCGAACACCTACGACCTTAGGGACAACCCATGACCGACATCAGCTCCCGACTCGTGACCGTGGCCGACGACATCGATTTCGGCGAGGGGCCTGTCGCCTTGCCGGACGGCCGGGTCGCGTTCACCGAGGTCGGCGGCCAGCGCATCTCGGTGGCGGAGGGCCGTACCCGCCGGCCGATCGCCAAGGTCCCCGGCGCACCCAACGGCATGGCCCGCGGCCCGGACGGTGCGCTCTATGTCGCCAACAACGGCGGTATCGGCCCGGACCGTAACCACGACCTCTGGACCGCCGACGACGCCCTCGACGGCTGCATCCAACGGGTCGGGCTGGACGGGGAGGTCTCGGACTTCGTGGCTGGTCTGCCGGGCGCGCACCCGCACCGACCCAACGACCTGTGCTTCGGCCCGGGCGGCTCGCTCTACTTCACTGACTCGGGCAACTGGGAGGTCTTCTTCACCGAGGAGACAGACTTCCGATCCTCGCCTCCCGGCTACCGGCACGGCGCGCTCTACCTGCGGGCCGCGGACGGCGAGGTCGTCCGGCTGGCCGACGTGTCCGATTTCCCCAACGGCCTCGCCGTCACCCCGGACGGAGAGCACCTGGTCGTCGCCCAAACGGTGCTCCTGCGTCTGGTCTCGTTCCCGCTGAGGGCTGACGGCACGGTCGGCGAGCCGGAGCTCTACTGCCAGCTACCCGAGCCCGTGCTCCCGGATGGCATGTGCTTCACCGAAGACGGCACGCTCTACGTCTGCGGCGCGGTCGGGGACGCGATCGCCGTCATCGGACCGGACCGGCAGCTCGTCGACGTCCTGGAGACGGGCGTTCACTCGGACCCGACCAACGTCTGTCTGACCGAAGGCACGCTCTGGATCACACACGGCACCGGGAGGCGACTGGCGACGCTGGAGGTCGACGCTCGGCCGCTTCCTCTGTTCGGCGCGGGGCGGGACTGATGGTCGACGAGAACGTGACCACCGCACCGGCGACGATCGGTGCGTTGCTCCGCGTGGCCGCGGCGCGCAACGGCGACCGCACCTATCTCACCTTCGACGGAGTCGCCTACTCCTACGCCGACGTCGATGGCCTTGCGGACCGTTATGCCGCGGCGTTCGCGGCGGACGGGGTGCGCCACGGCGATCGCGTGGCCCTGATGCTGGACAACAGTCCCGAGTTCCTCTGGGCGTGCTTCGGCCTCGGCAGGATCGGCGCGGTGGTCGTGACGATCAACACCGCCGCCAAAGGCGAGTTGCTTGCCTACTACCTGACCCAGTCCGGCAGCTCTGCGCTGGTGCTCGGCGCGAGCTTCGCGGGGCGGATCGGCGGGCTGCCGGCCGTCCCGGACTCGCTGGAACGGCTGGTCGTCGTAGAGCCAGGGGGTGACACCGTTGCCGCCCTGGCCTCACTGAAGCGGCCCGTCCGCAGCCTCGACGATCTCCTCGCGGCAGGCGCCGGCGTGCCGGACGTCGCTGTCGCAGCGAGCGACCCCGCCTACATCATGTTCACTTCGGGCACGACCGGACCGTCGAAAGGCGTGGTCTCGCCCCACAGCCAGCCGATCGGTGTCGGGAAGCAGGTGGCGACGGCGTACGGGTACCGCTCCGACGATGTCCTGTACACATGTCTGCCGCTCTTCCACGCCAACGCGCTCTGGTACACCTGCTACGCCGCGCTGGCCGCGGACGCTGCCGTCGCGTTGGCCGCACGGTTCTCAGCCCGCACTTTCTGGTCGGAGATCCGGTCCAGCGGGGCCACCGAGTTCAACTTCATCGGGACGATGGCGAACGTCGTGCTCAAGCTCGAGGCGGGCGCAGCTGACCGGGATCACCGGGTCCGCCTGGCACTGATCGCTCCGGCCCCGGCCACGTTGGTCCGGGAGTTCCGGGAGCGCTACGGCATCCAGGTCGTGTCGGCGTTCGCGGCCACCGAGACGTTCCTGGTCACGATCATGGACGCGGACTCGCCGATCGAGAAGGCCGGCTCGGCCGGGCGCCCCGCGCCCGGCGCGCGGGTGCGGGTGGTCGACGAGCACGACGTGGACCAGCCCGTGGGTATCCCGGGGGAGATCCTCGTCGCTGCTGACGACCCGGGGGCCATGCTGACCAGGTATCACGACATGCCCGAGGCCACCGAGCGTGCGCTGCGCGGCGGCTGGTTCCACAGTGGTGACCGCGGCTACCTCGATGAAGACGGTTACCTGCACTTCATCGACCGGATCAAGGACGTGATCCGCAGGCGCGGGGAGAACATCTCTGCCCACGAGATGGAGGGCATCCTGGTTCGCCATCCCGGGGTGCAGGAGGTCGCGGCGATACCGGTGCCCTCGGAGCTGGGGGAGGACGACGTGATGATCTTCGTTGTCCCGGCAGCCGGAGCGCCGCGAGACCCCGTGGAACTGGTGCGCTACTGCGACCGGGGAATGGCGTTCTTCATGGTGCCGCGGTTCGTCGAGTACGTCGACGAGCTGCCGAAGACGCCGAACACGCGGGTCGAGAAGTACAAGCTGAAGGACTGGGCCGTCGCGCATCGCGACGAGCTCTGGGACCGCGAGCGGGTCGGCGTCGAGCTGACCCACTGAACGAGAGGGGTGTAGCTACCCGTGCACGTCGGAATGGGTGTCTTCTTCCAGAACCTCGAGCCGGGCCGCAGCGACCACGACGTGGTCGCCCGTGGTCTGGAGCTGGCCGACCAGGCGGAACCGCGCGGTTTCGGCTCGGTCTGGACGGCGGAGCACCACTTCACCAACTACCACATGATGCCGAACCCGGCGCAGTTCCTGACCTACATGGCGGGGCGCACGACGCACGTGCGTCTCGGCACCATGGTGATGGTGCTCCCCTGGCACGACCCGGTGCGGGTGGCCGAGGAGATCGCCTGGCTGGACTCCGTGTCCGGTGGCCGGGTCGTGATGGGGCTCGGCCGCGGGCTCGGATCGATCGAGTTCGACAACTTCCGGCTGGACATGGGCGAGTCGCGTCAGCGGTTCGTCGAGTACGCGACGGCGATCTCGGATTCGCTGGAGAGCGGCGCCATCGAGTTCGACGGCGAGCTGTACAAGCAGCCTCGGGCCGAGCTGCACCCACCTGCGCTGACGAGTTTCCGCGGCCGGACCTACGCGTCCGCGGTCTCACCGGAATCGGCGAAGATCATGGCGACGCTGGGGTACGGCCTGATGCTCATCGCCCAGAAGCCCTGGGAGGTCACCGTCCGTGAGACCGCGGAGTACCGCGAGCTCTACCAGGAGATCAACGGCGTCGAGCCACCGCAGCCGGTGTTGGTGAACTACACGACGATCGACGCCGACCCCGGGCGTGCTCGTGAGCTGCACGAGGAGTACTCCGTGGGGTACGCCCGCTCCACCATCGACCACTACGAGTTCACGAACCCGCGGCTCGAGCACATCAACGGCTACGAGTACTACGCGGGCCTGCGGCGCAACATCGAGAAGCACGGACTGCCCCAGTTCAACCGGTTCCTCGCCGACCTGCAGATGGGCGGCACGCCCGAGGAACTCGTGGAGCAGACCGTCGAGCGGGTTCGCGAGCTCGACGCCGGCGGCGTGATCAACCTCTTCTGCTTCGGCGGCATGCCGCACGAGGTAGCCCAGCGCTCCCTCGACACCTATGTGGATCGAGTGCTGCCCAAGCTGCTGGCTGTGGACCCGCACCGCGACATCGGGGTGCGCGTGGGCGTCGGCACCTGATCGGTGGCCACCTGGTCGGGCCCGAGTCCACGTGTCTCGCGAAGGAACCTCGGCGATCCCAGGGCGGGTCGCCCGGCGAGCGCGGTGTGTCGAGGATGAATGGCGGCTGGATGTCGTGACCAAAGAGGGCCCGGGCCCGGGCCCGGGCGCGGGCGCGGCCCTTCCTTTCAGGTACGCCGGGATCCGAGCCGTTCTCGTCGCCGACAAGGCCGGGAACGGCCGACGTTGGCCCCGGGTCTCAGCTCGCCTGCGAGGCGATCCAGTCGCGGTAGTCCGGGACGATCGGTGAGGTAGCGATGAGGCCGGCATCGACCGGGACGACGTGCCCGGTGATCATGCGCGCCTCGTCGGAGGCGAGGAACAACGCGACCGAGGCGATGTCGTCGGGAGCGGGGTTGGCGGGCTCGGCGGAGGCACGGCTGTAGATGCGGTCCAGGTCGGTGGGCCCGTATTCGCGGTTGTTGCGGGTACGCACGTAGGACGGGGCGATCGCGTTGCACCGGATGCCGTGCCTGCTGTATTGGGTGGCGACTGCCCGGGTGAACTGGATGACCGCGGCCTTGGACATGCCGTAGGCACTCAGGTTGAGCTCGCCGCGCATGCCCGACACCGACGCGATGTTGACGATCGTGCCCTTGCCCTGGGCGAGCATCGTCGGCAGGACGGCCCGGGTCACCGAGACCATCGCGAACAGGTTCCCGCGGAAGGTGTCGAGCAGGAGTTCCTGGCCGAGATCTCCGACTGCCGGGTCCTGTCCCGCCAGCTCGAGGGAGGCGGCGTTGTTGTCCACGACGTCGATCCGGCCCCACCGGTCGAGTACGTGGTTCACCATGGACCCGACCTGCGTCTCTTCACGGATGTCGGTGGTGATCGCCCAGGCCGTGCCGCCTGCCTCCTTGATCGCGGTCTCCACGAGCGGTCCGCGCTCGGTGTCGTAGTCGGCGATCACCACGTTGGCGCCCGCCTGGGCGAAGCGGTGCGCGGTGGCTTCGCCCATCCCGTTGGCGCCGCCGGTCACGATGACCACCTTCTCGGCGAAGTCCGCCATGACGTGTCCTCCGTACTCCGACCGAACGGTCGGCCAGTGTTGCGACCTCCAACAGGAAATGTTCAAGGAGGCGTTGCTGGACAGCCTAGTCGACCGCCCGGTCGGAAGGCTATGGCGCAGGCGATGTCGCGCACGGGGCGGCCAGGAGCGTCGGTGCGGGCCCTGCATTGACAGTGCGGAGATGGCTACCTACGTTGCGGAGATGATCGGCTCCAATAGTGGATACGTCTTGGGATGGTTGGCGTGACCGGTACGTTCGAGGGGCGTGTCGCCATGGTGACCGGCGCCGGATCGGGTATCGGCGCGGCGGTGGCGACGTTGCTCGCCGAGCGTGGGGCGACGGTCGTCGTGCTGGATCGAGACGCCGGACCCGCTGAGAGGGTGGCCGCTGCGATTGGCGGGGTGCCGGTGGTGGGTACCGTGACCGACCCCGATCGGCTCCACGAGGTCGTCGACTCGGTGGTTCGGGACCATGGCGGGATCGATGTCGCGGTGAACAACGCCGGCGTCGGAGCGGGCGGCCCCCGCCCGGTCGGAGAGATCGACGTCGCGACCTGGCGGCACGTCCTGTCGGTCAATCTCGACGGTGTTTTCCACAGCATGCAGGCCGAGATCGCGTCGATGGTGGTCCGGGGCGGCGGCTCCATCGTGAATGTCGCCTCGGTCCTCGGCGTCGTGGGTAATGCGGGATCCGGTGCCTACGTGGCGGCCAAGCACGGTGTCGTCGGGCTGACCCGCGCGGCCGCGCTCGACTACGCCTCTGCTGGGATCCGGGTCAATGCGGTGGGGCCGGGCTGGGTCGATACGCCCCTGATCGCTGAGCGGGACGACGAGGCGATGACGGCCTTACGCAATCGTCAGCCGATGGGTCGGCTGGCCACTGCGGCGGAGGTCGCCGAGGTCGTGGCCTTCCTGGCCTCGCCCGCGTCGGCATTCGTCACCGGCGCGTATTACGCCGTCGACGGCGGGCACACCGCGCGCTGACCCCGCGCGTGCCGGCGCCCGACATGCGGTGCTGGGACGTGCAGGGGCTCGACCGAGCCCGAGCGGGCATCGCTTCGTGGGTGTGGCCCACAGAGGAGGAGGACCTGATGGGACGTCTGGACGGCAAGGTCGCTGTGGTCTCGGGTGCCGCTCGTGGCCAGGGACGTGCGCACGCGGTGCGCTTGGCGCAGGAGGGGGCAGACATCGTGGCGTTCGACGTCTGCGATGCGTTCGCCTACACGCGAGCGCCGGCCGCCACGTTGGGTGAGCTCGAGGAGACCGCCGCGCAGGTCGAGGCATTGGACCGACGTTGTCGGGTCGAGAAGCTCGACGCCCGTGATCTGACCGGCCTGACGGCCCTGGCGGACGCGGCGGCCGCTGACTTCGGGCGGGTCGACATCCTGGTGGTCAACCACGGGATCTGGACGGTCGACCGCAACAGTTGGGAGCTCCCGGAGGAGTCCTGGCAGGAGAGTATCGACGTGCTGCTCACCGGTGCGTGGAAGGTCCAGAAGGCCTTCGTGCCGAAGATCATCGCGGGTGGTCGCGGCGGGTCGGTCGTCTTCACGTCGTCGGTCAACGCCGTGGTCCCGCAGCCGGGGGCGGTCGCGTACTGCGCGGCGAAGAGTGGCATGCAGATGCTGATGAAGGTCCTCGCCCACGAGCTCGGACCACACGAGATCCGGGTGAACACGGTGAATCCGGGCTCGGTCGACACTCCGATCCGCGAGGGCGGCAACTTCGAGAAGTCTCTCGAGTACTGGCCTTACGTGTTCGGTCAGGGTTCCCGGCAGGTACTCGGCGGGAGCACCGAGCGACCGCCGTCGATCATCGCCGACGCCGTGGCCTGGTTGGTGTCGGATGAGGCCCGGTTCGTCACCGGAGCCCTCATCCCGGTCGACGCGGGTCGGTTGATCTGGTGACAGCGCTGACCGTCTCGTGTGCGTTCGCGACCTCGCTCGACTCACACCGACACGCTGCTGTGGCCGAGGCCCTCGGCTACCGCAGGGCGTACTTCTACGACTCCCCGGCGCTCTACCCCGACGTCTGGGGCCAGCTCTACCGTGCAGCGGACCGCACCGAGCGAATCGTGCTCGGACCCGCCGTGCTCGTCCCGAGCAACCGGCATCTGATGACCAATGCCGCCGCGATCGCCGGGCTGGCCGGCATCGTCGGTTCCGAGCGGGTGTCGGTCGCCGTCGGGTCCGGTCGGACTGCGCGGCTCGGCGTCGGGCGGCGCCCGCTTCGCTGGGCAGAGGTCCGCGAGTATGTCGCTGGACTGCGAGCGTTGCTCCGCGGCGAGACGATCGACTGGGATGGCGCGCGGATCGCGATGATGCATGGTGACGGCTACGCGGCGGTCCGCCCAGTGGACCTCGAGGTTCTGGTCGCGGCGGCGGGTCCGAAAGGTGTCGCCGTGGCGCGTGAGCTGGGTGACGGCGTGTTCGGCGGTGCCACACCCGTGCCGGGATTCGCGCGCAGCCCGTCGTTGGCCTGGGGCACGGTGCTTGCCGAAGGTGAGTCTCCTGATTCGGAGCGAGTCCTGGCGGGCGCCGGTGCCGCGGCTGCCGTCTTCGCCGGGCACTACCCCATCGGATCGGCCGATCCAACGTCCGACGACACCGAGCTCACCCGATGGCGCCGGGCCTATGCGGACGTCCCGGCGGGGGAGCAACACATCGCGTTGCACACGGGGCACCTGTGCTTCGCCAACGATCGCGACCGGCCGTTCGTCACCGGGGAGTTGGTGTCGCGGCTGGAGCTTGCCCTCGACGAGCGCGGGTGGTGGGACAAGCTGGATCGCCTCGCCGCTGCCGGGGTCACCGAGGTGGTGTTCCAGCCCGCGGGAGACATCCCGGATGAGCTCACCAGGTTCGCGCGGATGGCCGAGCGGGCGGCAGACCGGCCGGGGACGTCCGGTCCGAGCAGCTGTCCGCAACTGTCCAATCTCTATTAGAACCTCGGGGTCATCCGCGACCGAGGAAGGGTTCGTATGGACGCATCCGCCTTCGAACTGAGCCCCGCGCAGCGCGACCTCGCCGAGCGCGCCCGAGCGTTCGGCGAGAAGTGGGCCCCGCACGCGACCGCCATCGACCGCGACGACGCCGCGCCGTTGGGCGAGATGGTGCAGGACTCGGTGCACATGGGCGTCGCTGGTATCACCATTCCGGCCGAGTACGGCGGTCAGGGTTTGAACGCCATCGAGTTCTCGCTGGCCGTCGAGGAGGCGTGTCGTGCGATGGGTTCGTGGATGGCCGGAGACGTCCTGTTCGCTACGACCTGCACGGGGCCGTCAGTGCTGATGATTTCGGGCAACGAGCAGGCTCAACGGCAGTACCTGCCGGAGATCGCCGCCGGCCGTCGCACCGCGGCGATCGCGCTGACCGAGCCCGCCCACGGCTCCGCCGTCACCGACGATCGCCGGACAGCTGCTGGGCAAGCGACTGGACCAGCGCGGCCGCTGACTCCTGTGGGAGGGCGCGACGGTGATCGTTGTCGTGCCCTCCCGCGTGCCTCCGAGCCTCTCCGTCATGACGGCGTTCGCTCATCGCACGTCTGAGCCGGTGGGCTGGTGGACTGCCGACCGCGCTCGTGGGCAGTGCTGTGGCCGCTCTCAGCCGCCGGATCCAGCGTCTCGCTCGGTGACACGGCCCCTGTGTGGCGCTATCGATGCTCGTGGCCTCGTTGACTGGGCTGCCCGTCTACCTCTGGGCTGGTGAGCCGCGCGGCATCCAGGGTGTTGTGCACATCGGTCATGGCAGACGTGAGTCGCCCCGAGGGGCCGACCACGAGATAGCGCCAGGATGGAAGGGCTGAGGCGAAGAGGGTACGGGCGACGCTCTCGGAGAATACCGCTGCCTCGATGGCTGCGATGCTTGCCCGGTCGGCCAGAACGGCCTGCGGGTTGTCCTCGGTGCTCGAGCGTGCCGGTCCGCTGCCGCAGGCGTGCACGACAAGGGAGGTCGTGCGCCGAATGTTCGATCTAAGGTCAGCCGCGAGCGAGGGGTCGGTCGAGACGATGACATCGACCTCGCGAACGATCCGAAGGTCACGGCCGCGGTCCAGTGTGATGGGCATCGTGTTGGCTCCCCGGAGTAGCCCGGTCATCTCGGTGCCGAGTCGAGTGTCGGTGCCGACTACGGCGGTGACGACGTCTCGGCCGAGGAACGGCTGGATGATGCGCATGGCGGCCTGGGCCGTGAGGGAGGCATCCCAGGTCGGGGCGTCGAGGTTCTTCGGTCCCATCATGTCGTCATGGATTTGGGCGAGATGGGCAGGTAGTCGTCCGGCCACATGAAGCCCCAGAACGTGAGGATCGGCGTTTGCGCGTGTCAGGAGAGCGCGCAGGTCCTCGGCGGGGGTCGAGGCCGGCAGGTCCATCCGCGTCGAGGAGAGCCCGAGAGTGTGGAGCAGTCTCGTGTGATCCGGACGGGCGGTGGCGGAGTCATCAGCGTGGTCGTGATCGTGGTCGACGCCGGCATCGTGCGGTCGGAAGCTGATGGTGAGCACGTGCTGGTCCGGCGAAGGATGCAGTGAGGCTCTGCCGAGTGCGACGTGTGCTCTGCGCACTTCTGCGAGGAGCGCGAATCCAGGTACGACGTAGGGCTCGGCTGCCGCGGCCAACGTGGGTGCTCTCCGGGACGTGTGGCCCTGCCCTGTGGCGAGTCTCAATGTCAGGCCCACCCTTCCTCACCCGATCGGTCTTGCTCATCTGGACCGTGCTCGCTGCTCAGGCTGCCTGCCCCAGCCCGCCATCAGATGAATATAATCCAGATTAACTCGCCCTTAGCTTGAAGCCGCCCCGGCTCGACCGTCGCGCGAGATCGCGGTCAACCGTGTGTCGCCCCCGAGGGCACGGTTGCTCTCGAGCCGGTCCGGATTTACTGTCAGTTAGAAATCGTGGGAGGGGCATGGTCGCCGTGGAGCACGCAGTCGCTGTCGGAACAGTCCTCACGCGGGTCGGGTGGGAGGGGCAGGGCGCACGGGATCCCGACGTTCACCCGTCCGAACTGGCGATCGCGGGTACGGCGGTCGCTCTCACCGGTCGAACCGGTGCCCAGTTCGGCCTCGACGAGGGCGTGAGGAGAGGGCGAGCCCGGTGGCTCGATGAGCAGACGGCGGTCAATCCAGGGTGCAACGCGCACCTCGGGATGGCAGTCGATCCGAATCGACTCGGGCCGGGAGACGCATCCGACGAGGCCGAGATGGGCGGCGTCGTGCACAGCCCGCAGTCGTGACGAGCCCGAATGCGCCGGCGGGTGTCGATCCCGCGCTCGCGATGTGGTGGGCCGCCCACGTCGATCCCACTCCGTTGGTGGCGGTCGACCGGATCGGGGCAGGACAGTCGAACATCACCTCACTGGTCACCGACAGCGTGGGCCGGGAGTGGGTGCTGCGCTGTCCTCCGCCCGGTGCGTCGCCGGACGCACACGACATGCGCCGCGAGGCGCGGGTCATCAGCGCATTGGTGGGGACCGCCGTGCCGGTCCCCACCCCGGTCGTCGCCGACGCTGACACCGCGGGAGTTTCGGGACCCTTCTTCGTCATGGAGCGCGCTCCCGGATCGGCCCTGAGCAGCGAGGAGGATGCGGCAGCTCTGAGCCTCGCCGAGCGGCTGCGCCTGAGCGAGAACACGATCGCCGTGCTGGCCGAGCTGCACGGCATCGATCCCGGTGCCGTCGGTCTCGCCGAACTCGGTCCCCGCGACGGCTACCTCGAACGCCAGTTGCGACGTACTGTGCGCAACTGGGCGTCCTGGTCCGACGACTCCGCCGCCGATCTGCCGTGGCAGCAGTGTCGGGCGCAGCTGGAACGGCGGGTCCCTCGCCAGCAGCGAACCGTCATCGCACACGGCGACTACCGCCTGTCCAACCTGCTCACCCGGGGATCGGAGATCAC
This sequence comes from Pseudonocardia sp. EC080619-01, assembly GCF_001420995.1. NCBI lineage: Bacteria > Bacillati > Actinomycetota > Actinomycetes > Pseudonocardiales > Pseudonocardiaceae > Pseudonocardia > Pseudonocardia sp. EC080619-01. The sequence goes on along the minus strand of NZ_CP012185.1, from coordinate 807,990 downwards.
CGCGGTTCTGGACTGGGAGCTGTGCACGCTGGGAGATCCTCTGGCTGACCTCGCCTGGTTGGTCGATGATTGGCGCGGTGCTGACGAGCCGGCACAGATCATGGCGAGCCCGACCCGGGCCGGAGGCTTCCGCACACGCACTGAGATCACCGATGACTACGCCAAGCGGACCGGCCTGGATCTCACCGGGTTGCCCTACTACCGCGCCTTCACACACTGGAAGGCAGCCACTTTGCTGCAGGGGGTCCTGCTGCGACGACGATCCGGCGCCATGGGAGACCACGCAGGCCTCGACCTGGCGGCGCTCGAGACGTCGATCCGAAACCTGCTCGACGAGGCCTTGGACCTCGTCGCCATCTGAGCGAAGGAGCTCCATGCGCCCCGAGGACGACTATACCCACCCGGTGGGTACCGAACCGACCTTCAACGAGTCCATGTACGTCCATTTCAACGACCCCACCGTGGGCATGGCCGGGTTCGTCCGGATGGCGAACCGGCCCAACGAGGGTCGCGGCGAGGTCACCGTCTGCCTGTACCTGCCTGATGGCGGGGTCGCGTTCCGCTACGTCCGGCCCGAGGGGACCTCGAACGAGCGGTTCGCGGCGGCGGGCATGGAGCTCACGGTGCGGGAGCCGATGCACCACCTCGACGTCGACTACACGGGTCAGGTGTCGCTGGTCGCGGATCCGTCAGCGATGGACGATCCGAGGGCCGCACTGGGTCGCGCGCCCTCGGCGGATTGCCTTCTGCGACTCGACGTGCGGGCTGTGGCGCCCGAGTACGACCACAGCTTCGACACCGACGAGGGCTCCTTCGCACCGAACCACTACGAGCAGTTCGTCACCGTCACGGGACGGATCGTGCTGGACGGGCGGGAGACGATGGTGCGCGGGTTCGGCCTGCGTGACCACTCGTGGGGTCCGCGGTCCTGGCAGGCGCCGTGGTTCTATCGCTGGGTCCACGGCTGTGGCGAGGGGGTCGGTTTCATGGGCGCCTACTTCGGGAGCCCTGGGGGCACGGCCTTGACCGGCGGCGTGGTCTGGGATGGGAAGAACTCCCATGCGCTCGACGACGTGGTGATCACGACAGAGCGCGATGCACGCGATGAGCAGACAGCAATCAGCGTTGTGTTGTCGAGCGGTGCTCGGCAGTGGAAGGTCCGCGGTCGGGCCGCGGTGACGGTTCCGCTCCGCAACAGGCGTGCCGGCGACGACGGGGATTTCGCTGTCACACGCATCGCCGAGAGTCTGATGTCGTGGACACTCGACGACGGTCGCACGATCAACGGTATGGCCGAGTATCTGGACCAGATGCGGGACGGGCGTCCGGTGGGACTCTCGGTCTGACCGGTCCTCGACGAGGGGCGGGGCGCGCCGAGGGCGGCCTACGGAGTCGTCTCAGCATCTGCTTTTCACAGCGAGACGGCCAGACTCTGGCGGCGAGCTCTCCTCCGCGCCTCGAGCGCAGCGAGTACCGTCTCGGCTGCCGGGCCCAAGAAGAAGTCAGGTCCTTGCCGGCAATCCGGGCCACCCGCGGGTGCCGAGCCCGTTCGCGTCGGCGGAGCCCAGGGCCCGCCCGGAGGACTCCGGCGCGCGCACGTCAGCAGAGCGATCTCGGGCGCGGTGCCGCGAGGGCCGGTGCTGCCCATCCGAGGCTGCCAAGCCGCACGCCTTTACAGCTCGGTGCCGCGGGCGGGATCGACGTCTTTCAGACGTGCTTGGCCGGGTGAACCCGCTCGTCGTTGAGTATCGGTTGCCGCGGGCGGAGTGCTCGGCTGGACAGAACGATATGAACCGATGTTAGATTAGATTTGCGCTGATGTGCGGCGACGGCGACGACGTGGTGGTTCGTGGGAAGGCAGGTCGATGGCCAACAGGCTCCAGATCGTGTGCGCGTGGGCGGGACCGGTCATGGTCGTCGTCGCGTTCATCGGGTGGCTGATCTCGGGCGTGCTCCCGATCCCGCCCGCAGCGAACGACTCGCCTGCAGAGGTCGTGGCGTTCTACGGCGAACATCCGACGGCGGTCCGGGCCGGCTTGCTCCTCGCCGCGATCGGTGTCAGCTTCGTCGCCCCACTGTGTGCTGTCATCTCGGTGCAGATGCTGCGGATGGAGGGCGCGGTGCCGATCCTGTCTTTCCTGCAACTGCTCCTCGGAGCCGTCACAGCGGTGATGCTGCTCGTGCCTATGTTGTTTCTGAACATCGCGGCTTTCCGGCCTGACCGGAATCCGGAGCTCACCGTGATGCTGAACGATGCGGCCTGGCTGATGTTCTTGACTCCGATCGCACCGTTCATCCTGCAGAATGTCGTGATCGGTTACGCTGTGCTGGAGGACCGCACCGCGCGCGGTGTATTCCCGCGATGGGTCGGGTTCGCCAATCTATGGATCGGCTTCATGTTCGTGCCCGCATGCCTGGCCTACTTCTTCACGTCGGGGCCCTTCGCCTGGCACGGTATTTTCGTCTTCTGGTTCGGCCTGACGTTCTATGCCGTATGGGCATTCTTGATGTGGTGGGCCGTTCGACAGGCAGTACGTAAGCAGATCGCCACCGAGAGGACTGTCGTCACCAAGGTCGAGCCCGAGGTCGTTTCGACGTGACCCCAGATCCCCTCTCGACGTTGTCTCAAGAGCGCGATCTGCCGGAGTTTCTCCGACAGCGACCCGACCACGAATGCGGCGAGGCGCGGCAACCGGCTGTAGTTCGGGTCGAAGGGGAGCACGCTCCGGGAGAGCCCGGGCTGTGGGTTTTCCTGCTCGGTGACATGACGCTCTTCGGGGTCTTCTTCGTCGTGTTTTTGGCCATGGGACGGGACCAGCACGCGACCTTCGCGGCCTCGAGGGAGGACTTGAACCAGACCATCGGCGGAGTGAATACGCTGGTATTGTTGACCAGCTCATTGCTTGTCGTGCTGGCGCTTGCGGTAGCGAGAGCGGGCCACCAGCGGCGGGCCGCTCGGCTTGTCGCGGGTGCCGGTGGCTGCGCTGCGTTGTTCACAATTCTCAAGATGGTCGAGTACACCGCTGAGGTCTCCGCGGGCAACACTCCCGGCGTCGGCCTGTTCTTTACATTCTATTTTATTCTAACGGGTATTCACCTCTTGCACGTGCTGGTCGGCTCGGTTCTGCTGTTCGTGCTGTGGCGACGGCTACGGATGGGTGCCGTCGGGCATCGTGGGCTTCCGTTTGCCGAGGGTGCGGCTTGTTATTGGCATATGGTCGACCTGCTGTGGATCGTCCTCTTTCCGTTGTTGTATCTCGGGTTTTCATCATGACGGCCGTTCTGCGTTCTCGACCTGTCGTGGTGTGGGGCGCGCTGTTGCTCGCCACTGTTGTGTCCTGGTGGCTCGGTACTGACCACGGGGTGGAGGGCCCGTTCGGCAGCCGGATCACCTTCGGTCTTGTCCTGCTCGTCGCCTTCGTCAAGATCCGCTTGGTAGGCCTAGATTTTATGGAGCTGCGGACTGCGCCACGGCTTCTGCGGCTGGCATTCGAGGGCTGGGTCGGGCTGTTTGCTGCGATGACGATCGCACTCGTCATCTTCTAATGCCGCAGTGCGCAGACTGGGACACGAGGAACTCTGGTGCTGGCGCACCGCACCGCCTGCTCGCCCAGGTCGCGGCGGGATGAGCTCGGTCGCGAGAAGTGGTCTGGGCTGGGCCAACACGCGGAGGTCCGCGGTCGGACGATGTTCCCGCTGGCGATGGTGGCCGGTCGCGAGGTGGATGTACTGGTCATCGACCTGGACGCGACCATCGTGATCGCCCACAGCGAGAAGGAACACGAGGCGCCGACGTTCGAGAAGGCCTTCGGCCATCATTCGATGCTGGCGTTTTGCGACAGCATCGGTGAGTTCCTCGTCGCTCAGCTCCGGCGGGGGCAACGCCGGCGCGAACACCGCCGCCGACCACATCACCGTTCTCGACGCCGCGCTCGCACAGGTTCCTGACCAGCATCGCCACGGCTGTCCGGTCCTGGTCCGCACCGATACCGCCGGATGTAGCGCGTTCCTCGGTCACCTTCGCCGCCTTCGTTCTGAGGCGGTGAGCTCCGAGTTCTCCGTCGGCTGGTCGATCACCGACCGCGAACGCGCCGTCATCATCGCTGTCCCGAAACGGGTCTGGGCCGTCGCCATCGACGCCGACGGCGGACATCGCGACGGCGCCGGACTGGCTGAGATCACCGGCCTGCTCCTGGCCACAGCACTTGCGAGCTTTCCGGCCGCGACGCGTGTGATCGTCCGCCGCGAACGCCCACACCCGGGCCGCACAACTGGATCTCATGGAAAACCGTGACGGCTGGCGCTACACCTGCCTCGCCACCGACACCCGCGCCGGGCAGCTGGCGTTCTTCGACGCCAGGCATCGTGCCCACGCCCCGGGGCGAGGACCGCATCCGCTGCGGCAAAGATGCGACTTTCCCAGCCGGTCGTTCTGCTCAATGTCGCCTGGTTGAGCGTGGGCATGCACGCGGTCGACCTGATCACTTGGACCCCAAGGCTGTTGCTGGACGGCCATCTCGCGAACGCCGAGCCCAACACCTTGCGCTACCGGTTGCTGCACATCGCCGCTCGGATCACCCGCGGACAGCGCCGGACCTGGATCCGGATCCAGCAGTCCTGGCCCTGGGCAATCGACCTCGCGGTCGCGTTTACGCGCCTGCACGCACTTCCCATCCCTGACGGCTGACGCCGCCCCTCGACCCTGCGATCAGGTGGAGCACCCGACAGAACTGCAGGCCGGATAGATTCCCCTGCCCGCAGTGAAGGATGGGCGATGGCCCAACGGGCGCTTTACCTGCGCGGCAGTTCCGTGTTCGCGGCGCGCTCGCCACGCGGGTCGACCCTGCGATGGACGGTTCCCTGGGAGGCTGCGATCGTCGGCACCGCGCCTTAACGCTGGGTGTCCTCGGAGCGGGGACTCCCGTGCGAGAGCAGGTGAGGTGGCACGGCGAGCCGGGTCATCCAGCGTCGGTGCGGGTCACCAGTCAGGTCGTGTGTCGGGTGAGAGGTCATCTCAGACCACCTCCTGACCGTAGCTGCAGCATCCTCCAGCCCCCGGCGCTCGAGACAATAATCCGGTCACGGCTGTAGTATTGTCCTGTCGGAACGATCAACTTGCCTACTCGCGCGGCTATGGAATCCTGGCCGGAGCCGGGTGGGAGCGCATCCGCGAGCGATAGCAGGGGCTCAGCAGAGGGAGGGCGGTCGCATGAGCCTGGACCGGCTTGATGATCCCGACTATCCATCCGTTGCAATGGGCCAGGCGGCGCACGTGCTCGACGTCGAGCCGACCTTCCTCCGCAGCCTCGACAGCGCCGGTGTGGTGAATCCTGGACGGTCTGCCGGCGGGCACCGCCGCTACTCTCGCCACCAGCTCAAACACGCTGCGCGGCTCCGGGTGCTCCTCGATGACGGGCACCCTCTGGAAACGGCGTCGTGGATCGATCAGCTCCGCACCGCGCTGGCAGAAAGCGAGTCCCGGCTCACCGACGCCAATGCCGAGGTCGATCGCCTCAAACGTGAGCTTCTGGCCCACAACAGTCCGCCTGCGCTCGATCCGACTGGCGCCGCTCCGCCGTCGATTGGCGTCGCGACCCCCCATCCGAACCGACAACTCGGGTGCAACCCATGACGACTATAACGTCGCTCCCGCCCACTGCAGAGGGAGCAGAGGGTGACTGGGAAACGATTGGACCTCAAGAGGAGGCCATCCGCCGCCTCACAGAGGAGAACCTTCCGCGTATCTCGACGGGCCAACTCGCCCGAGACGACATCGTCGATGTTGTCGAGCAGAGCTGGGTCGATCTGCAGCGGGCGGGCGCCCCGCCGGCGACCCTTCCCGAACTCCTGGAGCGCCTGGCTCAGGCGCGATTGGACTACACCTGATCCGTGCTCGTTGCCGCGGGCTACGAGCGACTGTCTGGCTGTTGTGTCGAGAGCTCGGTCGTGCCGCCCGTCGCCCGGAACGTCAGCCGGGCACGTGAGCGGCTGACGGAGTGGGTCCGCTCAGCAGCTCCCGCACGGCGGCGGTGCAATCGTCCGGGGGGCGGTCGGGGCGTCCCCTGCCTCCGGCACCCTCGTTCATCGCTCCGAACAACAGGTCTCGCACGAGTCGAGGATCCGGTCCAGCGGCAATCGCGCCTGCCCGCTGCGCGTTCTCGACCAGCTCGGTCCAGCGCGCCCCATACTGCTGCTTGAGCGAGCGGTACACCGCGACCGAGCCGCCCAAGTCGTGCTCCGGCATCGCGAGCACGACGGCGGCGTAGTCGCTGAGCTCCACCAGCGCGTCGAGGTGCGCGCGGACGGCGGCCCACAAGCGGGGCCCGGGGTCCGCGTCGGCGAGCGGAGCGAGCGCATCCTCGAGGTGACGCAGCGACTCGCGCAAGCCTTCCTCCAGCACAGTCGCGATGAGCTCGTCCTTCGAGCCGAAATGGAAGTAGACGCTGCCGGTCTGCAGGCCGGCAGCCTTGGCGATCCCACTGAGGCTGACCCCGGCCGGCCCGTTGGTGGCCAGGTGCGCAGCCGCCGCGTCGAGCAACCGGCGGCGGGTGCGATCTCCCTTGGACGGACGGTCCGGTGCCGCTGACATGGGCCCATTCTCGCCTGGCCGCTGCGGAGCGGAAGCACCCGCGCCCAGGCGCCAACGGATGCACCGATTCCTGCCGCGCCAGTACGGTTCCCGCACAATGTCGAGGCCAGGCTGCCCATGTGAAACAGCGACATGGTGAGGAGGCCCACCTCGCCACCGGAGCCCCACCTCGGGCCGATGTCCTGGGGCATCCGCAGATTGGTGTGATCGACCACCATCACACGCCCTCGGGTGCCCGGTGGCGCCACTGGCGTATAGATCCAGGGCGGATGTCATCGGGGGACTCCGTGCCCGGGTCCTCGGCGGGCTTCCGCGAGCCCGAGGGGCGGCCGTGGCCGCCGCCGAGGTCTCCGGCCGTCGGCTTCTGGCCGGCATCCTGGTCGACCTGCCGTACGGCTCCTACCACGTCGTAGCGGCTCTCGCCTCGGCAAGGACGGCTCCGGTCGCTCCCGCGCCGTTCCTCGAGCACGGCTCGGGCTGAACAGCATCGCTCGGTCCTGTCGATGAGACGCCGACCCACCGGCTCCGGTGAGTCAATATTATGCTAGCTTAAAATCAGACGGTCGTTAGATTGTATGAAAGGACGTCATGTCGAACAACTCGCCCTCCGCCGACGACGCCCCCGTCATGGATGCTGGGCCGCTGGACCCAGACCGTGCCTTGCTCTGGTATCAGAGCTGGGTCGACGCCTGGAACAGCCATGACCCGGAACGGGTCCGGCCACTCGTCACCGACGACTTCCGGCTGGAGACCCCGACCACCCGGAACTCTGGCTGGGAGATCACCGGCCCCGGGTCGGCTGCTGACTACATGCGGTACGTGCTTACCGCCTACCCGGACCTGACCTGGGAGCGCACCGGGCCCCCGCTGCTCGCCCCCGACTCCGCGCGCGCCGCGTTCAGCTGGCGCGGAGCCGGCCACTTCTCCGGCACGCTCACGCCGCCGGGGATTCCGGGGACCGGGCTGCCGTTCGAGTTCACGGGGCTCGAGGTCTTCGACTTCCGCGGGGGACGAGCCTGCCACCTCTACGCCAGCTACGACCTGATGGGGCTGCTGCGCCAGACCGGCGTGCACCGGAGCCGGTCGGAACGACCGTGATGCATCTCCCATCGCACGTCCTACAACACGGACTTCGTGACCACGCAGGCGACGACTCTCACCCCCTCACTGCACGGGCCGCTCCGAGGCAACGACTCCGAACAGCTCAGGCATCACCGGTCGGCCCGCCGTCGACGGGCTCGGTCGCCCCGAACTTCGTGCTCCGCCGGCACCGCAACTAGTGTCATGAGTCGCGAGTTCGCGACATATTTGTAAGGTGGTCTGGTGGCACGGACCGGACGACCCAAGGCCGAGCTGATCCTGTCCGACGATGAGCGGTCAGCGTTGGAGGAATGGATTCGCCGCGGGTCGACTCCGCAGGCGTGGGCGCTGCGGTGTCGGATCATCCTGGCGTGCGCTTCGGGCGCGACGAACAAGGAAGTCGCGGCGCAGACGGGGTCGGCTGCGCACACGGTGGGCCGGTGGCGTGCCCGGTTCGTTGCTCACCGGATCGCCGGGCTGGGGGACCTGCCCCGTCCGGGCGGTCCGCGCACGGTCACCGACGCTCAGGTCGCCGAGGTGATCACCACGACGTTGGAGTCCAAACCGGCTGATGCGACGCACTGGTCGACCCGCGGGATGGCCGAGCATTCGGGGTTGTCCCAATCGACGATCTCGCGGATCTGGCGCACCTTCGGGTTGGCCCCGCACCGAGCCGAGACGTTCAAGCTGTCCACCGATCCGTACTTCATCGAGAAACTCCACGACGTCGTCGGTCTCTACCTTGACCCGCCCGAGCGGGCGCTGGTGTTCTGCGTGGACGAGAAATCCCAGATCCAGGCCTTGAACCGGTCCCAACCAGTGCTGCCGATGATGCCCGGCATCCCGCAGCGACTGACCCACGACTACGTGCGGGCAGGAACCACGACGTTGTTCGCCGCGCTCGAGGTCACGACCGGGAAGGTGATCGGGTCGCTGCATCGCCGCCATCGCGCGAGCGAGTTCCGCACGTTCTTGACCAGGCTCGACCGCGAGGTCCCCGCCGAGCTGGACGTGCACCTGGTGCTGGACAACTACGCCACCCACAAGACCCCGGCTATCAAGACCTGGCTGGTGGCTCACCCGAGGTTCCACCTGCATTTCACCCCGACCGGATCGTCGTGGCTCAACCTGGTCGAGCGTTGGTTCGCCGAGCTGACCACCAAGAAGATCCGCCGCGGCGTGCACACCTCGGTCCCCGCCCTCGAAGCCGACATCCGCGACTGGATCGCCGGCTGGAACAACAACCCCAAGCCCTTCGCGTGGACCAAGACCGCGGACGAGATTCTCGAACGACTCACCCGATATCTGAAGCGAATCCCTGACTCAGGACACTAGAGTGTGTCTCCTAAAGCGCGGAGCCAGGTGACGATCCCCTTCAGCACGGCCCCGCGGCGGAAGGTCAGGGCGAGCTTGTCGTATCTGGTGGCGAGTCCCCGCCACTGTTTGACGTGGCAGAAGCCGCGCTCGACGACATTGCGGTTGCGGTAGTCGCCACGGTCGAACGCGGGTGGGCGGCCACCGCGCGAACCACGCCGACGCCGGTGTCCTTGCTGGTCAGCGGGCTCGGGGATGACCGCGATGATCCGCCGCGCGCGCAGATGCCGGCGGATCGCGCGTGAGGAGTAGGCCTTGTCCGCGCGCAGCCGATCAGGTCGGGTTCGGGGACGCCCCAGACCCGGTCGGGCGACGCTCAGGTGCGCCATCAGGTGCGGGAACATCGGCGAGTCCCCGCCCTGGCCCGGTCCGAGCAGGACCACAAGGGGCCGGCCGTGTCCGTCGACGAGCTGGTGGATCTTGCTCGGCAGCCCGCCGCGGGACCGACCCAAGGCGTGATCGGGCGGCTCGACGCGCAGATTCGTGTAGTTCGATCCTGCCCCCTGTGTCGCGTTTGAGGGTGGCGGCGTGCTGGTGGGCCCGAACGATTGTGGAGTCGATGCTGACCGCCCAGTCCACGATCCCGGTCGAGTCCGCATCAGCCAGCAGAGCTGCGAGAACGTGGTCCCAGGTGCCGTCTCCGGCATAGCGGCGGTGCCGTTTCCACAACGTCTGCCACGGCCCAAATCCGGCCGGGACATCACGCCAGGCAAGCCCGCACCGATAGCGGTAGATGATCCCTTCCACGACCCGGCGCGAGTCGCGGAAGGGGCGCCCTCGCCGCCCGTCCGACGAGGGCAGAAGCGGAGCCAGACGGGCCCACTGGGCGTCAGTCAGGACAGCGGTGCGCGACACCGATCAAGCATCACGCACCCAGACCAAACCGTTTGGGAGGCACGCCCTAGATCGAGGCGGTGGTCTTCTTCGTCGGGATCGCGCCGGTGTTCATGGGGCGGATCCGGAACAGGGCGAGGCCGACCGCGGCGAGTAGTACCCATCCGACAAGGCCGGTGATGCCGACGATGGCGAGGTTCGGCGGTGCGGCGGCGTCGCCGAGTAGGACGATCAGGCCGGCCGTTGCGTTCAGCGTCGCGTGTGCCAGGACTGGTGGCCACACACTGCCCGAGTACAGCCGCAGCCATCCCACCAGTACGCCGAGTAGGAGGCACGCCCCTACGAACAGGGCTGCTGCTCCGGCGCCGAGCTCGGGGTAGTTGTAGCCCAGCAGGGTCAGCGGTGCGTGCCAGACACCCCAGATCAGGCCGGACCACAGAAGCGCGGGCCACAGGCCTCGCTGCAGGAGGCGAGGCAGTAGCCACCCGCGCCATCCCCATTCCTCGCCGAGAACGGGCACGATGTTGATCAACGGTGCGACCACGACGGCGAGCAACACCTGCGTCGTCACCGCTGCTGCGGCCTGCGAATCGGACATCTCTGCCCCGGCGCTACCGAGCTGCTCACGAAAGAGGGACAGTCCGGAGAGGTCAAGGCGTAGTGCGCCGAGGGCCACGCTCGCAGCGCCTGCGAGGGCAACGAGTAGCGCTGTCGCCCCCCATGCTCCGAGCGCGAGCGCGATGGTGCGGCCCGTGTGCGGTGTGGCGGACAGGCCGGTGCGGCGCACCCATTCCCGGACGCCGACGTCACGGTAGTGCACGAGCCAGACGAGCAGCACGGCCAGGGTCGGCGTGGTCATCACGGCTACTGCGGTCACCGTGAACTTTGGTGATGCGAGTCCGCCGTCGAACCAGAGGGGGATGGCGATGAGCCACGCGAGCCCGATGGCGCCGACGGTGAACGTCACGATGTCGCCGGTGCGTGCCTCGGGGTTTCCGGTCGTATGCGCGTCTCGGCGCACAGCGGGAGGGGAGCCGGTCATCGCCTGGCCGCCGTCGTCTGGCCGTGCACTATCGCAGTCATGGCAGATTCCTTCGCTAGCCGGTTATATTCTCACTATGAGAACGTGGCCGGATGCTAACAAGGGGGGATGGGAGTGTCCAGCGAGTCCGGCGTGGCAGAGGTCGTGTTGCATCCGGTCCGGCTGCGGGTCGTCCAGGCGGTCAGCGGCCGCGAGCTCACCACCGCACAGCTGAAGGAGCTCTTGCCCGACGTCGCTCAGGCGACGCTGTATCGACAGATCGCGGTGCTGGTGGAGGGGGGCTTCTTGGCCGTGGTGGGGCAGCGTCCGATACGCGGCACTGTCGAGCGCACCTACGGGCTCGGCGAGCGGATGTCGCACGTTGGCCGGGAGGAACTCAGCGCCATGGCCGACGCACAGCTGCGGGTCGCCTTTCTCACGTTCCTTGGCAGCCTCGGCGAGATCTTCGACCGCCTGCTCAGCTCTACCGATGCCGATCGGCGCGAGTTCCTCGGATTCGGGACTGGCCATATTTATCTCGACGAGGACGACCTTGCGCCGCTGCAACGTGGGTTCGACGAGCTGATCGCGCAGTACCGCAGGGACGCTCCCGGGAAGCGCAGGGTCGCTCTGTCGACGGTCCTGCTGTGGGACAACGAGTGATCGGGTCCTCCCAGCCGAAGTGAGCCGACAGCCGGCAGGGCGCGGCGGTCGACGAGCAGGGAGGCCACTCGCCGGACGGCTATCGCTGACCTGGTCTGCGGCGCCGAGGCTGGCGGCGGCCGCCTGACGGCCCGACTCCGCTGGTGGCCGTCGACAGTTCGTGCGCGATGCGCCGGAGTGCTCTGCAGACCCGCGGGTGTGGCCCGTCCCGACCCACCGCTCACAGAGTCCAGCCAACGTTCCTGCCGGACGGGCACCGGTCTGCTCACGTGGTAGGTGTCGCTACCGCGTCGACCAGCGTCTACCGGACGGCGCCCACCCCGTCGTAGATCAACGGGCTTGCGACGACGCAGCACGGCATCGGGGAGAGCGGATGCACCTACGGCCTCGAGAGCTTCTGCCAACTACCTGCGTGACCGGAACCTCGGTGTCCCCGCCGTCGTTGCCGATGTGATGGGTCCGCTCGGCGGCGGTCCATCGGCCGCGTCCCTGTCCTTCCCCCGCGGGGCGGGGGCGCGGCCACCTCGGCGCAACGTCTGCCACGCCGGCCTATATCGGCAAGCCGGGCAGATGAGCCACCGCGATCTTTAGATGCCGCAGCGCGGTCGGAGATCCCAGCCTGATGCGACCGTCCTCTCTTGAGCTGGGTGGATCGCACGACCAGTTATCGATCCTGTGATGCACGTCACAGTAGTGTCAGTGTCTGTCGGTGTTCGCCCTGCTCGGGCGGCTTGTGAGGTCTACCGCACCGCGGGTCAGGCGAGCCTGCGTTGGCTGGTGCGCCGCAGGCGACACCGCCACGCTGCGCCCCATGACCACCGCTCAGGACATGCCCCAGGTGCAGCAGTGTTCCGCGACCAGCTGTTCCTACAACTCCGACTCGCACTGCGGCGCGGGAGCGATCACGATCTCCGGCGACCACGCCCACTGCGGCACCTTCGTCGAGATCTCGTTCCGCGGCGGCAACGGCAACGGCCTCGTCGGCGCGTGCCACCGCTCGGACTGCCGCTACAACGAGAAGCTCGAGTGCACCGCCTCGTCGGTGAACATCGGCCAGGGCGCCGACGCCGCCGACTGCCTGACCTACGAGGCCAGGTAGGTCAGCTCCTCCGCACGCACCTCGCCACGCTTCGTCGACTCGCATGGGGTGAACAACTCGCTGCGGGGTATTGCATCAAGTGTTGATTCTTTGCTGCTCGGTGACTAGCTGTGTGCTACGACCGACAGGCTGGTCATGGGTGAGGTTCCGGTCGGTGATGTGGCCGCGGAGCTCGGGGTCAGCGAGCGCCAGCTTTTGTCCTTGGAGAAGCATCGCTGGCTTGATCAGGTGACCTCGAATAGGTCACCTGGGTGCCCCGAATTGCCGTCTCGGTTGGCGGGTTTCGTCGAGGTCGTCGAGGTCAGTTGGCGAGCACGTCGTGAGTCCCCGGACGGGCTGGGTGGGCGGTGAAAGTGCCCTTGGATCGGTCTCGACGAGCAGGCGTCTGGTCAGTCCGTACGGGCCCGGGTGCGCGAGTCGCGCGGAGCGGTTGCCTCGGTCAGCACGGCAAGCCCAAGGGTGGCGAGGATCAGGTTCCACAATCCCAGGACCGACCAGAGCCCCGTGTCAGTCGGGAATGCGATCGCCACCGGTAGGTAGACCACGAAGACGAAGGCCCCGACCGAGACCGGGATGAATCGCCGCCAGCCCGACCAGCGGTGCGTGCGTAGGACCGCCACGCCCGTCGCCAGCATGCCGGAGCCGATCACCACCGGGGCGATCGTGAAGAACGCCTCGCCTGATGCGGCGTCGAACGGCTCGACGAACTCGCCGCATATCAGCAGGAGCAAGCCCAGCATCGCAGCTCCGATCCCGGCGCGGCCCCACCAGGCGGGACCGGCGGCACCCAGCATGGCCATCCCGGCGAGGCCGACGAGCGCCGCCAGCTCGGTCAGGGCGCTTCGGGTGTTCGCCACGATGCTTACCTCGTAGGGCAGCGTCACGAGTTCGTATGCTGCGAAGAACGCGCCGAACAGGCCCCCGACGATGCCGACGATCCCGGCGACACGGGCTGGTTGGTTGTGGGACGTCGCGCTGTTGTCCATGACTACTCCGTCAGGTTGTGGATGTTCGCGCCGGTAGGCCCGGATCTGGGCTGAGGTTGACTCACTGTGGTGTGAGCGGCTTCTATGACGGGCCGAGCGACGGCCGTGGCTGCGCGATTGCGGTGGTCGTCGAGCCCGCTGGGCTCACCGAGTGATGGGAACCGAAGGGGCCATCGCCAGCTGGTGTGGTGACGAGCTCGCACAGCCGGGCTCCTGGAACGGCGCCCACGACGGCGGGCTGCGTTGATTTCGGCCCTGGCCGTCGTGACCCCTCTTATCATCGGGTGGCTGCCGGTCAACGCCCGGCGGTCACATCGACCGCGACAGCCACACCGGGAACGGCGAGGCGAGTGACACGAGCGTCGTGGGCGGGGGCGCCCCGGTTGCGGCCAGCCTTTCGCGGACGCGGCTCCGGCCCGGAGGGGCGCGTCGACCTCTACGGCGTAGACCGTCAGTCGCAGCACGTCGCGAAGGCGCATGCCCGCGTGGGCGAGGACGGTCTCTAGGTGGGAGGTCGCGAGTGCCACTTGAGCGATGACGTCGTCCTCGTGCATCGGTAGGCCGTGCTCGTCGACCGGGCCTCGCCCGGCGACGCTGAGGATCTGAGCGGGCGGTTAACTCTGTTCGGATTGCGGGGGTGAGGGTGCGCGTCATGAGCGCCACGGTCAGCCCGCGGTGACGCCCTGCCCACCCCCGGAAGCTGGGCGGCGGATATCCCAGATTCATGGGATACCGCCGGGGTACTTCTTGGCTGACACTGGTCGGGTGGAGGGCACCGCGGAGCGGGCGCGCGCCCAGATCGAGGCATTGGCCACCACCGGCCTCGACGTGGGCGTGTTCAGCACGGCCGTCATGGAGGCGCTGACCCGCGCAGTGCCGTTCTCGGCGGCCTGTTGGGCTCCTGTCGACCCGGCGAGCCGGTTAATCACCGGTGGGATGAAGTCGGACGGGATCGGTGACGATCACGACGAGGACTGGATCTTCCACGAGTACGAGGGCCCTGACCGGTTCAACTTCCAGACCCTGGCCGACCGGCCGGGTGGGGTCTCGACCGCCCTCACGGAGACCGGCGGAGACCTCGCACGGTCCGAACGCTTCACCGACCTCTACCAGCGGCACTGGGGTGACATCAGCGACGAGGTGCGGATCGAGCTGCGGGCAGGCGGCACGACCTGGGGGTACCTGGCGCTGTTCCGCGACGGTCGGTGCTCGGCGTTCACCCCGGCTGAGCAGGAGTACCTCAGCGGCGTACGCGCCACGCTCGCTGTCGGGCTGCGTGCAGGGATGCTGGTGTCCTCGGCGGTGGAGCTGCTGCCCGCGCGGGACGGACCTGTGGTGCTCGTGGTCGATGCCGCTGGGGAGATCGTCCAGGCCAGTATCGGTGCCGTGGAGGGGATGGCGGAGTTGGGTGGGGCACCGATCGGCCGCGGGCGGTTGCCGTTCGGGCTGCGCACGTTGGTCGCCGCCGCCCGCCAGTTCACGCTCGGTCGTTACCCGGTGCCGCCGAGGATGCGGATGCGTGACCGCAGCGGCCGCTGGATGGTGGCGCACGCATCGCCGCTGTTGTCCTGTGCCGGTATCGGGACCGATGTGGTGATCACGCTGGAGGAGGCCCGTCCGCCGGAGATCGTGCCGCTGGTCGTTGCTGCGTTCGGTCTGACCTCCCGGGAACAGGCGGTGCTGGCCCTCGTCTTGCGGGGTGTCGACACCGCCGAGATGACCCACACCCTGCATCTGTCGGGCTATACAGTGCAGGACCATCTCAAGTCGATCTTCACAAAGTCCGGGGTACGTAGCCGCCGCGAGCTGATCGCGAAGGTGTTCTATGACCAGTACGCGCCCCGGTTGGCTGCCGGGGCGGCGCTCGCACCCTCAGGCTGGTTCGCCGAGTAGCCCGGGCGCGCCCTGGTTGGTCGGTGCCGTGTACGGGTGCGGTCCGACAAGGTGACAGTCCGGGCCCGTGGGTTGTTCGGCCGTGTCGGGGTTGTCGGTAGGGCCCGACGAGCGGCCGGCGCTCGGCCGGGGCCTAGCGTCAGTTCTCCCGGTGTGCTGGTCACCGGGATGTTTGGCCGCGCCCGAACATGGATGGCTCCGACGGGGTAGCAGAACCTCCTATGCGCCATCCCGAGCCGGGATCGACAGACCACACTCAAGGCACCAGTGGCCAGTCGTAACGCGGGGTCAGACCATGCCCCGAGGCGGCACCGGTTCATCCTCACAGTCGCAACGTGAGGTGGGCGGTCACGGATGAGCCGATCGCCGACCTGCCACACGGGATTCGACTCGCCGCTACGAACCGCCGGGCCCGGCCTGGTGCACAACGTTGCCGGTCCGGCTCGGTCGGACCTTCGTGGCGGTGGTCTGTGGGTTCGGCTGGGGGTTGTGCGGATGCGAGTCGGTGGCTGGGGTCCGACCGTGTCCACGTCGTGGCCGATGGCTACTCCGGAGCTGCCGCCGCGGGCGTTGTTCTCCGCGGTCTGTTGATGGCAAGGGCGTGGCTGAGGTGGCGTCGCCACAGCTGGTCGGAGGTATGCGGCTCGGCGGTTAGGGGTTTCGTCTGGTGTCGTTCTCGGCGGCCATGGCGTTGTGCCAGGCGCAGGCCATCGCGAACGGGACGCTCAGCACCAGGGCGCACCAGAGCGCCACGGCGAGCCATGGCCAGGGGACGATCACGATCACGATCACACCGATCGCGATCGCCTGGAGCACCCGGTTCGTGACGTCCGGCGCGCGAGGGCTGCGCCCCGCGGTCGCAGCGGTCAGGGCCGCCATCGTCGTGTCCAGATCTGGATCCGAGCGGCGCAGCTCGCGTTCGAGCGCGGACAGGCTCCGTTCCTCGGAGTGGTTGAGCGGTACCGAGCGCGGGCGTGGTTCGGGATCCGGCTGAGACGGGGGCTGGGGTGTCACCATGGTTGCCCTGCTCTCGGTCAGGCGCGCGCTTTGACCCGGCGTCCGGCTACCAGCCGCCAGATGCTGAGCAGGACCAGCGCACCGACCAAGCCCAGGATCCATGTGCTCAGGTCGAAGAACGTGTTGAGTCCGGTGTTGAAGATGAGCCAGCCGACGTAGCCGCCGACCACGGCGCCGACGACTCCGATCAGAGTCGTGACGGTGATGCTGAGTGTCGTTCGTTCCGGCATGATCGTGCTGGCGAGGACGCCGACGACGAGTCCCAGCACAACCCAACCCAAGATGCCCATGACGTGCCCCCTTGTGGGTGCTGCGCCCTACGGGGCGCGTGGTCGAAGTCCCATGGTGGGTCGAGTGTGCCGTAGCAAGCGCCGAGGCGGAATCGGTAAAATCGTGTAAATCGGACAACAGCGTCTCTGTGGCGGGTCGATCCTCGCGGACGTGACGTGACGTGACGTGACAGCTGGCGGGCTTGGCTGCTCCCGCCTGCACGGGGGTACGGCGTCGGCCAGGGCGTCACTGGCCGAGCCGGCTCGCTTGCTGGCGAACGTGTCGGAGGGCGCGGCGTCGGTGTCGTCGCGGCGCGCAACGGCAGCCACCTTCGGCGCGGGTGCCTACTGGACTCGGCGCATGGCCGGAACCAGGTGCTTCGCCCTTGCTCGTCACCAAGGGCAGCTCTCGGTGACTGATGGTCCTCAGCCGAGGACCTCGCACTCCGCGGAGTCAACAGGCGAACTTGTCGCTGCTGGGCTACTTCGTTCCGCCGCCGAGCTGCGGTTCTGGCCCGGTCGGGACGAGATCGGGGCCACCGCCACCGCCGCTGTCGTCGTCAGGGCCGGGATCGTCAGGGCGACGAGCCCAGATTCCGATCCTGGTGCCGGTGGGCACCATGGCTCCGGCGGGTAGCTCCTGGCAGTACACGCGTTGCGGGGGAGCAGAGGCTCGATCCGCGGTCGTCGTCGTGGGCCCCGAGTCGCTGTGGTCCACGGCGAGCAGGCCAGCATCCAGGGCTACATCGTGGGCCTCGTCGACGCTCAGCTCCAGTAGCTCGGGAACCTGCACCACCGATCGTGTACTGCGGTCCATGCCGTATCAGGCTAGCGGTCGCTAGTTCGGCCTATAACACCGGCGGTTCCGACGAATGGTCATGCATCCTGCACCGGCGTGCCGAATCCGGCCGTCGCCGAGGCTGGCACTTCTGGCGGATCCAGGAGGTGGGCCGACTCATCCCGAACCTGGTGGGCGAGAGACGAGATCCTTGCTCGCCGATGATGTGCCTGTCTTGGCTGAGCGATCTTATGGGCTCTGCTCCCGGTGACCGTTGCCGCGACGGCCAGTCGTGCGCCGGCGGTGGCGAGAGGGGGCGCACGCAGAGTCCGCTGGATCTCGACTCATGTCTACCGGACTCCCGGATTCCAGAAAGCTACACTGGGGAATGTAGATATAGTTGGGGTTGCAGAAGTGCGCGGCCACACCGCGGGCTTCCGGCGGCAGGGTCCTGTGCGTGCCGGCTCGGGTCCGCCGACCGAGAGGGAGACGTTCCGAGGGGAGTAGACATGTTCGACCGCCTGCGACGACCGATGGGACGGGTACTGCAGGGGCTCTGGCTACGGCCGGGATGGTTGCAGCCGTGGTCGGCGCAGTGACGCTGCTCGGGTGGCTCGACGGCACTCACGACGTCGTCTGGACGGTGGCGGCGTTGCTTGCGCTGCCGCTAATGGCCGCCGGGACAGTGGTACACGATGACTGGTCTGCCCTCCGGACGAGGCGCTCCATCACCGGGTCGCGTCGCAGGGGGTCGACCTCTGAGGTGTCGGCGCCCGAGTCGGTTCAGCAGTCGGGGGTCACGGCAGAGCGATGACAGATGTGTCTGGTCGGCGGCCGACGCCATCGGTGGATGGCAGCGCGTAGGTTCCACCGGTACCGCTGTCCCGGTATACATCCCCGACCGGCGTGCCGCACAGCTCAGCGGGTCGTCCCGGGGCCGCGGCGCAGACGGTGGCCGGACGGCGTGCGCGTGTTGAGGGCTGGGTGAACCCCACTACAGGCCTTCTGGGTTGGGGCCGGCCGAACCACCGCTGCATACGAGGGCCTGTACGAGGGCGACCAGCGAAGGCACCCACCGGCCCCTGTCGACGGTTCAGCTACCCGAGCAGCCTCTCGTGCTCGACTGTGCTGAGACTGGGCCCGAGAGTCTGCGCCGGATGGTTCTATGCGATCGAGTCGACGTTCGATGCAGGAGTGCCGGTACCGTCATCCTCGGCAGGTTCCGGCTCCGTTGCAGTCGACGTTGAGCTCGTAGGCCTGGACACGTGACCAACTGGGACCGAGGCCGCGTTATGGACCCGCTTCCGGTGGTGCCCGGAGCGACACCACTCGGAAGGCGGGCTCCGACAACACTAGGCGCCCCCCAGCCGACCGGTCCACTCGAGGTCGGCGTGTCCGCGTCGCCCGTGACGGGCCCGCCACCGTGTCTCGTTTCTGTCAGCGCGAGGTCGCATCTAGGCTGGCCCACCGGGGCCGGTCACTCAACGCAGGCGGTCGTACTCCTTGGACGCCAGTGATGGACTATGGGAGTTGATCGAGCCGCTACTTCGGGTGACCAGGTGCGCGTGGCAGGCGTTGCCTGCGGAGTTTCCGCTGTGGCGGATGGTGTACCGGTCCCCGTCGGCCGGTGGCAGCGGCAGCGAGTCGCTGAGAACATCCTGCCGGCCGTTCCCGACCAGCTGTGCGCTGGCGAGGGCGGCTGTCCGGAGCCGAGTGCAGGGATCATCGATTCCTAGAGTGTGCGTGGTGCCGACACCATCGGCCAGGACTCGCGTGGCTACGACGCCAGAAGATCAGCGGCCGGAGAATGCTTTATCGTCACCGGACACCCTCGGACTGCTGCTCATCGAACGGACCGCGGCCTGACTGACCACGCAGCGTCGCCTGGCTCGCGACTATGGACGCCGTCCCACCACATCCGAGGCCGTGATCCGCTGGCCGTGATCAACACCGTCACCCGTCGACTTGCCCGAGGCGAACCGCCGGCGGACAGCAGAAGCGCACTTTCGCCCCGTCCTCCGATCTTCTCAAACCCGCTCTTAGGCCTTCCGCTCCGCAGGAGCGTGGTCGCGGGCTCCGCGGGTGTCTCAGGTGCCAACGCAGCGGGTCCGGCTGATGACCTGGCAGTGAGTCCGGTCCTGCGTGTCGGCCACGGGGCCGCTGCGCGGCAGCACCGGTTGAGCGCTGCCCAGCAGAACAAGTCGATGTCGATGCGTCGATGTCGCCAGCCAGTTCGTCGTTTTCGGCACGCTGGGCCGCATCATCGATTGGCGTCGCGGAGGCGTTGAGTCGTACTCAGGCGACACGGCCAGTGCCTCGTCCGATCAGGGTCATGGCCGGAGCGCGCGTCGCCTTCCGCGAGCCGGGGTCGTTTGCCTCGGCGCGCGTCGCGCACAGCCTCGAGATGAGGTCGACCCGGATATTGCCGGCATTGGGGGAGCTTCACCGGTGTCGGTTGAAGCCTGTCTCGCTCCGCAGGGGAAGCACCGACGAGGACCGCAGCCTTCGACGGGCACACCACCGTAATTCGCGTGCTTAACGGCGAAACGTGTACCGCGGTGCGCTCGGTGCTTGGATGTTCACGTCTCAAGGAAGCGCGTTGGCGGCCGCTGATCTCGTCGAGCTGCTTGTCGATATGGCTGCCGGGCAACCACGAGGCGGCCCGATGGTGTCACTGGCGAGTCGCGCAGCTGTGCCTTGCTCAGGTTTCGTCGGGGAGCACGACCATCGGGTCCACGGCCAGATCCCCGGGCCGTACCCGGTATACCTGCAGAGTGCGGTCGTAGTACTTGTCGGTCTCGCCGACCCAGTGCATACCCAGCCTGTGCGCAGTGGCGATCGCGGGGGAGTTGTCCGGACGCACCACTGCGAAGAGCTCGTCGACATCGTCGTGGGTGAACGCCCAGTCGATCAGCGCTGAGGTCGCTTCGGTGGCGTAGCCGTGACCCCACATATCGGGCCGCAGCTGGAATGCGACCTCCAGGTCGTCCTCGTAGTAGGGAGGCAACACTCGGATCGCCAGCCCTCCGACCACCGAGTCGAGGGCGTGGTGCTCGATCGCCCATCGGCCCCGCGGAGGGGTCGCGTTGACCTGCGCCTCAGCCCAGGCAGCCAACACCGACCGCATCGCGGCCGCATCGGTGATCCGCTCGGTCTCTGGGGTCAGCCAGCCCGTGACCTCGGCGACCCCATAGGTCAGCAACGCGGCATCGGCGTCGGAAGACGTCCACGGTCGGATCGACAGACGATCGGTCACCAGCGGAAAGGCCATCGGATCACCGTAGTACGGAGCCACCTGGTGCCCCGCGAACTTGGCGCGAATCGCTTCGGTCGGCAGTGGCCGCTGCGGTCCACCACGCGCACCGAGCACGGTGACGGCCACGTCCAGGTTCGCCGTACCGACATGCACAGCCATCGGCGCGGCAGCGCCGTGTCGGGATCGATCGGTGCGTAGCTCGACCCGCCCCATCAGGTCACGGGTCCGGGAGCACGTGCGCAGAGTGGTCACAGGCTGGAGGGTGACGCCTCCGGTCAGCGCGGCCGCAGCGAGGGCGAAGGGGATGCTCACCTGCGCAGCAACCGCCGAGCCGAGGTCGCGACCGCCGCACATGTCTGTGATCAACGCGCTGGTCTCGACCGTGACGGTTCGCAAGTCGTCGGCCCGCCAGTGGTGGGTCGCCATCAGGTCGAGCAGGCCGTCGACGGCTGCGTGTGCGGAGCGGCAGACGGCGTAGGGCTTGATGCCGGCGTTCTCGGCCTACCAGGTCTCGCCGAGATCGGCGGTCAGCGCCGCGACGTCGGCACCCGGCCCGCCGTAGAGCCCGACGTAGCCACCCCAGGCGGCTTCGAGGACGTCCGGAGCGCCGGTGAACCCCTGCTCGGCCAGCAGGGCGGCGCCGAGGCCGAGCTCGGCGGCCCGTCCGACGTTGAGTCTCTTGCTCATCGCTCGCTTCCCAGAAACGACCACGAGCCTCCGGCGTACCCGGCGGCCAGCCCGAGCGCGTGGGCGGCCCGATCGGCGTCCAGCCCGAGCATCGCTGCGGCGCCGGCTGCGGCGCCGAGCGGGCCGCAGACCCTGGTGGAGTGCCAACCCCGGCCGTTGACGGCGTCGTAGCGCCGAGCGTGGTCTGCGTGCGGCGTGCGACCTCGTAGCCGACGGTCACGGCATCGACGAGGTCGTCGGCAGTGGCTGCTGCCGGTCGCAGGCCGATGACGGCCGACACGAACACGGCGCCGGAATGGTCACGTCCACCGGTGTCGTCGAGCTCCTAGGCGTGGGCGGAGATGCCCGTTCACCCGGGTCGTGTCGAGGGCGGGCAGCGACGAGGCAGTTCCCCATACCGGCAGGCACTCCGACGCCCTCGGTGCCGGCCGGGTAGCCGAGCCCCCGGGCTGCCGCAGCGAGGGCTCGTTCGGTCTCCGGGGAAACGGCTCCGGCGATCCCCGCCTCGAGGGTGTCGAGCGGATGCAGCCGGATGTGCTGTCGGACCCGGTCCGGGACCCCTACCGCGCGCGGGCGGCCCGCGCACCCTGACGGCCCGCTGCGAGCGCACACCGATCGCGGCCCGGTTGATGACCCAGTTGTTGCGCGGCGGCCGCACGGCCACCACTGCGCTCGCCGAGCGCTGACCGTGCTGCGTCGATCTACTCGGTTTCGGCCTGCGCGAGTTCGTTCGCCCGGGCCAGAACCCTGATCTGGGCCGGGTGATAGTTCTCGGCGAAGGCCTGGGCGACCACCGCGTCCGCGGTGCGTTTCCCCCGCGGCGACACGGCACCCGGATCACGCAACCATGGGAACCTCGCTTGGTCCTCACGGACCGCCATAGCCACTCGCAGCGCCAGTGCCTCGATCCTTGCCTCGTCCGCGTCTTCCGGGAGCATCTCGAAATCCGCCTCGTACTCCTGGGGTTTCGCGGCGAGCGCACCCAGGTCGCCGAGTGGTTCGTCCTCCCACACCCGCGACATCACGGTGAGCAGAGCCCGGCCGCGTGGCCCCAGATCACCGGACACCGCTCCGAACACCGACGGGGTGTCCGGCGGCACCCGATGTTGCAGGATCACCGCCAGCTCGGCGCGGGCTCGTTGCAGTCGCTCGATCGTCGTGCTCAGCTCGTCGTGGACCGCATGGAGCTCCTCTTCCGGATGCGCCGCGGCGCGGATCGCCCTGACCGAGACCCCGAGCGCGCGCAGGCGCACGACCTGCACGAGCCGGACGAGGTGGGACGTCCGGTACTGCTTGTAGCCGTTCGGCTCGCGTTCGGGCTCGTCGAGTACCCCGGCCCGGTGGTAGTGGCGTACCGCCTGCACCGTCGTACCGGCGAGCTCCGCGAGCTCACGGGTGCTCCACGCCACGTCGTCGACTCCCCTCGGTCTCTATGGCGCGCCACCACGGGTGCGCGTCGAAACCAGTACAGACCATGCCGCCGGGGCACGGGCACGGTTCCGCCGATCGTGTCACCGGCGCCTTGACCCTGTCCCGACGGCATACCTTCCACTCCGGCCGCGGTCGACCACCAGCCACGGTCGCCGCGTGGCTCCCCGCCCGTTGGCGGGGAGCGCCCGCCGGACGCCACCGCGGCGACGGTCCGACGAGGAGGACGAGATGCCCGAGACACCGAACGGCGCAGGCGTGCCGGCGCGCCCCGTGGACAAGACGGCATGAGCACCGTCGCCGGTACACCGACCGCCCGGGCGGTCGCGCCCGACCTCGCCCGCGGCGCGATGCTGCTGATGATCGCGCTGGCGAACGTCCACCTTTACCTCTACGGCTCCGCCGGGCTGCGCGGATACCCGGCAGACCTGGGCCCGGTCGATCAGCTCGTGGCGGTGTTCCAACTGCTGTTCGTCGACGGGCGGGCCTACCCGCTGTTCGCGATGCTCGTCGGCTACGGCGCCGTCCAGTCCGCACGAGGGCGGGAACCGGGCCGTGGCGTGGGGATCCTGCGTCGCCGCGGGGCCTGGATGATCGCGATCGGTGCGCTGCACGGCGTGCTGCTGTTCTCCGCGGACATCGTCGGCGCCTACGGTCTGCTGCTGCTCTTGTCCGCCGGGATCCTGGTGCGCGGCTCCGAGCGCACCCTGCGAGCGATCGCGCTCGCCGGACTGCTGCTCACCGGTGCGGTCGGGGCCACCTCGGGCCTGTCTTCCGGCCCCGCCTGGCCCAGCATGACGGCGACCGACCCCGCGCTGGCGGTCGTACTGCACCTGGCCGAGTGGCTGGGAAGCACAGTCGTCTCGGTGCTCACCACGGTCGGGATGGTCGCCCTCGGTGCGCTCGCGGCCCGCCGCGGCATTCTCGACGAGCCCGGCCGGTACCGTCCGCTCCTGCGCCGGACCGCCGCCACCGGGATCGCCGTCGCGGCGGTGACCGGGCTGCCGCTCGCGCTCGCGGCCGCGGGATGGTGGCAGCCGGCGACCGGGTCCGCGCTGGTCGCCGGCGTGCTGCATCAGGCCGGCGGGCTCGCGGGTGGTATCGGGTTCGGGGCGCTGTTCGGGCTGCTCGCGACTCGTGTGGCCCCGCAGCCGTTGCTCGCCACCGGCCGTCGGTCGTTGTCGAACTACCTGGGCCAGTCCGTGGTCTTCTGTGGCCTGCTGCCCGCCTGGTCGCTCGGTCTGGGCACCGAGCTGACGGTCTGGCAGGCGTCGCTGCTCGGCGTCGCGACCTGGCTGCTCGGGATCGCTATCTCCACGGCCCTCGACCGGGCGGGGCGACGCGGACCCGCCGAGGTGGTGCTCCGCCGGCTTACCTACGGCGGGCGACCGGCGCGTACCGGCTGACCTCGACCGGGCCTCACTGGTGCACCGAACGAACGTCGTGCAGCCCGGACCACGGCACGGATCGGGCCAGGAGTGGCGAAAGTTCGACGACACGACCGGATTAATCTCAGCGATCTGTATGTGGCGGGCAGCCGCAATCATCCAGGAAGGAAAGGTAAATGATGGGGCGAGAAGATGATGCTGCTGTGCAGATCGAACTCGAGGAAGCGGGCCAGGCGTACGTCAGAGACCGGAAGGATCTGACACTCATGATCGGCTTGACCCGGAACGGACGCCGCTCGATCTTCGCTTTCCGTTCACCGGAGGCCCAGCACGTCGGGTTCCCGGACGAGCGGACGCTCTACGAGATCGGGTCGTTCTCGAAGATCTACACGACAGCACTGCTTTCGGTTCTCGTATCGTATGATGTGCTCTCGCTCACGGACACCATCGCCGATTACTTTCCGGACCTGCACCTCAGACCCGAGGTCGGCGAGATCACGGTGTTCGACCTCGCAACGCATACGTCCGGCCTGTCCGGGGACGGCGTGGTGCTCGCTCGCCTGATCAGCGACGCGGTGTCGACCGGGGATCCCGCGCGTTTCACGTACTACGCCGACTACACCAAGGCTCATCTCGACGAGGAGTTGGAGGCCGCGGAACTCGTCCGGCCTCGTGGTAGCGGTTGGGAGTATTCGCGTACCGGATTATCGGTGCTGGGTCACATCCTCGAAGTCGCATCGGGAGAGACCTTCGAATCGCTGCTGACGCGTCACCTCTGCGAACCTCTGGGGCTCGTCGACACCACGTACACACTCTCGCCAGACCAGGATTCCCGATTGGTTCGAGGCTACTACGACGACGGCACGCCGTCACCGAACTGGTATTGGGACATCATGCTTCCACAGGGGGGTATCCGGTCGACCATGGCCGACATGTTGACCTTCATCGAAGCCAATCTCGCACAAGACGCCGGCGAACTGACGGCGGCCCTGCGGTTCGCCCAGGAGACGGAGTTCGACTGGCCGGCGGGTTCTGCCCCGGAGAAGGCTCCGTACGGCAGCACGGCCGCGTTCCGGCAGGCCATCGGCTGGTGGAACCTGGACCAGGGCCACGGGCCGGTCAGTCAGCACGCTGGCGCGACGATGTCGTACCAATCCTTCGGGGCTCTGCATCGCGGGTCGGGGACCGGTCTGGTGGCGCTGACGTCGAGCGCGGAAAATCTTCAAGACGCTATGGAGTTCCCTCAGCTGGCACAACGACTCATCGATTCTGCCGTCGAGCAGGCCGGCGCCGATGGAACGGCCTGAATGGTAATGGAGATGCTCGTGACGAGTTCAGCCGGGAACCGACCTGTAGTGGTGGCAGGCGATACCCGGTGCGTAGCTGTCTCTAGTGCCTCGTCAGGCGACGTTCGGTGGGTAATCCGGCCTGCGGATCTTGGACTCGGGCGCGAAGTGTCGTTTCCGGGTGGCGTGTCGGTTGGCCCAGCGGACGTAGCCGGCGATCGCGGACTCCTGGGCGGCGTGGGAGGGTAGTCGCTGCCGTCGAGGGTGAAGTAGCGCAGCGCGGTGAACTCCGATTCGATCCAGTTCAGCCAGGACGCGTAGGTCGGTGTGAACACCAGCTCGACGTCGTGGTCGGCGCACCAGTCGGCGACGGTGACCTTGCGGTGCGGGGAGAAGTTGTCGCACACGACGTAGAGCCGTCCCCGGGGAAACCGGACCCGGAGCTGGCGCAGGAACGCGAGGAACTCCTGGCTGCGCTTGCAGTCCTTCAGCCGGTAGAACAGCTGGCCAGAGGCCAGGTCGAGTCCGGCGATCATGCGTCGGACCCCGCCGTAGCGGTTGTAGGTCGCCAGTAGCCGGGCCGGGTGGCCGCTGGGAAACCAGCCGCGGTCAGGTCGGGGTTGCAGGTTCAGCGGCCCGAACTCGTCCACCCACACGACGCGGCTGCCGTCGGGGGATCGTGCCGGCGGCGGAGCGGTCGTAGAGATCGAGGATCCGGTCCATCTTGGTCCGGAACTCGGGATCGCGGCTTCGGGTTGCCGTGTCATCGCCCTCCTCCGGCGACAGCCTCCCGAGCTCGTCCGCCTCGTCCCGGACGCCGACCATTGCGCAACGTCTTGACGACCTTGACCGGCGATTGTTGGACCTGTTGCAGCAGGACGGGCGCGCGTCGTTTCGCGCCATCGCCGATGACGTCGACGCAAGTGAGGGCATGGTGCGCCACCGGGTGAACCGGATGCTGGAATGCGATGTCGCCGGGTGACCGCGGTCCTACGCCGCAGCACTGACTCCGTGGGTATGGCGATGGGGCTCGCGCTCAGAATCTGTCGCGAGGCCACCACCGCGGCCGAGGGCCTGACCCGTATCGAGCGCGTCGACTTAGTCGCGATCGTCTCAGGACGCCACGATCTCCTGGTCACAACTTCGGCCGGATCGCTGGCCGAGCTCGCTGTGGTCGCCGATGCGATAGGGGCGGTACCGGGCGTCCGGCGAACCCGGGACTGGATCCACCTGCAAACCTTTCGCGAGGCCTACCGTCCCGGTGGCCTTGCCAGCCGATCTCTCGTAGACGGTAGCCGGTGAGCTGAACGCGTGATGCTCAGCCATCTCCGCACCTTGGTCCCAGGTCAGGGATCCGCGCAGCGACGTAAATGGGGGGCAGAGGGTGATGATCAGGCTGTCCCAAAAGCCGTCGGCAGTGCGCTCGCGAGGGTCGGGCATTTCGCGGCCCCTATCGTGGCTCCGAGGGCCAGCGTCATCAGAGGCTCACATTGATGAGACCTCACCCACCAGGACCACTCGTCGACAGCCCGTCACCTCGGAGGCGGCGCGGCGTCGGAGGGGGGCGCGGCGTTGGCCGGGGCGGCGTCGGATGGTGTTGTGTGATCCTTGCCCATCCAGAACAGTGCCGTCATCCGGCGCAGCACGTCGAGTTGTGCCGGGTTGTAGATCTCCTGCGAGACCTGCTCCACGGTGCGGTTGAAGCCTCGGGGATCGGACGAACCCAGCTCGAAGACCCCAGGGTGATGCGCACGCAGCGTCTCCAGGTGCGTGGCCATGCGCACGGCGAGGTCGTGCCGGGCAACTTCTCCGGCGTCGGCCGCAAGGCATTCGAAATCGTCGTCGACACGACTGCGCATATCCGACGCGACCAGGTCCGCGTAGACCCGACGTTCGTCGCGGTCGAGCAGCCTACCGAGAACCGATGTCAGAAGCCGGTCTGCGTCGGACATCGGCACGGCCGCGGTCACTGCGAACTCCGTCGGCAGATCCGTGGCGAGCTGTTGCTCCAGCATCGTCGTGACCTCGGCGCGTGCGCTGCTCAACCGGTCCATCTGGTCGACGAGCTCTGCGTCCAGGGCTCGCAACGCCTCCACAGGATGTGCGTCATCGCCCAGCTTCGCGATGGTGTGCAGACCGACACCGAGCTCGGCGAGCCGCTTGATCCGCAGCAGACGGATCAGGTGGGCCACGCCGTACTGCTTGTAGCCGTTGCTGCGGCGTTCCGGCTCGGGCAACAGCCCGATCTGGTGATAGTGGCGGACCGTGCGCGCGGTCGTACCCGCCAGCTCGGCGAGTTCCCTGGTACTCCACGCCATCCGGGCCCTCCTGCCGCTCCGCGCTTCCTGTGTCCCGTCTCTCCGCCGGCCGCGCCGGTGATCACCTCGCGGCCGCCAGGTCTTGAGTGTGACGCCACGTCAAGGTGTGCACTCGGTCGCGGCGAAGATGTTCGCGTCACCGACACCGGAGGAGTGGAGAGCAGCATGGTAGGTAACACCGCTGCATCGTGTGCGGTCAATCCCGCAGAGACCGGCACTGACCGCGCGGGCGATGCCCCGTACCACCGGGCCCTGGCCCACGACCGTCGGCGGGTGGGACGCGGCGTCGCCGCCATCGTGCTGGTGGTCGTCGGGCTGTTCGGGTTCGGATCGGTGATCACCTGGCTGGCGGCCCGGATCGACCTGTCGATGGGGCGGGTCAACCCGACTCTCGGCGGTGACGACGTCACGGTCCTGTTTCAGGCCGCCGGCGCGGCCTCGGTCGCGTTGCTCATCCCGTGGAGCATGCTCGTGCAGCGCTGGCTCTACGGGGTGCGGGGGCGGTCCCTGATCTCGGTCGTCTGCCGGTTCCGGTTCGACGAGTTCGGACGGGCGCTTCTGTTCGCCGGCCCGCTGTCGGTTCTCTGCATTGCCGTCGTCTCGCTCGTGACCCCGATCGAGCCCGCGCAGTTCAGCGCCGTGGATCTGGTCGGCCTCCTCGCCGTCACCCTGCTGCTGACCCCGCTGCAGGCAGCGGGGGAGGAATTCGGGTTCCGCGGTCTAGTCCTGCGTGTCGCGAGCAGCTGGAACCGGGACCCGCGCACCGCGTTGGTCGTTGGGGTGGTGGTGTCGGCGGCGTTGTTCGCCGCGATCCACTTCCAGGGCAACCCGTGGCTGAACATCCACTACCTGACCCTCGGTGTCGGCGCGGCGCTCATCACCTGGCGTACGGGCGGGCTCGAGACGGCTGTGGTCCTCCATGCTCTGAACAACACCATCAGCTTCACCTTCGCGCTGGTGCTGCACACCGATCTGCTCGGCGGTACGGGTGACCCGGTGCTGCTGCTTCTCGCCGTGCCCACAGTCGCCACGACGGCCGCGGTCTTCGTATCCACCCGTCAACACGGCCCCACGACCACGCCGGTTCGTTCGACCACGCCGTGAGGACGCTGGGACTCGGCCCGGCATCAGCCCCACGCCCGTCGTGTGCTGGCCGGAAGCGGCACAGCGTGACGTTCCAGGAGGAGGCACCGGAAAAGAGCAGGTCGACGTTGGTGTGGAACTGCGACGAGATCCCGCGTGCCTATGCCGTGCAGCTCGGTGGCGGCCCTGCCCGACCGGAGACTTCCCCGGGGTAGTGAGGTCTCGGCGTCGGGACGACCAGCTCGCTCAGGTCGAGTTGCGCTGGAGCCCGTCCACGACCGCGGCGGTGTTCACCGGTAGCTCGAACACCGACACCCGCATCGTCGTTCGACGCAGAAGCCGATGTATCCGCGCGGCCACTCCGGACGCGACATCGGTGAGATCCGAGGTGTGCAGGACTTCGAAACACACACTC
Source organism: Pseudonocardia sp. EC080619-01 (assembly GCF_001420995.1). Taxonomy (NCBI): domain Bacteria; kingdom Bacillati; phylum Actinomycetota; class Actinomycetes; order Pseudonocardiales; family Pseudonocardiaceae; genus Pseudonocardia; species Pseudonocardia sp. EC080619-01. The sequence goes on along the minus strand of NZ_CP012185.1, from coordinate 778,526 downwards.
GGCCAGCTCTCCACGATTCCACCGACGTGGGCTCTGTCGATGACCACCGTTCCGAAAGCCGTCCCCACGAACAAGCATGTCGACGTCGTCGCGATCCCGTGGAGACCGAGCACGAGTCGTAGGCAGAGGACCAGCGCGAGGGCGGTGAAGGTGAGCGTGGTGACGGCACCGACAAGAGCCAGCCCCGATATCGCACCCGGTGCCTCGTGCGCGAGCACATGTTCTTGCGTGGAGTGGGCGATGAGCACGACGCCGATCGCCGCGGCTGCGAGGTGTACCGCCGCCCAGGCGATCACGCGAGACCATGAGGCTCGGTGCACCAGCGCCCCCGACGGTACCGCTCCCCGTCGGCGTCGGCGTCGACGCTGAAGGCGGAAGGGAACCGATCGTCGGTCCGGCACCCTGCGCAGCATCACGACACCCAGCGCCAACGCCGCGAACGCGGCAGCACCAGCAGCAAATGCAGAGCACCGGATGCCACCAACAGCACTGCCGCACAGAGCACCGGGGGACTGATGATCGTCAACAGTGCCAGAGCGGTCGATTCAGACCACGGGTAGAACACGGACGCCTCCCACACCCGGTCCGCTCGTCGGTCCCGGTGGTGTCCTGGTCCATGCCGGGGTGGTAGAGCACCAGTCCGTACCAGCGACCAGACCCATGCCGACCCGACCGCCGGGAGGCACCTGGCCCGGTGCCGTTCTGCCCGCCGGTGAACGCCGTTCGACACCAACGGCCTTTGGTCGAGGGCGGTCCCCGGGCCGCCACGTCCTTTACCGCTGCGTCGCTTGTGTCGTCCACTGCTGTGTCGGTCACCGTTGCGACAGCCTGTCGCGGACGATCTCGGCGGGGCGGCGAGCAGTGCGGGCGCGTCTATGAAGCCGAGTCACCCGGAGATTCCAGCACTGCTCCGACGGCAATCGGTACGACGAGTAGCGGTCGACGGGGAGATGCCGTCGACGATGTGGATACGGTTGCGGGCGTGGTCCTTTGGGCTACTCGGGGTTGTCCTGGAGCGCACGGACCTCGATGCGGGAGCCAAGCGCGGTGGAGATCTGCTCGGCCCATCTCAGCGCCTTTTCCTCATCCGGTGCCTCGATGATCCAGAACCCGCCGACGTACTCGGCCGCGTCCACGAACGGCCCGCGCGTGCGCTTGGGCTCCGCACCGGTCGCGTCGACGGTGGTCGCAGTCGATGGGGGCTGCAACCCACCTGCGGTCACGAACGCCTGCGCCGCGTTCAAGTCGGCGTTGAAGCGGTCGACGGCGGCCATCATCGCCTCCATCTCGGCGGCGTCGAACTCCTGCATCGACTCCATCGTCGGCTCCTCGGCTGTGTTGTGCGGGATGGTGAGGAAGTACTGAGTCATGACACTGCTCGCTCTCTTGGCGACTGACGTTGGTGACTGACGTTGGTGACTGCTACTGGCGACGACAGCAGCCCCGGCCACGCGGGGCGGCGCTGCGAAGCGATCGCCCCTCCTGGCTGACGAGGGCGTCCCCACACCGGTCGCGGCCGCCCCCTCCTCGGCCGCGACCGGCTGGCCGCTCCTCAGAGCCGCTCCTCAGAGCCACTCGGGTGGGCCGGACACGATGGCGATCATCCGGCCCGAATGCTGCGTCGACCCTGCGCACACCTTGAATCTGCAGCTCAGGTTGGGTAGCAACGGTGCTGCTGCGACGAGCGAGAGGGCATGGACGTGGTGGAGTTCCGCGTGCTCGGTGACATCGAGGCCCGGTCCGGAACACAGCTGGTGGGCCTGGGGCACGCGCGCCAGCAACTGGTGCTGGTCGCGATGCTGGTCGAGGCCAACCGGACGGTCTCGACCGACCAGCTGATCAACAGAATCTGGGGGGCGCACCCGCCGAGGCGCAGCCGGGAGACCGTGTACAGCTACCTGTCCCGCATACGCCGGGTGTTCGCCGACTTTCCCGACGTCGCGATCCTTCGCAGACCCGGTGGTTACTCACTCGCCGTTGACCCGATGACTGTCGACCTGCACCAGTTCCGCGACCTGTCCGCCCGGGCCCGCGCGGACCACGACCAGCAACGCGCTCTGCAACACTTCGAACAGGCAGTGGGGCTGTGGCGTTCCGACGCGTTCACGGGCCTGGAATCAGAGTGGGTCGACGCACTGCGCGACGAGGTGGGACGTGAACGATTCTCCGTCGAGCTCGACCGTAACGACCTACTGCTGCGATGCGGCAGACATTCCGAGCTACTGCCCGAGCTGACCACTCGCACCGCTGCGCATCCGCTCGATGAGCGGCTCGCCGGCCAGCTCATGTTGACGCTCTACCGCTGCGGCAGGCAGGCAGAGGCACTACGCCACTTCCATGCGGTCCGGCAGAACCTGGTCGACGAACTCGGCGTCGAGCCGGGTCGGCGCCTGCAACAGCACTACCAGGACATTTCGCCGGAACCGCGGTCAGCCACGGCGAGCCCACACCACAACAACCAGCCCCGAGGGTGCCCCACCAGCTTCCGTCCGACGTCCCCGGATTCACTGGTCGGGTGGCCGAGCTCGCCCAGCTCGACCACCTTCTGTCGGAGACACCGACCAGCCCCCGGATCTCGGTGATCTCAGGGACCGCCGGTGTCGGCAAGACGGCATTGGCGCTGCACTGGGCCCACCGACACCGCGATCGCTTCCCCCACGGCCAGCTCCACATCAATCTGCGTGGCTACGACCCGGACGAACCGCTGGACGCCTCCGAGGCCCTCGGCGCGGTTCTCCGCGCCCTCGGCACGCCCGGCACGCAGATACCGGCCGAACTCGACGAGCTCGCGGCCACCTACCGGAGCCTGGTGGCCGGACGCCGACTCCTCGTGCTGCTGGACAACGCGATGTCGGCCGAACAGGTCCGCCCGCTACTTCCCGGCACACCCTCGACCGCGGTCTTGGTGACCAGCCGTGACTCGCTCGCCGGGCTGGTCGCTCGCAACGGCGCCCGCCGGCTCACAGTCGATCGCCTCCCGGTCGCCGACGCCGTCGTGTTGGTGCAGTCGCTGGTCGGTGTCCGGGCCGAGCAGAACCCCAGCTGGGCCACGGTCGTGGCCCAGCGCTGCGCCCGCTTGCCGCTGGCAGTGCGAGTCGCAGCGGAGCTGACAGCGGCCCGCCCCGCGACCCCTTTGGAGACACTCGTCGCCGAGCTGAACGACGAGCACCGTCGGCTGGAGGTCCTCGATGCTGCTGGCGACCCCCGCACCGCGGTGCGGGCGGTCTTCTCCTGGTCTTACCACCAGCTTCCCGGTGAGGCCGCACGAGCGTTTCGCCTGCTCGGTCTCCACCCCGGACCCGACCTAGAGCTCTACGGCACCGCCGCACTCGTCGACACCGACCTCGGCCCGGCCGACGCGGTGTTGGCGACCCTCGCCCGTGCGAACCTGATCCGCGAGATCGCGCCGAACAGATTCGAGATGCACGACCTGCTGCGGGCATACGCGATCGAGCGCTGCACCGACACCGACACCGAGAACGACCGGCGGCAGGCACAGACGAGGCTGCTCGACCACTACCTGCACAGCGCTGCGAGCGCGATGAACGTCCTGGCCCCGGCCCAGGCGCGACGGCGCCCGGGCGTGAACACAGCCACCACCCCCACCCCGCCGATGCATGACGCGACCACCGCGCGTACCTGGCTCGACGTTCAACGCGCCACCCTGGTCACCGTGTGCGCCCACGCCGCGACCCATGACTGGCCGGCCCACGCGACAGACCTGGCGGCTGTACTCGGCCGGTACTTCCAGCTCGGTGGGCACCACGCGGACGCTCTCGCCGTGCACACTCACGCGCGCCGCGCCGCAGCGCACAACGACGACCGACTCGGCGAGGCCCGCGCACTCGACAACCTGGGCCTGGCCCACCGAGCGCAGGACCGCTACCTGCAGGCGGCCGAACACCACCAACAAGCTGCCTCGTTGTTCCGCGCCGCCAAGAACCACAGCGGCGAAGCCGACGCGTTGATCAACCTGGGAGCGATCGCCTGGCAACGAGGCCAGTATGCCGATGCCGCCGCCGACCAAGTTCGGGCAGTGCAGCTGTTCCGGGACTGCGGGGACCGCAGCGGAGAGGCATGGGCGGTCTCGGCTCTCGGATTCCTGCGGCGTCGACAAGGGCGCTACCGGGAAGCCGTGGAGCACCATCGGCGGGGGCTCGCCCTGTTCGAAGGTCTCGATGACGGGGTAGGGGAGGCTTACACGCATGCCAGCCTGGGCCTGGCGCTGGCCCGCCTGGGACGACACGAACAGTCGATGGCACACCACCGTCGAAGCCTCGTTCTGTTCCGTGACAACCACGACCGAAGCGGTGAGGCCTACGGGCTGGGCAACCTGGGCCTGCTCCGGTGCGTGCAGGGCCACCTCACCGAGGCCGCCGGACACCATCGGCAGGCACTCGACCTTGCGCGCGAGATCGGCGACCGGGCAGCTGAGGCCTACAATCTCGATGACCTTGCGGTCGTCTACCGGAGGCAAGGGCACCTCGCTCTGGCCCTTGATTACCACCAGGACTCACTTGCGCTCTGCCGAGCCATCGGCGAGAGCCCAGGAGAGGCGAAGGTGCTCAACGGCCTGGGGGAGACCTACCACGCAAGTGGCCAACCCGCGTCCGCCCGGGAGAGGCACAGCGGTGCCCTGGAGCTCGCCGCCCGGATCGGGGACCGCTACGAACAGGCGCGCGCCTATCACGGTCTCGCCCGCTGCCTACGCGCCGTCCACGACGACGTCGCCGCCGAGCGCCACGCCCGCGACGCCCGCGCCCTGTCCGCCCAGTTCGATATCGCGTCCGACCTCGCCGCCCCCGGGACGGGGTCGGTCGGTGGGTAGCGGCCGGTCGTGTTCCTGGCGATGGTGCTGGCGCCCTCGCGGGTGCGGTCGTCCACGTCCCAGAATCACTGGTCGCTGCCGGGCGAGCTTCCCGGCTGTGTCGAAACGATCCGTTCGCACACAGATCAGGCGCCAGGCAGCCGTCCCGGCGCGACGGGGCACCGTCGCGATGACGACGCCGGGCAAGCGGCGGCGGCAGTAGCCACGCAAGTCAGGCACGAAGCGTACACGCCACAGCCGTGGCTGGCCGCGTGCGGCCGACTACGCTAGCTTGTCGCGGTCCTGCAGACGCCAGGGCAGGCCTGCTGCGGGCATCGTGGACCTTTCCGTGGCCCGATCGCGCAGCCGGAGGGTATTTCAGCCGATCGAAGCACGACACACCAGATCCTCGCTGTTTCGTGCACCCGGGACAGAACGGGCCTGCGCCACCTGAACTCCGGCGTCGTCGAGCAGCCTGCATCCGAGCTCGGTGGGCCAGTCGTCGGCATCGACAGTCGTATCGACCCGAACGGTGAGGGTGGTGCCCACAGGGCAGGCCACCACGTGCTGGACCGTCTCCCCGATCTGGACAACGACGGTCCGCCAGGACGACAGTTGTCCAGACATGACGGACGACAGCGGGGCGTCGGCCGCCGGTAAACATGCCCACCGCGTCGCCGGCTGCTCGCTCCTGCCAGTGATCGAACTGCTCGGTGAGGTCACCACCACGGTGTAGGTCGAGAAACCGCACCATGCTGCTCCGACGACGACAACAACTCCTGCCGCCAGAAGCGCAACACCAATCCTGACTTCCCTCACGCTCCCGTGAGCGACATATAGCGCCTCCGTGTTACTCCATCCAGCCCTGTTCACTCGAACGAGTCGTACGCGCGTGGTCCGGGTGCCCGTCTGTGCGTGCGGGGGCATGTCCATGCTGTGAGGCCGGTCGAGATACCGAGACACCGAGCGAAGCCGTTGACGGGCCAAGGTGGCCTGTATCGCCCGGGCGCGGCGCACGGGCTCAGATCGGTCCCGGCCCGGTCGTCGCCGCGCTCATCGGGTGCCCACCCCCGACATCAATGGTTCCAGCAAGCCCAGGACGGCCTCGGTGTTGGCAGGGTTCGGCTGGAACAGCAGCCCTGCCTGATCGAAAGTCAGAAAGTGCAGACGACCTGCGCGAGCCGGCGCTGATGCCGCGACGAGCGGCTGGCTGAGGAACGCAGTGCGATCGGAATCCGCGCCGACGCCGAGGAACACTATGTCGGCGCTGTCGAGTACCCCGAGATTCTCGGCGGCCACCTGCGTGGTGGCGGCCTGCTGCACCGGCAGTCCGGCGATCGGCGCAGGCAGCTCCAACCCGATGTCACCGAACAGTGCTGTCACCGGGCTGCCCGGAGAGACGACGAGGTAGGTCCCGCCCTGGACGTACTGACCGAACGCATACCGGGCGCCGTCGAGCTCCGGGTGTCGTGTGCGGAACTCCGCGAGCGTGGCCGACGAGCGGTCGATGAGCTGCTGTGCCTCGTCGTCGCGCCCGAGGGCGTGCCCGATGATTCGTACAAGCTCCTCGCCGGGGTCCTGCAACAGCTCCGTTCGATAGGAGACAGTCGGTGCGATCGCTGAGATCTCGGCATAGGCCGCGGAGAACGACGGCTGCGCAGTCGTCATCAGGATCAGATCGGGGCGCAGCCCCGCGATCGCCTCGAGGTTCGGGGTGATCGAGTCAAGTGTGCGGAGCTCGGGCCGGACCTGGGGTGACACTCCGGGCCAGGCGCCGTCCGGGCTGGACGGGTTGATCGTGGCGCCGACGATCGTGGCGCCGAGCGCGGTGGCGATCTGAGTGTCGGCAAGTCCGAGCACGACGACCCGCTGCGGCGCTGCCGGGATCGTCACGGTGCCCTGGCCGTGAGTCAGGGTCACCGGGAACGCACCGAGCTCTCCGGTCGGATCGGCAGGCATCTGCTGGGCGCCGGAACCACAGCCGGCCATCAGCCCGGCCGCTAGTGCGCCCAGAAGGCCGACAACAGCCTGTCGTCGTCGCATGGCCCCTCCTACTCATCGAGTAAGGTGAACCTTAGTCAACTATGAAGGGGGTTCACAATTGGCTGGGTGTACTGGCTGCGGTACCGATCGAGAACTCCCCAGAGGTAGAAACCGCGCGCTGTCCCCGCCCAGGCCATGACCGGTCAGCTGCGTCGGGGGAGTGGTGGCAGGTGGGCCACGCTGGCACGAGCCAGTGTTCGTCAGCATAGCCGTGGAGCCGTCTCGATCTTGCTTCCTCGGCGCCGATCCGGCCAACCCCGGACCGGAACCTGTCGACTGCGCGGGCCGATCCCATGCCGCCTCGGTGTCGATCCGGCCTCCCGTTACCTGCTCGAGTCCTGAGGCCCAGACGAACCCGTGCCTCCCGATCTGTTCGGCGCTCCGCGTCATCAACGGTGGGTCCCCGTGCACGAGAAGCAGATCTGCATGGTGTTCCGGGACGATACGGCCACGTCGGTCGAGATCGAAACGACCGGCCGGGGCTCGGCGGTTGCGGCTCCGATGTACAGGTTTCCGGACGGTGTCGATCTCGTCGACGGGCGTGGCAGACCCGGCTGCCTGGCTTCATCGACTGCCATGTGCATTCCTTCGCCCCAGACGGAGAGGCCCCTGTTTCGGTGTGACTACTGAACTGGACATGTTCACCTTCACTGAGCTACCGGGGCGGTATCGCGAACAACGGTCGTCGACCGCGCCGACACCGTTTGCCGACGTCTAGACCGCCAGCATCCTCGCGGCCGTGCCCGGTGGGAGCGGACTCAGTACGGCCCGGTACCCACGTTCGCCCGCGACGCCGATGCGCTGGAGGGTGGACGTCTTCGTCGCCGAGTGCCTGGAGCAGAACTCGGACTATCTGAAGATCATCGTCGAGATGGCGGCCTGTTCGGGGGCCCGGTGCCCACCCTGGGACCGGTGCAGGTCGCCACCTGGTCGCGGCGGCGCGACGCCGCCGAACCACCCACGTCGTCCACGCGGGATCCCGACGCGAAACCGAGACCGCCCTGGCGGCCGCCGGGGGCTGACTGGTCCATGTCCCGGGCGAGCCGATGCCGCCCGACCTGGCAGCGCGGGCAGGGGAAATGAGTCGTTCGTCGTCACCATCCTGCCGGGCTACGACATGGGCCGACGTGGGCCGACGTGGGCATGGTGTGTGTCGGCACGGGTACGGCGGACTGGTCTCGCGGCCCGAGTCGGACAGTGCCGGCCGACAGGGACGACGACGTCCCGCCGGGAAGTAGTGCCCCAGCGGGCGCCCCAGGCGGTTCGCTGGTCCGGCCCGGGCTCGGGGTTCTCTCCTGAGTCCCCGTCTACGTCTCTGGCACCACGGTCATGCCTGCGACCTCGATCGAACCGCTCGCGTGGTCGAGTCCGCGGACCTCGATCCCGTACAGGCCGGCGGGGGCGCCCTGCTCGAAGCGGACCTCGGCACCGGACAGGGCGACGGTCGAGCCATCCACCTCACTTCCGACGAGCTCCGCCAGATCACGTGCGTCCGTCTCCGGGGCGCCGCTGCGAACCAGGAGGGCGACAAGATCCGGGCGGTCCTCGGAGGTGATTACCTCGGCGGCGCGGTGCGCGGCACGCATCCTGGCGATCTCGGCGCGCGGAGGCTGGTAGCTGATGAAGAACGGGAAGTATGACGGCGCATCGCGGACGAAGGCCTCGACGAACCCGGCGTTGTGTTCCTCGAACCGCACCTCGATCTCGACCACGTCGCGGCCGGCCTCGCGAAGCCGGGCCGCCGTCGCCCGCACGTCCGGAACGTCGACGGCGAAGGTCACCAGACCTGAAGGGGGACGCGCCTCGATTGCTGCCTTGAGGATGTCGAGGCTCCCGGCGTACTTGGAGGCGGCGACAGCTTCCCAGTCATCGACCGTGGCCAGCTCGACATACCGCTCATCATCGACACTCCAGGCCGCGTTGCGGAACCCGGGCATTGTCAGCGCAGCTTGGGTCGGCAGGCCAGACTCGTCATACGAGGACCTCGCTGCATCCAGGTCGTGCACCCAATGGATGAGGTGATCGAACGCGGCTGACTGCTCCGGCATTGGTCCTCCACGGTGGCAAATGTCGTCTTAGGGTAACCTAACTCAACGACGTGGTTATCCCAAGGGCTCTGCTCCGCGGCGTCCTTGCCTACCCCACCCGTGGGGCAAATTCGATGGCTCGGTCGCGCATCTCGAGGGGGTGCCGGTGAAGGTGGTACGCCTTGCCCAGGGGGCTGCCCAGAGTCTGGTTGCTGGTGTCGGTGGGGAGTTGAGGGGGCGTGGGCGATCAACGGGACGTCTGGACCTCGACCGGGCTCAGCTGCCCGAGGCCCCAGACTGACCCATGGAGCCGAGCTGTCAGGGCTCCGCGGGTTCGGCGAGTTCTTGGCGCTGGTGGCAGTGCGCTCGGCGCTGCGGCGTGGGGCGATCAGGTTGTTGCGCATCAGCGTCCGTTGGGTTGCCGATCGTGACGGCGGGGCAGGCGGGTTCGGGGGAGTTCGTGGCCCAGTCGGAGTGGTTCCACCGGGGATGGTTACGGCGCGCCTCCCGCAGTCTCGGGCCCCAGCTTGCTCGTCGAGCTGCCACGATGGCGGCGCGGATGATGGGAACGGTCGGCCAGTCCGGCCAGGCCTTCAGTGCGGTAGCGGCGCCCAGGCAGGCTCTGTCTTGCGCGAGGCCCGTAGCGACGGCGAGTTCGACCGCCGGTGCTCCAGTCGAGACGGTTTCCATTATCGCCTGAAAAGCTGCTCCACGACGCTCAACTCCACGTGCGTCAGGCCCGGCTTCTCCGTACGCAGAAGTCTGCCAGGCCATGGCGAGGTCAGGACTGGGTTGATCAGAGATCACCTACAGTTTCTGCCGCACTGCACTAATCCTTTGCTGGGGAGCCCAGGACTCAGAACCCCCTGCAGCGGGCAGGACCTGCCCACAATCTAAATCTCTCGATCTGTGTGCGGAGATTGACCGACGTTTTACGATCCATTTCGACCCGCATGTGGCGAACCGGAGCCCTGCACTGCCGGTGCAATCTCCAGTGGAGGCCAGTGAGATGTCAGGTGCAATTGCGGCACTGGGCTTCGGGGCGCAGGTGAGTATCGGAGATGTCTGGCGAACCCGGGATGCCGCCAAACTGCGCAGAGACGCCTTCGGCGCCACCTGGTCGGCCACGCCTATAGGAGAAAGCAGGTCGAACGGCCTCGCCCTGAACGGGACCTCTGACGCCACACGACCTGGCTTTGGCCTCCACCTCGAACCCTCCGAACAGACCAAGCTCCGTTGTCGGCCGCTGCCAGTCGTTCGAAGGAGACGCCGGGACGGATGGAACCAGACGACCTCGACCCCACGCCGGAAGAACAACTTGCAACCGGCCAACGCAGCATCACCGACTCTTGCCGGCCCGACGCGCCGCCCGAGACGCTCGACCCTCGTCTCCGGCAACTCATGTCGACCCGGCTGGTTGCGATCACTCCGAACACGCCGATTCGAACTGCTCTGGATTTGATGCTCGTCCAGGGGACTCACCACCTGCCAGTGTTCGACGGCGTCAGATGCGTGGGTGTGGTAACAGAGTCTGATGTGCTGCGCGGGATCGCTGCACAGCATAGTCCGATCGGGCACGTGACCTTGACCGCCGAATCACCTCTGGTGCGAGCAATCGTGCTTCCCGAGTCAACACGACTAGTCGAGGCTGCAGCGGCGATGTCTGCAAAACGGCAGGACATGGTGTTGGTCGAGTCTGGCGGACGAGTACGCGGGATCGTCACCGCCACCGACATCGTACGCCACTACGCTACGAGGCATTAGATGTTGGTGGCCATTGGATCCGGTCCGGACAGACCTACCGATATCGGCGCGCTCTGGATCGACCTCGGCCAGGTTGGGGGCAAGCCATATGTCCGCCTGACAAGTCGGCTGTGGACCACATTCGTTCCACGAGCACTGAGTTTGTCGCTGCGAGGCAACAATTCGGAGAGCTGCTATCGAGTGTCGGATCATAAGCAGGCCCAGACCGTTTTGTCGGCATCCGAGTACCGAACTCCCCACGACGCCACGTGGTCGACTACGACCATCCCGTAGCCGTGCGAACCTGAGAAGCGAGAACGGTCGATGGTCGGGGCCGTCCCCGGGGCCCAGTCGTCGACCTCGACTCGGACCCGGCTGGTCGGAGCAACACTCATCCGTACCGCACGTACACCCCCTGCATGCTCGATCGCATTGGTCACGAGCTCGGTGACGACCAGCGCAGCATCAATGGCCAGATCCGGGTTCCGCACGCGCTGACGCAACCAGTGGCGGAGCCGCCGCAGAGCGGTCTGGTCGCAGCGGCCGAGGCACAACGATTCGGCAGTGAAGTCCAGATCGGTCACCATGGTCCTCCGTCTGAGTCGCCGACACCTTCAGCCAACTCCCTGACTGGATGTACCCACTGCATTTGTCGTTCACTCGTGGACACGCCGTGTGCGGGGGTCTGGTCGTGTGCGGTCCCGCGCCGACGCTGACGCTGCATCACGTGGATGGGGCTTACGGCCGAGTATCGTGGCTGGCAGCTCTGGCCCGCACGGCAAGGGGGGCTCCGGCCAGATCTTCTTCGTTACACAGCAACTTGAGCTCGTAGTACACCGCCTGCGGTGCGTCGTCATAGTCGAGATGGACCGCAAGCACGTTCACCGGTTCACCGAGCTACTCCTGAGTCTCACGCAGCCAGCGCGCAGCCCGTTCCAAGGCAGTCGCCAGGTCGTTGTCGCTGAACTGGACCGGGCGGAAAGGGATCTCCCCGACCCCATCGCGATGATCGCCGGGGCGGGGCAGCCCGCGAGCCAGTCCCGCCTCATCGAGGTCCAGGGCTTCCGGGTTTTCAGTCATCGCCCCAGCATCGCGTCTCCGCGGCCCGAGGTCGAACCGCCCCGGCCGAGGTCGAACCGTCCCGGTAGCACCGCCCGGCTGGCCGGTGCAGGCAGGTCTTGACACGGGATCGCGTGGTTAGCTAGTAGTAAATCTGCCGATGAGATGACGGTCGAGGCACGCCACAGGGACGGCGATCGGATCGAGACGAACGGGAGGGTGATCTATCAGAACAGCCCCCGAACTTCTGGATCAGTAAGTAAGCGACAGTCGCGAGATGCGGGGTCCGTCCGTCCGTACGGACCCCGCATCTCCCTCCAGCTCGAACGCTGCGCGGGTCGGCAGCAGCCGATGTTCAGCGGGTGTTCAGCGGGTTTCGTTTAGGCCCGTTCGCGACCGCCCGGTGTAGGCCACGTCGCCACCGGTCTGCGGGTGATACCCGGACGGTCCTTCCTGGTAGGCCGAGTCACTTGGGGCTCGCCGGGAGAAGGAGTTGGCGGTCGGGCGTCTCAAGTGCGGGTCAACCCGCCCGACGCCTGGTCGATGGAATGGATCAGGGAGATCCCTGATGTGTCCGGTTGTGGGAGCGGGGCATGCTCAACCTCGTGCCGACCTCGCCCTTCAGCCACTTCGACAACACTCGACACACCAACTGGAAGATCATCGGAGTTGCCGGCCCCGACGACCCCCAGACCGTCCTCGAAGTGGAGATCTACCAAGCAACCCAACGGAGAGCCCGGCGCTGGTACTCGCCCCTGCAGAGGTACCCCAGTTCATCGCAGGGCTGGTTGCCACGGTGATGCCCGGGGATCTCACCGCCGAAGAAACGCCGGAACACTGACGCGCGTCGATTGACTTCCCGCCGGTAGGCGATGGCAGCGCGCAACGGGTCATCGACGTCTGAGCGGGCCGGCTGTATCGATCCCTCATCGATCACCAGCTGCGCGTCATCGACGTGAGATGCGTGCTTCGTGTGGCGCCAGAGACCGTGTCCCGTCGTGCGATATGAGCCCGAAGGGAGGATACTGACAGGGCAGCCTTGTCCCCCCCGGGCTGCACGGCGGTCGGGGCGACCCGGTAACCCCCTGCCCCGGCCGCCCCGGGAATCGGCGGTTGATCGGATTTCTTCGCGGTCCTCGCTCGACGTGGCCCAAGGCGATCGACGGTGTCCGCGGTACACCTGTGCACGGTGGGCTAGCTGGCGTTCCGGCCGAGCTAAATGCGCCATCGCTCGCCATCGAGAGGCCGCTACGCACGACGACGGCCAATCGCAACTGATCGCCGGCCCGCACGTCAGAGGGGACTCATGAGTCGGCGTTTTCCGATTCAACAGCAGTCGAAGGTCAACGTCGAGCTCGACCTACGCGAAAGATTCGCGATGCCCTTCAGCTGGACGAGTCACCTCGAGCACCGCGGACCTGCCCACCAGGTACGTCATAGACGTAGAGGGGTCAGCCACACTGCCGCACACCCTGCTGTCTCTCTCCAACATGATCCGCCGACCGAAGCCACGGGCAGACCGGGACAGCTCCCCGACGGCCGGACGCCGCCGACTCCGCGATAGCAGCCCTGTGGCGGAGTCTTTGGTCTGTCCGGACGGGTCGGCTTCCAGCCCAAACCCCGAGCTTGGCTCACATCGACCGAGCTAGTCCGACGCGCGTCGTGACGGGCACCCGGCTCAGCCGCTGAACTGCACCGAGTTCGTCTTTGCTGTCTCCGCCGTGCGCGGGGCCGCACCGTTCGACGCCGCCCTGCGAGACTTGGCCGGGGCGGCAGTTGCCGTCTTGGAGTTCGAAGCACTCGCCTCATAGGCCGATACCACATCGGCAGGGATCCGCCCACGCTGGGAAACAGCATAGCCGTTCTCCCGTGCCCACACTCGTATCGCCTGGCTGCGTCCGCGTGCCTCCACGCTGCTACTCGCGGCGGTACCGCGTCTACGCTGACGTGCCTGACGGCCCCCGGATCTGCGGGCGACGGCGACGAACGGGCCGAGCGCTTCGCGAAGGGTGTTCGCGTTGTCGCCACTCAGGTCGATCTCGAACTGTTTGCCGTCGAGGCCGAACGCAACAGTTTCGGTGGCCTCGACACCGGAAAGGTCGTCGACCAATCGTACAGTGTGGATTTGTGTCACGATAGCCCTCTCTCTGTGGTGTCGCGGAATCCGATTTTACCGGAAGGAGTGAGCCGTGCTTCACGGTGCCGTATCGGTTCAATGCGACGAGCCCGCGGCAACACTCGGGCCGAGCCGCCGAGCCGAATGCCACCTTTCGACCTACCTGCAGAGCGAGCTCCAGCTCCGTGAGCCCGGTCAGGTCCAGCTGATGCCGGCCCTGCACCTCGAGATGCACTGCCTGCGAGCCAACGCAGCGTGGAGCGGAACCTGACGGTCGTATCCATCCGTGTGTCCTCGCCTGGCACGGACGGCGCCACCGACATGACCGGTGCACAGATGCGCCATCCGGCACGGTGGATCGAAAGCTGGACAGCTCGACGACCTCGCCGACGGACGGCCCGCGCCAACCCCGAGAGAGCATCACCGTGTCAGATCTGACCGTCGCGTCGTTTCGCTGCGACACAGCAGCTGTCTATGTCGAACGCGACCAGACGAACCCAGGAGACTGGCGCCAGCCCCACCACACGAGTGCTGCGGTCAGGACCGCAGCCAGGGCACCACCAGGCGAGCCGAGTAGTACCAGGAGGAGCCCGGCGCTACCTACGATTCAGCGAGGAGACCGTACGGCTGCACGGCTTCGCCCCTCAGCAGTATCAGTTGATGCTCGCAGTCAAAGGACTGCAGCTACGACACCACAGCACGGTCGAGTTGGTGAACCGGGCACAGGGCCAGAACTTGGTGCAGCGGGGCTCTGATCCCGACGACGCTCGTACCGTCCGGGTCGCGCTCACAGCCGGAGGCGAGCAGGCACTCGCCCAGCTCGGTGCCCTGCACCGCGCTGAGCTCAAGCGCATGGGCGCGATTCTGACCCCGCCCACCGTGCAACCGCTACGGCATTAGCTCGGCATCGACACGACCAGCAGCGCGGTCGTTCTTCCGCATGCGTCTCCAGCCTGTCGGCGGCTTCGAGGGCGTCGCGGGCGCGCCTCGAGCAGCCACCAACGAGAGTGTCGGGCCATGAGAAGCCTGATACCACGGTCTAGGATCCCGAGGTGGTCTTGCCGGGACGCCCCGCTCGCCTCGGCCGGGCCGGGTGCCGACGGATCTTGAGGAATTCCGGTGTGCGGGCGTGTAGGTCCCCGGTCGGCGGACAACAGAAATCCTTGTGCGGTCAGCAGTGATCTCCAGGCTGGCCGTGTCGCGACACAGGTGATCCCTCCGGACGAGGTCGGGTGCTGGTGCTCATGCAGCGCCCGATGTCCGTCCCGAGGATCGGGTCCAAGTCCGGCAGGGAGATCATGGAGACTCTCGAAGCGTTTCATCTGACCTGCTGTGCGTGGTCGGCGGCGATCTGCCGGGACCTCGGCGGCGGTCGCGGGCGATCGACGCGTTCCTGCCCAAGATCGAGGAGCTGGTGGAGAAGTCCGAGGGCAAAGTCCGAGCCGATGTGGTGCACCGCTGGCTGGCCGCGTGGGTTCACCGGGGTGAATCGCACCCGCTGTGCGGTGGCGGAGGTCGAAGCGGCGTGGAAGCCGCGGCGTCGGCGGGTGTATCGGCCGTGGGTGCCTGAGCCGGGCATGTGGCTGCAGTTCGGACTGGGCCGAGGGCCCGCGCGTGGACGGACGGCGCACTCAGCTGTTCTGCGCATGGCTGGCCTGGTCCCTGGTTCCGGGTGGTGATTCTGACCTGGCAGGTCCTGTCGGGCGAACTCGATCGGCTCCTGCGCCGGATGCGGCTGCCCTACCTGCGCTGGCCGCCCCGGATGTCCTCGCAACTGCGCGGGCGCAGCGCTGGGACACCGGCCCAACTGCTCGAGGTTTTGCTGCACGAAGAGATCGTCGGACGCGACGCGGCCACCCGACGCCTGCACCGCAAGAAACGCGAATCTCCCGACCGGGAAGTCGTTCGCCTCCTGACACCCGGAGGACACCCTCGGGCCCACCCAGGCGCATTGAGCGCCCTGGAGTGGATCGGGCGGGCCGAGGACCTGGGCGTCGTCGGCCCGTCGCGGATCGGGAAGTCACATTTCGTCGATGCGTTGGCGCACGCCGCGACCGAGGTCGACCTGCGTGTCGCCTGGTTCACCCTCGAATCACTGACCGCCACCCTGGGGTGGGCCGAGGTCGGCGCCTCGTTCGCCCGCACCGTGTCGAGGATCCTGCGCGCCGACCTGATCGTCGTCGACGACATCGGCATGCTGCCCGCCGGACAAGACGCGGCCGAGGCGTTGTACCGCAGCGTCGACGGCGCCTTCGAGCACCGTTCGCTCGCGGTCACCAGCAACATCCCCTCCGGCTTCGACACCCCGATGTCCAAGACGGTGGCCACGGCGACGGTCGACCTGCTACTCCACCACGCCCACCTGGTCCAGACCATCGGCGACTCACATCGCCCCGCCGAGGCCCTGGCCGGCAAAAGGGGGCCCCTTGGCCTGACCGGTCCGAGCCGACTCTGAGAGCACTTTGGCGCGAGTGACAAAGTGTCAGTCCCGCCAGAGTCGCCCCAACAGGCCCGGCCACGCGGGACGACGACCGTCCGCTCACCTGGACATCTCCTGTTCGCCAGCCGGGACACGGCGCGTCCGCCGGGACTCGCGACGTCCGTTGACGCCCGGGGAAGTGCCGCGACTGCGGCGCCTATGGTATTGCCGAGTTTGCCGATGGCCTGTGACTCAGGAAGGCCGGACACGCCCGGACTGCGCCAGCATGAGCCTGCCTGAGCCCGAGCGCGGCAGCCGTCTATAGCCCGTGTGCAATTGATCTTGATGTGACGCTAGCGAGCGCACTCCTGCGGCCTGCTCTGGACCTACCAGCCTGGCGCGAGGCTTCCGCCCTCGATGCCGAAGCATGTGTGTCGCCGGCATGCACCGCTGCCGGCGCAGTGCCCGCCTCGGGAACCTGCCACGATGAGGTCCGCCGAGCTACACAGGCCGGTGACCGCCGGAGGTGAGCTCGCGACACGCAGTTAAGTACGAGCTGCAAGGCCGCAGGGTGGCCGCGGGTGTCGTGGCGCCTGCCGAAGCATCTGCGTACCTGTCGGGACAGCGGTGTGACGTCGTAGGAGGAGACATGGTCGTTCCGCACTTGACCGCTCACGAGCGCGCCGCGGCACTGGATAAGGCGCTTGCAGCACGCCGGGTCCGGGCTCAGGTCAAAGCGCGGCTACAGTGTGCTGAGATCAGCATCGAAGAAGTGCTCCAGCAATCGGAGACCAGCGATGCCCTGAAGCAGATGAAAGTCAGCGACCTGATCGAGGCACTTCCCAACTTCGGTGCAGGTAGGACACAGGCCCTCATGGCGCGGCTCGGAATAGCCCCCAACCGCCGTATCCGTGGGCTCGGGGAACGTCAGCGCACCGCACTGAGTATCGAATACCCTAAAGTCTGAGCAGTCCGCGTACGGATACGCAGCCGGCCGGATCAGCCGCTCAGCCGCGCATTGCCCGTTCCCACCCGTCACCGTCCCGCTCGTCGAGCATGGGTCGCACGCTGATCGTCTCCACCCCACCGTCGAGCAGCCGCTCGGTCATCCGATCGGCCTCGGCGAGGCTCCCCACGATCCACTCGGCAACCACCCTGTAGTGCTGTGCCATGGCCATCCCCCTCGAGATTGGTGCGTCGTTAACCATGAAACACGTTGGGGCCGGGCCGACGTGGTCCGGCTCGCCGGGCCATCCGGCGGCCGACCACACGGCCGGACGACACGGGGCGACGACCACGTCAGCTGTCCGTTCGCCACGACCGGTGGGCCATGATCCGGCCAGGTCCAAGAGCCATCACCTTGTCAGAGCGGGCGAACATCGCCCCGGCCCCCGACCGACGCTGTGTACCCTCCGGGGTCTACGAGCGGTGGCCCTGGACAGGTGCGGACCATGCCGGTAGTGGTCGTGGCGCAGGGCTAATCGCGTTGTCTGCCAGCGATGGCGCTGTCGTCGCCGGCAGACCGGCGCTCTGCTTAGAGAATGTGGCAGCTGATCGAGGGGTCGGCACTCTGGTACCCGGACGCTGGTCCGGGTCCGCGAGGCCAAGGTCGCGATCAAGGGCAGGGCCCCGCACTGATCTCGGCGTTCTCCGGCGCTTTGGCCGTCCGGGTTCGACTCGCGCGGCCGTGGGCCCGGAGTTCACGGCATCGTCGATGCGCCAACGGCTACCTGGAGACCTCGGTCCTGGCCGGGGGCGCGACCTTGTGACGGATGGACACCGATGCCGGTCCAGCGACGGGGAGCAGGAGCCCCGGCGGCGACGGGTTTGGGTCTGCTTCAGATCAGTCCCAACGACAGCATGGCCTCAGCCACCCGGGCATAGCCGGCAATGTTGGCTCCTGCAACATAGTCGCCGGGAACCCCGTACTCCTCGGCGGTGGTATGACACCGATCGTGGATACCCACCATGATTTGTCGTAGCCGCTCCTCGGAGTGTTCGAAGCTCCACGAGTCACGGGAGGCGTTCTGCTGCATCTCCAGTGCGGACGCCGCAACTCCGCCCGCATTCGCGGCTTTACCCGGGGCGAAGGCAACCCCGGCCTCGCGCAGCACCCGCACCGCGCGCGGGGTCGTAGGCATGTTCGCGCCCTCGCCGACCGCAAGGCAGCCGTTACCGACCAGGAAGCGGGCGTCGGACTCGTCGAGCTCGTTCTGAGTCGCCGAGGGGAGCGCGACCTCACAGGGAACCTCCCACACCGAACGCTCAGCCACGAACTCGGCGTGCAATGCTCGGTCGGCGTAAGCAGAGATGCGCTCACGTCGGACCTCTTTGACCTCTTTCAGTAGGTCGAGGTCGATGCCCTTCGGGTCGTGCACGAATCCGCTCGAGTCCGAACAGGCAACGACCTGCCCGCCGAGCTGTCGCACCTTCTCGATCGTGTAAAGAGCGACATTTCCTGATCCGGAGACAACAACGTCTTTGCCTTCGAGGGAATCACCTCGGGTCCGCAACATCTGCTCGACGAAGAACACGCAGCCATATCCTGTCGCCTCGCGACGAACCTGGGCCCCGCCGTAGAGCAGTCCCTTGCCGGTGAGGACGCCGGACTCGTAGCGGTTGGTAATGCGCTTGTACTGGCCGAACAGATAGCCCAACTCGCGAGCCCCGACGCCTATGTCGCCGGCGGGGACATCGGTGTGCTGGCCGAGGTGGCGGTAGAGCTCGAGCATGAAACTCTGGCAGAATCGCATCACTTCGCGGTCGGATCGGCCGCGTGGATCGAAGTCCGAACCACCTTTGCCTCCGCCGATGGGCAAGCCCGTCAGTGCGTTTTTGAAGACCTGTTCGAACCCGAGAAACTTCACAGTCCCCAGGAGGACCGACGGGTGGAACCGTAGTCCGCCCTTGTACGGGCCGAGTGCACTGTTGAACTCCACTCGAAATCCGCGATTGATGTGGATGCGACCCTGGTCGTCCTCCCACGGAACCCGGAAGATTACCTGGCGTTCCGGCTCGCAGATTCGGTCTACGATCTTTGCGTCTGCGAACTCCGGATGCTTGTCCACCGCAGGGCCGATGCTGTCGAAGACCTCGCGGGCCGCCTGGTGGAATTCTACCTCGCCCGGGTTCCGGGCCAACAGTCGTTCGTAGGTCGGTGCCAGCGCTTCGTGCATGTCGGTGCTCTGCGTCCTCTCCACGGCGATGCCGCGGGGGCGCGGCCCACACGCATTGTCACCTATGCCAAACCCGACTCGCTGGGGCCCTCCGATGGCTACGGGCACGGGTCGGGAGCGCTGCACCTGCCACGCCGCCGGACAGCAGGGGGTGAGGAACGTCGGCGGTGGCGTGGCAGTCGGGCACGGGGCGCGCTGGACCGCGACCTCCAGTACCCGACCCGCGACCGGCGACCGGGGTCTGGTGTACGCCGACACAGCGTGCCCGGCAGCTTCCTGCGCGAGCATGCCCGTAGTGGAGGTGGTCACCGGTCCGGGCCACGAATGGTCGTTGCGAGATATCAACCACGGTCGAACTCCTCGAGCACACCACTGGCGGCCAATGCACGATGGACCGGTCGAGACCGGTGACGCCCCAACCGCAGGAAGAGTCCGCGCTGGGTGGCCTCGTGGCGCAGCGTCAGCAGTGCCGTGAAGCCGGCTGCGCCCAGGTAGTCGACTCCGGACAGGTCGAGTGTGACATGGCGACACTGGTCGAGCAGGTCATTGACGACTGCGGTGAGCTGGGGCGCGGTGGCAGTGTCGATCTCTCCGAGACAGCAGACCAGGTGGTGCTGTCCAGAACGAGGGAACACAGTGGCTCGAAACGCCTCTGACGCAGGGTGCTCTCGTCCCGACGCCTTGTCGGGAGCCGAACGCGGTGGAAGCACGACCTTGCCCCCCAACTGTCGCCGCCACAGTCTCGATGCTTGGGACCAGGTGACGGCGGGCCCGCATGGCGGTGCGGTCCCCGCCGCCGATCGTGTGACACTGAAACAGCGACATCGTCACAACCCGCAGCTATGAGCTGGAGCACAAGTGCAAGTCAGTCCGCCCTACTCGAGAACGTCATCGATCGACACGGTGACCTCGGCGGCGTGTAGCCCAGTGAGTTCGTGGATGCGGTCGATGACGGCCTGGCGGACCTGCTCCCCAAGAACGCGCAGGTCGTGGCCGTAGTCGGCAGCGAGGGTGATCTCCACGGCGGTGCTTTCACCGGTGACGCCGACGGCGACGTGCTCGTCTGCCGCTCCGCTGATGGTGCGGCCCAGAGCGACCCGTACACCGGTCACTGACTGGGCCGACCGGCGTGCGATCACCACGATGACTCGTGTTGAGATCCGCAGGACGCCGTCGGGTCCGGGCATCACAGCATGCTCGGGCTCTGACAACGCTCCACGTACGCGCTGCAGGATCCGGTCGAACCGGCCTTCTGGAGCTGAGATCTTCTCGGCGGCGAGGTCGCGTACTGGGGACCACAGACGCTCGTACTCGGCCAACGCCGCCTGACAGTGCACACACCCGCTCTGGTGCTCGTCTCGGCGCTCGCCTTGGCCCCCCGCGACCTGCCCGAGCAGCGCGTCCGCCGACCGTCCGCAGGCCAGCATCTGCTCGTCCATCTGCTCGTGGTGGTCGTGTCCCCCGTCGTGGATATTCATGTCCACTCCCGGAGGGTGACGAGAAGTTGGCGTCGCGCGCGGTGCAGCCGTCCACGGACGGTCGCCTCCGACACGTTCAGGATGGTGGCAACTTCCTGGTAGCGCATGTTCTCGATGTCGGCCAGCACCACTACAGCTCGTAGCTCGGTGGGCAGGCCGGTCACTGCGTCGAGCGCTGCCCGGGCGTGGCCCTTGGCCACGGCGTGCGCATCGGCGCCGGGGGAGGAGGCGACGTTCGAGTCGTCGAGCGGTTCATGATGGCGTCGCCTGTCGATCAGATTGATGCAGCGGTTGACCACTACCCGGTAGAGCCAGGTGGTGAATCGGCTACCACCCGAGAAGCCGGTCAACGCGGTCCACAACGTCAAGACGACGTCCTGGGCGACGTCTTCGGCATCGTGGGGGTTTCCTACCATCCGTAGCGCGATCCGATAGATCCGGTCACGGTGGCGACGCACCAGCTCCTCGTAGGCATCGACCTGCCCCTGTTTGACCTTGCTGATCAGCCAGTCGTCGGCGGCTGCGTCGAGTCCGTCCGGGGCGGTACTCATCGCGGGACCCACAGACCCGGCGAGAGGCACGTCCGTGCAAGTGTGCCGGCTTCCCGACACGCTGCTGCGCGGTGTGTCGGGTCGTGCAGTGCGCCCCCTGTCACTGCGAGGGCTTGCTCGCCCTGCTGCACCCTCGTTCCCCCCTGCGGTCACGACGCCGGGCTGGGCCCCACCCCGCGGGACCTAGCCGCCAAGGCTCGTGATCGTCCCCCGACAACCACGTGGCGTCATTCCCCCGATGCCCTGACATTCGGTTGGACCCGTCGTGGCGGCAATCCTCACGCCACCGTGACGTGACCTCGCCCACCTATCGTGTCGTCGGAGCCAGACTCGACGGGGTCGGCGACACGTCGTCCCGTGGTGAGTCCAACCGCCAGAGTGCGCGCCTGAACGCGATTTGGACCGTAGCGGCGCGCACGAACCTCGACGCCTGGTGTTCTGGCACTGACCTTGTCGGCGCAGCGCTGTCGTCGACCATGGCCGCAGGTAGGCCCGTCACCGGGTGGGCCGTCTCATCGCCGCTGACTCCATCACGGAGGCGGTGGGAGAGCACGCTGCCGGCGGTTGTCGGCGGGCGTTGGAGGCACCTGACGGAGCAGTCTCACGGTCGTAGCGGGCCTCGTACGGCGTACGTGTACGCGTCGGTCGCGACGTGGGCGCTGGACATCACGGTTCTCATGAGCGGGCGCGGTCGGAAGGGGCGCTTGTCCCGGAGAGGTGACCCTGGGTAATGCGTGGCGGGGTTGCCCGAGGAACGGCCCACGATCGAGGGGAGCTCCGCGACCGCATGCGATTCCAGACGTTGAACCAGACATGCAGGCGGACCCGGACGATCTCACCGCACCCATCCTCGACCGACCGCTGACAGTTGAGCCCACGGGCGGGGGCCGGCACCACCTCCGCGAGGAACCCTCTGCGGCCCTCGAACAAAGCCCTACCGGTCACGTCGCGTGGACGGTGCTGGTGGGGTTTGGGTGTTTCCTGGTCGTGGCGATGCTCCTGATCACTGTGCTCTGGAACTGAGACGATCGACCAGGCTGCTAGCGGTAATGCCCATGAGCGTTGTTGACGGCATGGCGGCTTGAGACCGGGAAGACCTCCGTACTGCCCGTCTGACCGTGCACGGCCGCACACGTTCGTCGAGCGCGTCATCAACGACCGACGCCCGGTCGCTCACGTCGCAACTGAACTTGGGATCTCTCGCGTTACCGGCTACAAGTGGATCGCGCGCTACCGCGCCGAAGGCGCACCCGGGCGGCCGGCGTGTTGGGCGCCGACGTTGAGGTGGGTCCCGGCGACCGAGACTCCGCCGGTGTAGTTCGCGGTGCGGTGGATCTGCAGCGGGCCGGGATGTGCGCGGTCGGCGGCGGGCAGGACCGGGGCCGGTCCGGCAGGGCGGGCGCCCTCGGTGCGCAGGCGGGCCAGGTGGGTGGTGGTCATTCGCGAGGGCACGGTCTTGTGGTGGACGCCGTCGAAGCTGAGATGGACGGTGGTGGTGTCGATCCAGAGGGTGGCGATCCGCCCGGTCAGGGCGGTGCCCAGCCAGAACTGTTGACCGCAGACTCCGAGGTTGCCCGAGGCGGGGACGACGCGTTCGATCAGTTTGTCGGACACCTCGGCCTCGGCCGATCGGCCCAACGCGGCCGGCGGCCCGCGATCAAGTCGGACTGATGGTGTTCATCGGTCCGGTTCGTCCTATACAGGTGCGGCGTCGGCGGATCGCGGCGAGATCAGCGGGCGTCATGTGCATCCAGGAGCTCCTCGAGTTTCGCGTTCTGAGCGTGCGCCATGCCCAGGACCTGCTGCTCGAGGTTCGCGCACTCGGTCGGGTCGTCGGGCATCGGCGGAGCGATGTTCGGGTGCAGCCGTGCGGTGTCCAACCAGGCGCCGATCTCCGGGTTGTCCGCCCAGCGCAGCTGTTCAAAGTTCGCCGACACGGCGAACCGGAGCCAGTCCAGGTCGGTCCGTGGGTTGGGCGTGACCGGGCAGAGCCCGTTCTTCGCGATGTCATCGAGACCACTCGCCTCCACGTGCGCGACGAGAGCTGCGCTGAAGACCGGCTGGCACACACGCACCGACTGCAGAGTGATCAAGCCCGTCCTGGAAGATCGGCACGACGGGCAGCTGTCTCACGGCGTCGGCGGTGCAGTCCACGTGCAGGACGCCGGGTCCGGTCGGGAGCGTCCCGCCGTCGAGCTCGATGTCGGTGTCGCTGATCCGCTTCACCCGGCCGAGGCGCACGACGTCGCCGATCGTGCGGAGCTGTTCCAGCTCCGCACGCGAGACGGTGGCGCAGCGGAACGCCGTCGGCCGCTCGTCCGGGAAGATCCTCAGCAGTGCCCCCACCGCGTCGAGCCGGTCGAACAGGTCGGGTACGGAGTGCGCACCCAGACCCATGACCGCGTCGTGCTTGGCGGTGAACTCCGTCGCGACGTCCTCGGGTCGACGGAGGGGGAGCGGTTGCACCGTGGCCCGGTCGATGGGCCACGGCGCGCGGGGCATGATCCACGTCAGGTCCGCGGCATCGGCGCCTGTTCCAGCAGCCAGAGGCAGGCATCGATCCCGGTCTTGCCGGCGCCCACGACGACGTAGTCGTCGTAGGCCTCGCGCGGCGGGCAGCTCGTTGGGCGGCACGACGGCGATGCCGGTGGCGACCGGGAACTCGGGCGGTCGCATGGCGGGCACCGTGACGCCCTGATGTGTGGTGTCGACGACCCTGCGCCGCACGGTCACCCGGTACTCTTCGCCGGAGGTCGTCAGGTGGAACCGGCTGGCGCCCCGGTACTCGGCCGCGGGGAAGTAGGAGACCCCCCGCTCGGCAGGAACGTCTCGCGCATCACCTGGTCGAAGTAGCTGCAGATCTCGGCGGCGCCGGCCAGCTCGTAGAGCCCGGCGTTCCAGCCGGTCCGGTCGATCCGGTCGTCGCCAAGCGGGCGGGAGTTCACGCCGTACATGGCGGAGGGCTGGTGCAGCCGCACATAGGGGTAGGCGAGGGTCCAGTGCCCGCCCGGCCGGTGATAGCGGTCGACCATGGTCACGGTGCGTGCGTCTCGCTCAGCAGCGTGTCCACGAAGGCCATCGCCGTCGCACCCGCGCCGATCACGAGGTAGTCGGTGTCGATGTCGGTCACCATCACGTCGTTCCTGTCTTGTCGGTCAACTGGTTCAACTCGAGGCGCCCATCGCGGCGATGGCACCGCGTGTGCGCGCGATGGCTTTTCCCACCGCGGGACTGATGAGCTGGCCCTCTGCGATCTCACCCATCCGCCGCCGGACCTGCGTGCGAGCGCCGGTGGGAACCGCGCGACGGCCCAGCTTCGCGGCGTGCAGTACGCCGATCAGCGCGGCGGTGCGCTCACTCGGCTCGTGTCCGTGCAGAACCGTCTCGGCGAGCCTGGCGCGGATCTCGGCCTCGACCGAGGCGTCGACCGTCGGGTACCGGTGTGCCGGGACGACACCGAGCAGCCGGGTACGTCGGCGCAGGAGCACACCGCGTCCGACGAGCGCGGTGATGGCGTGGCCGGGTGCTGCGATGCGGGTGCGGCGCAGCAGCGTCGAGACCTTCGCCCCACCGGACGCCCCGACGAGCACGGTGTCGAGGTGCCCGGCTCCGGTCGGAGTCGGATCCGCCACGGTGACGACGTCGCTGTCGCCCACGATGATCTGCTGGGTCATCGCGAGTTCGGCGATGGCCGCCCCGCCCACCGCCCAATCCAGGCCCAGACGCGTTCTACCCCCGCCGGTGTCAGCGTCGAGAGCGATCAGGACGACCTCTTCGGCAATCGTCAGTTCGGGCATCGTGCCCCCATCCGGCTCAGTCCGGTCAGCGATGTGAACCGGTTCGGCTCGGCAGCGACGCCGCCGCAAGCACCGAATCGGTCCCATATGCGCACGGCGTATCGATCATCCGCGTACAGCGTATCGGCTCTGGTAGGCTCGGCGAGCTGATTCGACAGAGAACGTCGATACTGGTGCACTAGTCCGGCCAAATCGAACTAGTGCACTCTGGTCGATCAGGTCGCGTGCTTCAGGAGGTCTGTATGACGTCGCATGCCCAACCGCAGCCGCTCTACCGGCGGATCGCCGGGGAGTTCGAAACCAGGATCCGGTCCGGTGAGCTGCAGCCGGGAGACCGGGTGCCCTCGATCCGCCAGATCGCGGACCGCTGGGGGATCGCGATCGCGATTGCAACCAGAGTGCTCGCCGCGTTGCGCGACGACGGGCTGGTCGAGGCGAAGGTCGGCTCGGGAACGGTGGCAGGTCGGGACCGCCTACAACGGAGCCGACGTCATCGTGACCAGCCGAACCATGCGTCAGACCATCACCGCCCACGCGGTCGTCGCGTTCGTCTACAACACCGTGCTCATCGCGCTGCTCGTATCCCTCCTCATCGCCGTCACCCCCTGATGGCTCGCGACCCGCGACTACGATGCCGGGCACCGCAGCTCACGCCCTGCGGCCACTGGTCGACGCGGCGCAGTCCCACCGCCCGACCCACCGGACAGGAGGTCGCCCATGAGCTTCTGGGACTACCTGCTCATCGTCGATGACGGCAGGACACCGCCGGACGACGAGCGGGCCACTGTCGAAGCCGCCGAACCGTTTCCGGCCAGGACACTCGACCACCGGGATGAGCACACCGAGACGCTCCCGGTCGATCCGGGTCCCGTCGGCGACGAGAGCACCCCCGTTCCAGCTCGTGAGCTCCTGCGACGTCTTGCAGCCGGGGAGTACGACACCTGACGCGGCTCGTCGCGCGCAGACGGAGACCGTCACGATGAGAGCACAGCGGACAGTCTCCAGGTCATCCACGAGACAGGGCGCTGACGCTCAGGATCACATGGGGATCACCCCGGCGGTCGCCCCGCGTCGACATCACGTCAATGATTCCTTGACACACGCGGCTCGTCAATCAAACGACGACCTCGCACCCCAGCCATGGATGATCTGGCCGGTCCAGGTCCTCGCGATCCAGGGCCCGGCCGGGATCGTCGTGCCGGTCTCGATCCTGCTCGGCTTTTGGGCCGTTGGGCCATGCTACGTCGCATCCTGGAGCAGCCGGCCCAGCATCGGCGGCTGCTGTGGGCCGTCGCCGTCGCCGTCGTCGGGATCGGCTGGGCGGGTGGGCTGCCACACGCGCTGACCCACATCGGCGTCCTCGAAGCTCTGGCCCCGGCGATGAGCTCGTTCTCCGCACCCCAGATGGTCACCGGATTGGGGTGCGGGCTCGGTTACGTCGCGGAGTTCGGTCTGATCGGGGACCGGCTCACCGGGAGGACATCAGGATGGCCGGGCAGCGCGTTGACCGCGGTCGGGGAGCGGTCGATGAGCTGCTGCCTCGCCCAGTCGCTGCTATGTGTGCCACCGCTCGCCGCATGGGGGGGCAGGACCTGGGCGCGCATCTCGGCAGCGCGGGGGTGGCCGCATTCGCCGTCGCCCTGGAGCAGCGCGACCTGCCCGGGCCCGCCGAGTCGCTGCTGCGCCACCTGACCCACAGCATCGCCAACGCGGGCGGTGATCGACAGCCCCCACCGGTAACCGGCACCCGGTGACCGGCGAGGTCTCGACGGCACCGGCGATCGCGTCGCCATCCACCGCGGTCGCGGGAGGGCACTCACCGGTACAGCGAAACCCCCGGACCGGGCCCCGACATTGCCGGAGACTCCAAGGTAACGCGACGAAACGTACTGCCACCGCCGCCGCCCACGGACGCGCGCGTGAGGCCTCCGGTCGATCACCGGCGGACGCGCGAAACGTCGCGGACCTCTGCCATCCATCCGAAGGAATCCGAGGGCCGGTCGCGCAGCTCGGGCGCCGTGAGGATGCCACCCCGTCATGACAACAGCGCTACAGGTGGCGACTCACCGCGATGGTGATGAGGACGAGTTGGGCCTGGGTGATCTCGGATGTGTCGTGCTGTGAGGTCGTGTCCGATGTAGTGGTGAAGTGGGCGAAAACGATGCTGGAGATCAGTAGGTCGGCGGCCGCGGCGGCGGGATGCTCAGGGGCGCCGACTGTGGTGAGGCGCTCGATGAGTGTGTCGCGCAGGGCGCGGGCTGGCGCCTGGCCGACATCCATGCGGTGTGCTCTCGCCGGGCCGTATACGCCGTCTGACGCCGTCCGGGTGGCCGACTGCCGGTCGGGGACTTCCCAGACTGCGTTTGCCCCTTTGGGCAGCGATCGCCTCCGGTCCGACCTCGCGGCGCTGGCCCGCACCGAGGAGCCCTTGTGTGCCACCGACGAGACAGCCACCCGGATCGACGAGCGGCAGTTCACACTGGATGACTGACCGTGTGTGGACGCGTTCCGGTCCGGGCAGCCGGTGCTCGTCGCCGACACCTGTGTCCGAGGGGGCGCGGGCCCCGACCTGCCTCACAGGATGCTGCTGCTCACTACTCTGGCTCACGTGCCGTGGTTCCTCTGGACCTCGTACCCGCGTCGCCCAGGCTCTGAGGATCGTGGTCGTCGGCCGGCGCCTGGACCATGTGCGGCTCCTGTGGCCTATGGCATCGGTCAGACACATCCCCGCCAACGCGCGATCAGCAGCTCCCGGAGCCGCGGGCGGCGAAGTACCGGACCAGGCGACGGTGACGGTGACCGAAGAAGGCGCTGAGCAGGGTGCGCAGCATCGGCCCGGCGTGGACCAGTGGGCCCCGTGGTACCAGCGTGACCTGGTCGGTGAGCAAGGTCCCGCCGTCCGGGGCGGGCTCGAGGGTGCGCTCGTGCACCCATGTGCGCATGCTGAGCATCGTCGACTGCTCGCGGAACCGGCGCCCGGGCTCGACAGCGGTGATCGTGAGCAGGTCGTAGTCGAACGGGAGCGCACCGAACAACAGCAGCCACGCCCGCCCGAGCGGCTCGCCGAGCGGCACGGCGTCGATGCCGACCTCACCGGCGCCGCAGGGGACCGTCATACGTATCCACGGCCACATCTCGTCGTTGATGCCCGCGGGGGAGACCACGCGCCGCCAGACCTCGTCGGTCGCCGCGGGAACGAGCGACGACCGCGCGAAACACCACTCTGCTGCCACCGGCGTCCTCCGGTTCACGAGACGGCGTACCCCTCAGTTCCCTCCGACGATGATCACCGCTCGGGCAGCCGGTCGAGGGAGCCGGTCGCGACCAGACACGGCGCCTGCAGCGTAGCGGTGTCCCGTGCGACGATCGTGTCGTCGAAGGATCGTCGGATCTCGTCGACGACATCCTGCTCGACACCCTCCAGCACCGACCGGACCGGGCCACTGTGCAGGAAGTCCCAGCCCCGGGCGGCGTCGATCGGGATGTCGAGCTCACTGCGCCGGACCTCCACGCCCGCGAGACCGCGGGCGGTGAGCCAGGCGCGTAGTGCCTCCTCGGTCTGCAGACGTTCGGAGTTCGCCGCGAACTGCGGCGCCGGGACGTCGAGGAGGTCCGGGCGGTGTCGCCCGACCGCCGGCGAAGAACGGCCCGAACACCGCCTCCAGGCTCCCGGTCGGCCAGCAGGTCATCACGAACCGTCCACCGTCGCGGAGCAGCCCGACCAGGAGATCGGTGCCGGCGTCCATGTCGGGCAGGAAGAACACCCCGAAGCCGCACAGGACGACGTCGTAGCCGCTCCGAGGCCACCCGGCGACGTCGGCGCAGGCGAACTCGACGTTGCCCAGTCCTGCATCGGTGGCCCGGGCCCGAGCAGTGGCCAGCAGGCGTTCGGCGAGGTCGACACCGTGGACGCGCCCCGAGGGACCGACGGCGCGGGCGGCCGGCAGTGCCGACGAGCCACCGCCGCAGCAGGCGTCGAGGACCCGCTCACCGGGCCGTGGCGCGGCCGCCTGGACCAGGGCTGCGCCGTGCACGTCCCACAATGCCGACGTCCAACCGGCGAACCGATCGCTGCCCTCGTCGAAGTAGCTCGACATGTCGACGGTCACCGGAGTCCTCCATCGCGCACGGTCAGACAGTGATCACTGCGCTGGGCCGTTCCCAGTGACGCGCCCGTGAGGCAGCGAAGCTTGCGAAGGAGCTGACCCGCGAGAAGCAACCAGTCTCAGTCGGTGAGGCATGACCCGGCCGGGACCTGAACCTGTCGCAGAACCTCACGGGCGACTGGACCCAGCTCCCGATCCGGCCCTCGCCGCCCGAGTCCCGGCCGTCCTCAACGACCTGACCCCGGACGGCCGTGCCGCGATGGCTGCCGCTGGCCGCCGGATCTGCGACCAGCTCGCCGCTGGCATCCTGCACCGCCGCGACCTACGCGACGCCTCACCCCAGATCAGCGTTGCCATGACCGGCCGCGCGGAGGACCACATGACCTATCACCAGCTCGCGCTGCGGCGGTCCACGCCGAGCGTGCTCCGGGCCGAGCTCGGAACCGGTTGGTGTCCGAACGCGCCGTTGCCGTCGACGACCGACTTCTCGCCTGCGAGCTTGCCCGCGACCGGCTCGAGCGGATGCTCCGGGTCCTCGACACCGACACCGACACCGACACCGACACCGACACCGACACCGACACCGACACCCACACCGACACCCACACCGACACCCACACCGACACCGACACCGCCTCGCGAGCAGCACGACGACCACACCCACGATCACGTGCAGGAGATGTACTGATGGGCCGCTACCTCGGATACTTCCTGCACGTCGCCTGGCCCGTCGGGGTCCTGTGGCGCGGCGGTGTCATCCACGGCACGTGGATCGCCATCGACTATGCCGGTGACCAGCCCATGGCCGTCGCCTGGGCGCCCGACACCGCCAGCTGACCTGGCCGTCGCGCCCGTCCAGCTCTGCGTGTTCCTGACCAGGTCTGGGTGCTCCGTGTCCCGCCCCACGCGTCGACGACGCCCGCCGCACCTTCCGGCCACCGCTCCGCGTCCGCCCGCACTGCCGGAGACATGGGCACCAACAGCCGCCGAGAGCAAGGGCCTCGCCTCCGGCCGCGACATCACGAATGTCGGCGGCCGGCACGCCGTCCGCTCGAAGCTCCCTGTCGTCCGGCCCGGTCTCGCCGAGCTGCCGCTACACGGCCGGCTCCGCGTCCCGAAGTCGGAGTCGAGCTATGCCGCGTCAGCCGACGCCTCACCTACGCCTCGGTCAAGGACTTCGTCGTCGTGGTCGGCGGCCCGCTCACCGGGAAGACCGGCTGGCTCGCCAGGCGCGTGATCGACGCCCCGGGCTCGATCAGGTCGCGAATGAGGTTCCGGCGAGAGGGCAGCGTGCTCCGATAGCCAGCGGCCCACTGACGATCAGCCGGAGGAATGGGCGGTCACCGGTCGTCGGGATCCGATGACAGCGCCGGCCACTGTTCAGCGCAGTTCGGCGACTCGTCGAGGGTGGTGATGCTGATGGTGTCGACTTCGCCGGTGTCGAGGAGCCGCTCGGCGCGGCGGTCGGCTTCGGCGAGGCTGCCCACGATCCACTCGGCCACGATCTTGTAGCGCTGCGCCATCCCGCTCTCCTCTACACAGACGGGTATGCGGCGAGTTCGGTCGCCGATGAGTGAGACGTCGAGCGCTCGCGGCGCGGGGACATAGGACGGGCCCCGCGCCGACGTGGGAGGCGCGGGGCCCGAGACTTGCAGGTGAGACAGGTCAGTCGACGCTGTCGCCGGCGCCGCCGGCCTGGGCGCAGTTGTCGGACTGGTCGGTGACCGAGTCGCCCGACTTCGACTTGGCGTCGCCGAGGATGCCCAGGGCGCCGGTGAGGCCGTTGCCCGCGGCGGCGTCCTCGACCGGGACCTGCACGCCCAGCACGTTGACCGGGACGTTGTTGTTGCAGGCCTGGATCGGGACGTCGACGTTGTTGCCGTTGAGCCCGGCGATCAGCCCGTCGGCGCTCTTGCCGATGCCCTCGGTGTGGTGGTGGCCGCCCTTGCCGTGGTGGTCGCCGTCGTGGTCGCCGTCGGCGGCGAACGCCATCGGGCTCAGCGCCATCAGCGACGCCGCGGACGCGGCCACGACGATTCCAGCCTTCTTCAGCACAGTGGACCTCCTGTTGTGTCCCGGCCGCACCCAGAAGGTGGCGACCCGTCGGATGCCGGCACATTGATCAGGTGGGAGCCCGTACCGACTACGCAACAATTTAGAGGAGAAACGATGCGATTTCCAATCACCGACCACCATCGTGTAGTGGAATTACGGACAGTTGTAGATGCGCCTTCTTTCGGCTCTCCTTCGAAGCTACCGCGGCCGCGTCGCACGGAGGGTGGCGTAGCTGAGTGTGACGCTTTGGTGTGGCACGCGCAGATGCATGTGCATGTCCGTGCAGCTGATGGCCAGGGCGACCGTCGGCGGTTACGAGGATAGCCAGTCAGCGTCATGCACGGTCCGTGAGCGACCAGAAGGCCGGCGGAGGGCCGCTCACGGACCGCGGACGGCGCTCCCCGGCCGACAGCGCAGACGTTAACAGCAGGCCTGACGGTCCGGCGAAAAATTGTCGCGCGGTGCACTCGACAGGGTGGCCCGACACTTTCTTGATCGTCTCTTCATGCAGTGCCGAGTGCGCACAGCTCAATTTTCCGCAGTTCGTGTTCCGCTGCTACGTTGCGGCGCTGTGGCAGGAACAGCTTCTCGACGGGTCGCGCTGCTGCGGCCTGGCCGCGCCCATGGCGGCCGTGTCGGCACCGCTGCTGTGGGCGTCGTGAGCGACCCCAGCGAGGCTGACCTCGACTACGCCCGAGAGGTCTACACCCCGCACGGCCTCGGCCCCGACAACGGGCAGGTCCTCGTCCGCTGGGAAGCTGATCAACCGGAGAAGGGAACGTGGCACTGGCCCGACGAACTCCAGGACCTCGAGCTGGGGCAGCCCGACGAGCGTTCCGGCGGTAGCGCTGCCGCGGGCAGATAGCCCCTGCGTCGCTGCGAACTCCAGTGGCGGACGCTACTGGCCACTCTGACAGGCCTCGCGGAAACCGTAACGGGCGGTCACAGCAGCGAACTCCTGCGCGTTCACCCGCTCCGCATGACGGATCGGCGCCCCGCCGAGGCCGACGGCCTGCGTCGCCGCTCCCGCCATCGCGCTGCCGATGCCACTCAGCGCGCCACCAACGCTGGACAGCGCGCCTGACACACCGCGGAACCCGGTTCGAAGGTCAGTGGCCACCCCACGACCGACCGACCGCACCCGCGCGAAGCTGCGTTCGATCCGCCCGTTCGAGGTGTCGATGTCGTTTCCGAACCCGCGGACCGCGTTCCGCACCGCAGCGAAACCCTGTCCGACGCTGCGGGCACCACCAACGACCCGGCGCAGCGTCCGCTCGTAGCGGCCGGCCGCCTTCTCCCCGTCGTCCAGGGAGACCCGCACCCCGGTCGTCGCCTCCCGCAGGCCACGGCTGGTGGCCGTGAACAGCCGAGTCGACGTCACCGCCCGATCCACCGCCGACGACACCCGGTCGATCAGTCCCCGGTGGCGCTCGATGGCCTGCTCTGCCTTCTGGACCTCCAGGGTGTGGATCCGTTCAGCGCGGGTGTGGTCCTCGGTCGCACGCGTGTGTCGCTCAGTCGCCGAGAATGGCCGGGCCGGGTTACGGCACGGGTGCCAGGAGCGCGTCGTCGACGGCGCGGAAGAGCCCGACGAGCTCAGCGTGGGGGAGAGTCCCGGCAGTGGGGTCCCCGGCGACGGCGGCCTGCACGACCGCGCGCGTCGCCAGCGGCGGGAAGTCGCTGGCCCGGACCAGCGGCGCGCAGTGGCCGCACGCGGCCCGGTGCCCCGCCGTCTCGGCCACCCGGTACCGGCGCTTCTGCGGTCCGATCGGGCCCGTCCGGTACCGGACAGGCCCGACACCCCAGATCTCCATCGGGCTGTTCCCGGCCAGTGCGCCGTGACACCAGGCGCAGACGGTGAAGACAGGTGGTGGGACGTCGGTCATGACCTGATCGTGCCGCTGGGACATCACCTGGGGCTTGGCATCTCGGGTCGCCACCCCCAGGCGGCTGTGGTGTGGTGTCCTCGCCCGCTTCCCCAGCTGGCGAGGACACCACCATCACGGTCTTGGACGGCTCTGAATCCCCCGACGCAGAGCCACCCCCGTGACGGCGCAGTCGCTCGACCGCGACAGAACAGCGCCGCGAAGGCATTGAAACCCGGCAAGTGCGGCAAGGTCACGCTGGAACGGGCGTCGTGCTGCAACTGTCACATTTGTTGACCCATGCGAATGAACTGGTTGCGGAGGCGAGGCCGCAGGCAGAGAGGCGATCGGTGACACCCCGCGGCGACACCGACACGGTCAGCACTCCGGAAGTAGCGGCGGGCAACCGGAGCCCTGCCTGGTCTCGGCCCTACGAAGTACGCACCGCGACCCACGCCTCCACGTCAAGATCCGTGACGGACAGGTCGCCAACCGCCCGATCTATGTCGTACTCGGCATCAACTGCGAGGGCGAACGAGACGTGCTCGGGCTCTGGGTCGGCACCGGTGGAGAGGGTGCCAAGCACTGGATGGGGGTGCTCTCCGAACTCCGTAACCGCGGTGTCGCTGACGTGTGCATCGTGGCCTGCGACGGGCTCAAGGGGCTGCCGGAGGCGATCGCCGAGGTCTGGCCGCGGGCCACCGTGCAGCGTCTGGCCGCGGGCCACCGTGCAGCACTGCGTGGTGCACCTGGTCCGGGCCACTGTGCGCTACGCCTCCACAGCGCACTGGTCGTCGATCACCACCCAGCTCCGCACGATCTACACCGCCCCGACCGTCGACGCCGCCGAGGCCCGCTTCGCCGAGTTCGAGACGGACTGGGGCGAGCGCTACCCAGCAATCATCCGGCTCCGGCGAGGAGCCTGGGAGGAGTTCACGCCGTTCCTCGCCTTCCCGCCCGAAGTCCGCCGGGTCATCTACACGACCAACGCGGTGGAGTCGTTGAACTCACGATTCCGTCAGGCCACCCGCCGGCGGGGGCATTTCCCGAACGACCAGGCCGCGCTGAAGATGCTCTACCTGGTCATCCGCAGCCCGATCGCGAACCGGACCAACGCGACCGGCCGGACCACCGACTGGAAGGCTGCACTGAACGCGTTGACACTGTTCTAACCGCGACCGGATCGCCCTGAACTGACACAGAGGATCACCGCTCACACACGATCTTCCGGACAGTCCCGGCTTGCCCGCGCGGTGTGGATCTTCTCGGCCGGGGAATCCTCTTGTTCACGGTGGCGGGCGACTAGCGTGCAATTGGCATCGGCTAACCACGGTCGCGGAGTTCAGCAGGGCCGTGTCATGGCGCTCGTCGGCTGGTTGAGTCCTCGGCGTAGGGCAACCTTGGCCGTCGGGGGAACGTGGACCGCGCGTGGAGTGGATCTTGTGCGCATGGTCGAGATCAGCTCACTGGGGACGCTCAGGAGGTTGCCGACCGGAGATCAGGACCAGAGAGTCGGTCTGGCCAGGTCCCGCCCGGTAGCGCATGCGGGCGCCGCACCGTGGGGGGCTGTCGGGGCCGGTCCCTGTCGCGGTCCACCTCCACGCTGCCGCATCGACAACGTCTCGGGACGGGCCGCTTCCGTGAGGGTCTGAGCTGGGCATGGCCGGCCCCGAACTGCCCGCATCCCCTACCGCAGTCGCCTGCCATGGGTCCGGCGTCAGTCCGTCCGGGTGCGAGGCGCTGGCGATGACCCCTCCCGCCGCGGTGTAACCGGTGGTAACGTTACCGACGGTTACAGAGAAGTTGTCGCAGTGTGATGTGAGTGAGGTGGGTATGTCGTCGAGGCCGTCGCTACGTGATGCCAACGAGATGGCAGCCGAGCGGACCGAAACCGCCGAACGGTTGCTTCGTTCCTCCGAGGAGCTGTCGTTCGATCCGTCGACCCAGATCGACTGGGGTGCGCCGCTGGATCACGATCGGTACGGCATGAGCCCGGAATGGTGCAGTCTTCACGGCACTGCCTACTGGGCCGAGATGACCGAGGTCCAGCGGGTCGCGCTCACCAGGCACGAGACCGCGACTGTCGCCTCGACGGGGATCTGGTTCGAGATGATCCTCCAGCAGATGATCCTGCGGGATTTCTACGCCAAGGATCCTGCTGATCCGGCGTTCCGATGGGCCCTGACCGAGATCGCAGACGAATGTCGTCATTCGAACATGTTCGCGCGCGGCATCGAGAAGCTCGGTGTCCCGCTGTATCTGCCCAACCGGCTGGTCCTGGCCCTGGGGCGGCTCTACAAGTCCACTGCGAGTGGCGAAGGTGCCTACGCGGCGGTTCTGGTGGCTGAGGAGGTTCTCGACGTGATGCAGCGCGACTGGATGCGCGATGAGCGTGTCCTGCCCCTGCTGCGCACCATCTCCAACATCCATGTCGTCGAAGAGTCACGGCATATGAAGTTCGCTCGTGACGAGACCCGGGAAGCGCTCAAGCACGCAGGACCGTTGCGTCGCCACCTCAGCGCCGTCTACGTCGCTCTCGTCGCCTATTTCGTCGTCGCCAGCATGTGGAACTCCCAGGTCTACGACAACGTGGGGCTCGACCGCGCACGTGCGCAGCGTGAGGCCGCGGCCAATGAACAACACAAGGCGTTGCTGCGTTCGTCCTGCGCGGGGCTGATGAGCTTTCTCGCCTCCTGCGGCCTGCTGACCAGACCTGCTATGCGGATCTACCGCGCGGCGAGCCTGCTCTGAGAAGGGTGGGCTCGCCGATGATTCCGTATGTGGGCGGGCTGCGCCGGCAGCTCGTCCGACCCGCCGTCGGTTGAACCGCCTGCGCAGAGGGCGCCGTATCTTCGCCCATGCGGGTTCGGCTTCGGCGGGGGTCGTATCGAGTGCCGACTCGGGGCAGCGAGCTCGGCACCACGCCGCCGGCCCTTAGGTGGTGGCTGGCCGTCGATGACGCAAGGGGTGCTGGTGCCAACCGGCTCACCACCGGTTGGGCAGGTGCCCCCACCGTCGCTTCCGGGGTAGCACGGTGTCGCGGCGGTGGTGCACTGTGTGATTGCTGCAGCGAGGCTGCCCGGGGTGCTCGAGCACACACAGTGGCGACTACGTGCCTGTCGACGGTGTGGAGGCGAACCCGTCGTCCACGCCGACGCGTCCGTGTCGTGGCGAGCACGAGCTGGTCACGAGCTGGCCAGGCGTGGGTCGATGCCGCGTCTCACTGCCTCGGACACGAGATCTGTGACAGCTCCGGCGGCGCCGCCTGCAGCGTCGGACTTCGAGAGTCCCGGCCACGGCATCGTCGGCGGAATGACCTGTGCGAGGGCCTCGGCGCATCGACGAAGCATCGGTAGACCCACGTGGATCGATGCCGGGGGAGATTCGAGGGCCACACGCAGGATTCCGGGAGCGACCAGTGCCCGCGCGTCGAGTCCTGTCGGTCGGATGACAGCTCCAGCGGGAAAGTTCTGCGCGATCAGCGCCGTCTGTACGGCCGGTGCCGATCCCCGCCGGACATCGATCACGATGTCGGCGCCGTCGCTCGCCTGCTCGAGCGAAACCGTTTCGCGGTCCCGATCACTCCAGTAGGTCTGGTCGTAGAACCCCGCGAGCATCAACAACGGGCCCAGCTCTGGTAGGTGATGACCGCCAGCGATGACGACGCGGCTCTGCATCGGCGCCCGCTTGACCCGGTGTAGCTGAGCCAGGGCAGAGGCACACAAGACCGTGGTGGTCGCCGCCTGCTCCGTCAGGACCAACGGCATGTGATGACGTGTAGTGACCTCGGTGATCAAGGTCGGACGCGCGTCGGTACGGGTGAGGAACACCGCGCGAAACCGCCTCGGTAGCTGCTCGATCGCATCGACAACGTCGTCGGTGGCGGTGATGACGAGTGGCTCTGCTGCGAAACCGCCGACCCCACCTACGATCTCAGCGTCGCGGGCCAGGGCGTCGGACAACGAACGCCTGCTGGCCTGGTGACTGTGGCGACTACCGTCGCTGGCCACCGCAACCGCGACCTCTCGCTCGTCCTCGTCGGCAACAGGCTTGCTGGGTTCCACTTCGCTCCGAGCTGGTCATCGAGAGGTCCGCAGTTCCTCGAGTAGCTCCGCCTGATCGGAGTACATCCCGGTCAGGATCGACCGAGCAACCGCCAACAGCCGGGCGATCTCCGGGCTGGCGATGGAGTAGTAGACAGCAGACCCCTGCTTGCGGGATCGGACGACGCCGGCACGTCTGAGCACGGCGAGCTGCTGGGACAGGTTCGCGGACTCGATCGCGACGTCGGAGAGAAGCTCGGACACCGCGTGCTCGCGTCGGCTGAGCAACTCCAGCACCCGAATTCTCACCGGATGCCCCAACGTCTTGAAGAATTCCGCTTTGACCTGGTAGAGGGGCCTGCTCATCTTGTCGCCCCTCGAACCGGTAGCGCCGTCGCCTCGTGCGCACGTGAACCCTCGATCCTCGCGCGCACCAGCACTCCACCGCCCTCGCCGTCACAGCAGTTGCAAACTTTAGCAACTCTATAAGTCGGCACATGGTGGTCCGTCACCGGGTTACCCGGGGGCCTCAGAGGTCATCCACCGCACTCGTGCAGCGGAGGTAGGCGCCGGCCCTGCCCACGGCCACGATTATGTCGGCGAACCTGGGGCATCGGTCTCTTAGACGCGCAGGCCTCGCCGTGCTGCAGGCTTCGGTGTGCAGTGAGGGCGTGGCCCTCTCGGTGGTCGCTGAGCGACACCGACACGACCACCGCGGGGGCGACTAGGTTCGCCCGATGAGCAACGAAGAGCTACTGCGCCGTTATCGGGACGGCGGCGGCCGAATGGCAGCCGCGAACGCGCGCGGTGTCGCGGTCCCTCCGTCTCTCGGAACCGCTGTCGTGACGTGCATGGACTCCCGCATCGACGTCTTCGCCCTGTTCGGGCTGGCGTTGGGCGAGGTCCACGTGCTGCGCAACGCCGGTGGAGTGGTCACCGACGACGTCGTCCGGTCCCTGACCATCAGCCAACGCAAGCTCCGGACCCGCGACATCATCGTGGTCCAGCACTCCGGGTGCGGACTGGCCACCTTCACCGACCATCAGTTCACCGAGGAACTCGCCGAGGAGACCGGGCGTCGCCCGCAGTGGCGCACCCATGCCTTCGACAGCCCAGAGACCAGTGTCCGCCGCGACATCGTCCAGCTGCGCCACGAGACCTTCCTGCACCCCGACACGGTTGTTCGAGGCTTCGTACTCGACATCGACAACTTCCGATTGCAAGAAGTGTTTGTCGCCGGAGACGACGCCCGATGACTCGACGATGTCCCTGGTCAGCGGCGGGTGCCGCTCCAGTCGTGCCCGGCTATGTGGTCGCCGTCGACGTTGGCGACCTCGGTTGACGTCCGGGTCGAGAGGTAGCTTCTCCCCGCGCGGGCTGAGCTCGGGCGGTGCCGCCCCAGGTGTCGGCGGCGCTCGCGACGGTGGCCGTGCCCCGTGTCTCGCCCGGGGGTGGGGGTGTGGCGGTCACCCGGCGACTCTCGGTGGTGCCCAGGTCTGCCGGGCGGAAGCGGCGGTTGCGGATCCGGCGGTGTTGGCGGCGGCGGAGGGTCGGGTTCTGGATCAGGGATCGGCGGTGGCGGCGGATCGGGTACCGGCTCGGGCGGTACCGGTGGTGGGACGGGAAGGCAGCGGGGGCTCCGATCGGTAGATGGCCTCGATGAGACACGTATTGATCGTGGGCATCGGTTACGGCACCTCACCGCGAGTTGGCGACACAGCGTTGTGACACGCCATCTCCATGTACCCGCTAGCCCTCGTATCGATGCGTAGCTACTCATAGACGATGAAGTTCAGCCAGGCCGCCCGACGAGGCTGGCGCCGATGTGGCACGAGGTATCGCCGCGTCCTGTCGGGGGTGAAGCGTCGATCTGCACACATGCTGCGCGGCAGGCCTGGTGGGTCCGAGTCCGAGTGGTGTTCCGGTCCGCTACGGCCCGAGCGTGGGCACCGTTGACGAGCTGCCGGAGGTCGTCGGACGCGGGAACGCGATCGCCATCACGGGAGCGTCCGTGTGGACAGCTACCGGCATCCGGACGTCGTGTTCGTCCCGGCCATCGACATCGAGCACGGTCCGATCTCGCTGTGCACCCGGGACGGCGACGTGTCGGGACCGGTCCGGGCACTGCGCCGCGCCACCCGGGCCGCGGGCCACACCCTGGACGGCGGCGCCGGCGCGACGTGATCCGGTGCGTTGGGGGATCGGCCGCGTCGCACGCTCACGGCGATGCGCAGGTCGGGGATCATCGACCGGGCTCTCCCCGCCGCGGTGGTGTGGCGGCGGGCAGCGGCGGGCCGATCGCCGTCCGCGCGCCGAGCCGGCGGCCGGCGCCCCAGCCGAGTGCCGACCGGTATCCACCGAGGAGCCCCGCGGAGGCGAGGGCGTCCGGCGGCACGGGAGCGCACGGGTGGGTCACCGGGCTGACGTAGAGCGCGTCGGCCGGGCAGTAGGCCTCGCACAGGTAGCAGGTCTGGCAGTCGTGGAGCCTGGCCAGGACCGGGACGCCGTCGTCGCCGGTGTCGAAGACGTTGGTCGGGCACACCTCGACGCATCGGTCGCAGGTGATGCAGCGGGCGGCGTCGACGATCTCGATCACCGGACCACCGCCGTGGTGGGCTCGCGGTCGCCGACCGGCGAGGGGGTGAGGGTGATCCGGTCGAGTCCGTGCACGCGGAGGCGGTGGTGCTGGGCCGGATCGAGGTCCGGGTGGTCGGTGCGCCTGTGCATGCCACGGGACTCCGTGCGGGCCAGGGCCGCGGAGTACATCCAGCGGGCGTGTGCGGTCATCGCCGCGGCCTCCCGGGCTCGCAGCACGTCACGAGCGGAGTGGGAGGCGGGTCGCAGCGCGGTACGCACCTGCGTCCAGACGTCGTCGAGCCCCGCCAGCGCCGCCGCGAGCCCGATACCCGTGCGGAACAGGTTGGTCTCGTAGGGCAGGACCCGGCGCTGCACCTCCGCCACCACCTCGGACTCGTGGGGCCCGGGGCCGGGGCGGGCGCCGCCCGGGCGTAGGCCCGCGTCGCCGCCGGGACGCAGGACCGGGCGGACGCCGGTCCGGCAGCGGGCGTGGCGGGCCGCGCCGTCGCCCGCCCAGCTGCCCGACGACATCGCCCAGGCCGCGTTGTGGCTCCCGCCGCCGGTGAACCCGCCGCAGACCAGCTCGCGGGTCGCGGTGTCGCCGGCGACGTAGAGGCCGGGGACACCGGTGGAGCAGTCGTCGCCGGTCACGTGCACGCCGCCGGTGCCGCGGACGGTGCCCTCCAGCAGCAGGGTCACCGGGAACGGCTCGGTGAACGGGTCGATCCCGAGCCGGTCGAACGGGAGGAAGAAGTTCGGCTGGCCGAGCCGCATCGCGGTGCGGACGTCGTCGTCGGCCCGGTCGAGCACGCAGTACACCGGCTCGTCGAGCAGCGCGCGGGCGATCGTCGACCGGCCGCGGGTGCTGCCCGCTCCGTCGAGCACGGTGCCGTCGGCGTGCAGGAACGTCGCGTAGGTGTAGTACGCGGTCTTGGTCAGCGACGTGCCTGCCGGAGCGATCGCGTAGGCGTTGGAGAACTC
This sequence comes from Pseudonocardia sp. EC080619-01, assembly GCF_001420995.1. Lineage (NCBI taxonomy): Bacteria > Bacillati > Actinomycetota > Actinomycetes > Pseudonocardiales > Pseudonocardiaceae > Pseudonocardia > Pseudonocardia sp. EC080619-01. The sequence goes on along the minus strand of NZ_CP012185.1, from coordinate 737,683 downwards.
CATCCCGGACAGCCCGGCTCCGGCCTCGACGGCGAGCAGCGCGCCGTCTCCGGTGTTCGGGTGGCAGCCCAGCGTGCCGGACCGGAACGCGCACCCACCGGTGGCGAGCACGACGGCGCCGGCCTCCACCCGGTAGGTCCCGCCTCGGCGTAGCCGGACCCCGGCGGCGCCCGAGACCGAACCCTCGGCGTCGACGAGCAGCTCGGTGACCGGGCTGTGGTCCAGCACCCGGACCCCAGCCCGCAGCACCCGGGTGCGCATCCGGCGCATGTACTCGGGCCCCTGGACGCCAGTCCGGATCTCGCGGCCGTCGCCGTCGCGCGGGAACGGGTAGCGGCCGCGGGTGGCCAGGTCACCGACCAGCTCGTAGGTCCGGTCGAGGACCCGGTCCATCCAGTGGTGCTCGGCCAGGTGACCGCCCAGCGCCTCGCGCGACGCCTTGGCCCGTGCACGGTCCTCCGGGTCGGGGCCGACGTACCAGATGCCGGTTCCGGCGGCGGCCGTCGCGCCGCTGGACCCGCAGTGACCCTTGTCGGCGAGCACGACGGTCGCGCCGGTGGCGGCCGCGGCGAGCGCGGCCCAGGTGCCGGCTGGTCCGCCGCCGACGACGAGCACGTCGGCGCGCAGCGTGTCGGGGTCCGGTGTCGTGGTCATGGGGTCCTCCCGGTCATCAGGTGGGGGTGGGCCAGGGTGCGTACACGGGGATGAAGCGGCCGAGGACGGCCGCGCCGAGCGCGCAGACGCCGCCGAGGGCGCCCACAGCGACCACCAGCGGCCCGGCCGCCGCGACCATCCCGACGAACAACGGTCCGGCGAACATCCCGGCGTCGTGGGTGAGCCGCCAGGCGCCGAGGAACTCGGCCCGGGTGTCTGCGGGGGCGACGTCGGCGCCCAGGGTCATGATCACGCCGTTGCCGAGGCCGTTGCCGATCCCCATGACGACAGCGACCACGGCCAGCGACGTGACCCCGGCCGCGAGTGGGAGCACGGTGTAGGACACCGCCATGACCAGCAACGACGGCACCGCGACGATGCGCCGGCCGAATCGGTCCATCACCCGGCCGGCCGGGTAGGAGCAGGCGACGTCGACGGCCGCGCCGATCCCGAAGACGACGCTGGCGGTGGCCGCGTCGAGCCCGAGGTGGTCGGCCCACAGCGGCAGCACGGCCTCCCGGGAGGCGCGGGCCGCGCCCATGAGCAGTGCACCGGCGCCGAGTGTGCCGAGCAGCCGCCGGTGCCGGTGCACCACCTGCGGGATCGTCGGGGCGGGTCCGGCGGCGGTGCGGCGCGGCGGGTCGGGCAGCCGGGCCATCAGCACCCCGGCGACGACGACGGCGACGAGCTGCACGACGAACCCGCCGCGGACCCCGACCAGCAGGATCGTCGCGGCGCCGAGGAACGGGCCGGCGAAGAACCCGAGCCGCATCATCGCGGTGAGTCCGGCCATCGCCCGGGCCCGGCGTGCGAACGGCACCGCCTCGGCGAGGTAGCCCTGCCGGGCCAGCCCCCACACGGCGTTGGCCAGCCCGGTCAGCACGATCCCGGCGACGAGCACCGGGACCGTCGGCGCGAGCAGGCACAGCAGCACGCCCAGCGCCCCGGCGGTGCTGCCGCCGACGATCGCGGCCCGCTCGCCGAAGCGGGACACGATCCGGCCGGCCGGCAGGTCGCCCAGCAGCAGCCCGAGGCCGACCGCGGCGACCGCCAGCCCGGCGACCCCGACCGAGGCGCCCAGGTCCCGCGCCGTCAGCGCGATCACCGGGGCGGCGGCGCCCTGCCCGACCCCGTAGATCGCGGCGGGCAGGTACACCGTCCACAGCAACGGGCGCAGCGAGTGGTCGAGCCCGGTCGGTGTGGCACGGCCGCCGGGAGGCGCCCCGCCGACGCTCACCCGGCGGCCCGCCGCCGCGGTCGCGCCGCCGCGGCGTCCCGGGCGCCCGGTCGGGGGCTCACGCCCCGACCGCGCCGTCCTGCTCGGCGGCTGCGTAGCGGCCGGGCGGCCGTCGCAGTCCGAGATGCTCGCGCAGGGTGGTGCCGGTGTAGCCGGTGCGGAACAGGCCGCGTTCGCGCAGCAGCGGCACGACCCGGGACGTGAACAGCTCCAGCCCGCCCGGGTAGAAGGGCGGCATCACGTTGAACCCGTCGGCAGCGCCGTGGGTGAACCACTCCTCGATGGTGTCGGCGACCTGCTCGGCGGTGCCGGTGACGACCCGGTGCCCGCGGGCGCCGGCGAGGCGGTGCAGCAGCCCGCGCACGGTCGGCCGTTCGCGCTCGACGATCCCGGCGATCACCTGCAGCCGGCTGCGGGCGTTGTCGGTGACGTCCCCGGCACCGGTGAACAGCTCGTCGGGCACCGGCCGGTCGAGGGCCGCCTCGGTGAGCCGCACCCCGGTGAGCCCCTCCAGCTGGCGCAGGCCGTACTCGGGCACGGTGAGCTCGTCGAACTCGCGTTCCAGTGCGCGTGCGGCCTCCTCGGTGTCGCCGATGAACGGGCTGATGCCGGGCAGGACCGCGACGTCGGAGGGGACGCGCCCGTAGCCGGCGGCCCGGTCCTTGACGTCGCGGTAGAAGGCCTGGCCGTCGACCAGCCGCTGGTGCGCTGTGAAGATCGCCTCGGCGTGGCGGGCGGCGAAGGCGCGGCCGTCGTTGGACGACCCGGCCTGTACCAGCACCGGGTGGCCTTGCGGGGAGCGCGGCACGGTCAGCGGGCCGCGCACCCGGAACCGGGGGCCGACGTGGTCGGCGGGGTGGATGCGGTCGAGGTCGGCGTAGCGGCCGCCTGCCCGGTCCAGGAGGACCGCCCCGTCCTCCCAGCCGTCCCACAGCTTGGTGACCACCTCGAGGAACTCGGTCGCCCGGGCGTAGCGCTCGGCCGGGTCCGGGTGGGCGTCGAGGCCGTAGTTGGCTGCGGCGGCGTCGAGTGCGGTGGTCACGATGTTCCAGCCGGCGCGGCCCTTGCTGAGGTGGTCCACGGAGGCGAACAGCCGCGCCAGGTTGTAGGGGTCGTAGTAGGTGGTCGACGCGGTCGCGATCAGCCCGATCCGGGAGGTGGCCGCGGCGATCGAGGCGAGCAGGGTGATCGGGTCGAGCCCGCCGACGGTGTTGTGCGCGACGTTCGGCGTGACGGCCGGGATGTCGGCGAAGAAGATCGCGTCGAACGCCGCGTCCTCCGCGGTGCGGGCGATCGCGTGGTAGTAGTCGGCGTCGAGGACGCGGTCGGGGGTGGTCGCCGGGTGCCGCCAGGCGGCCTCGTGGTGACCGGCGGGGTGGATGAACGCGTTGAGGTGCAGTTCGGGGGCCATCAGATCCTCCAGCGGGACAACCGGCGCTCGACGCGCACGAGTACGTAGTTGAAGCCGACGCCGATCGCCGAGACGGTCACGATCCCGGCGTACATCTCGGGGATCAGGAAGTTCACCTGGGCCGAGTTGATCAGGTAGCCGAGCCCGGCCTTGGCGCCGACCATCTCGGCGGCGAGGAGCACGAGGATCGATACCGCGCCGGCCAGCCGGATCCCGGTGAAGATCGTCGGTATCGACGCGGGGAGGATCACTTTCTGGAACAGCCGCGGACTCGACAGTCCCACCGAGCGCGCCGACTTGACCAGCAGCGGGTCGACGTCGCGGACCGCGCTGATGGTGTTGAGCAGGATCGGCCAGACGCAGGCGAACACGATCAGCGAGACCTTGGACAGCTCGCCGATGCCCAGGATCAGGGTGAACACCGGCAGCAGCGCCAGCGCGGCGGTGTTGCGGAAGATCTCCAGCAGCGGGTCGAGGATGTCGGCCAGCGGGCGGTACCAGGCGATGATCAGTCCGAGTGGTACCGCGATCGCGATCGCGATCATGAAGCCCGACAGCGAGCGCTGCAGGCTGACCCCGATGTGCTCGATCAGGGAGCCGTCGGCGAGCAGCGAGCCGATCGCGCCGGCCACGGTGCTGAACGGCGGCAGCCAGATCTGTTCGACCAGGCCGATCCGGGGTGCGGTCTCCCAGACTGCGAGGAAGGCCAGCACGGCGACGCTGCGGGTGGCGATCCGGCGCAGCACGCCGAGCGTGCGTCGTGCCCGTGTGGTGGAGCCGCCGGTCCCGGCCGCGGGGCCGGGGGCGGTGGCGGGGGTGTCCGGGCCGGTCGCGTTCCCGGCGGTCGTGGACGTCGTGGCGGTGGTCGCGGTGCTCATCGTGTGCCCGCCCCCTCCAGCCGGCCCGCGGCGCGGACCTCGTCGTGCAGCAGTTCCCAGACCTCGCGGCGGTAGCGAGCGAACTCCGGTTCTGACCGCAGGTCGGTGTCGGTGTCGGCCGGTCGTTCGAGGTCGATGTCGAGGACCTGCTTGATGCGCCCCGGCCGGGAGGTCATGACGGCGACGCGCTGTCCGAGGTGGACGGCCTCGTCGATGCCGTGGGTGATGAAGACGACCGTGGTGCCGGTGCGCCGCCAGATCCGCAGGAGCTCGTCCTGCAGGTTCTCCCGGGTCTGGGCGTCGAGTGCCGCGAAGGGCTCGTCCATCAGCAGCACCTCGGGTTCGTAGGCGAGGCTGCGGGCGATCGCGACTCGCTGCTTCATGCCCCCGGACAGCTCGTGCGGGTAGCGCTGCTCGAAGCCGTGGAGCCCGACGAGGTCGAGCGCGTCCCGGGCGACGCGGGTGCGGTCGCGGCGGTTGAGGCCCTTGGCCTCGAGGGTGAACTCGACGTTGGCCAGTGCGGTGCGCCAGGGGAACAACGCGTACTGCTGGAACACGACGCCGCGGTCCAGGCCGGGGCCGGTGACGGGGCGGCCGTCGAGCAGCACCTCGCCCCGGGTGACGGGCGAGAGGCCGGCGATCAGGTCGAGCAGGGTGGACTTGCCGCAGCCGCTGGGTCCGACGAGGACGACGAACTCGCCGGCGGCCACGTCGAGGGACACGTCCGCCAGGGCGGTGAACGGTCGGCCGCCGTCGCGGGCGGGGAAGGTGTGGCCGACACCGCGCAGGCTGATCGAGGTGCTCATCAGGTCGTACCTCCGGGTGCGCCCGCGGGGGTCTGCCCGTCGCGGTAGCCGTTGAACCGGTTGTCATACAGCGACGGGATGTCGAGGTCGCCCGGGATCGCGCCGCTCTCCTTGAGCCAGGGCTCCCACTGCTCGAAGTCGCGGTCGCTGATCACGCCACCGCGGGCGGGGACCCCGTAGCTCTTCCAGTACTGGAGGTTCTCGGTGCTCTCGTTGCGCCCGCGCTGCTGGATGATCTCGGTGAAGCGGGCGATCACCTGCTCGCGCGGGGTGGTCTTCGTCCACTCGATCGCCTTGCCGATCCCGGTCACCAGGATCTCGGCGCTTCGCGGGTTCTCCTCGAGGAAGTCGTCGCGGATGACGATCTGGCCGCTGTTGGATTCGCCGAGCAGGTCGAGGTCGCGGAACACCGGTCGCAGACCGCCGGCCGCGACGGCTCGGTCCTGGAGCACACCGCCGAGTGAGCCGACGTCGATCTGTCCGCGGCGCAGGCTCTCCTCGGTGTTGATCGGTGGCACCACGACGAGCTCGACCTGGTCGATCTCCTCGGGAGTCAGGCCGTTCTGCTTCAGCCAGGTGTCGAGGACGGCCTCGGCGTGCGCCCCGGCGGTGTTCACGCCGACCTTCTTGCCGATGAAGTCCCGCGCGGTGCGGATCGGGCTGTCCTCCGGGGTGTAGTAGCCGTTGAAGTTCTGCTGGTCGACCCCGTAGTAGTTGATCACCGCGGTGACCGGGGCGCCGGACTGGATCAGCTTGGCGACGGCGCCGCCGTGGGCGCCGCCGAAGTCGACCTGACCGGTGGCCGCGGACTGGATGTCCTGCGGGCCGCTGGTGGTGTTGCCGACCCACTCGAGCGTGAGGGGTTCGAGGTAGCCGAGGTCCTCGGCGAGCTCGGCGAGCGTCACCGCGTTCGGGCTCCCCTGGTAGCGCAGGGTGGCGGTCTCGGGGGCGCCGTCGGCGGCGGGTGCGGTGTCGGCGCCCGTGCCACAACCGGCGAGGACGAGCGCGGCGGCGGTGACGAGTGCGGCGAGGACCCGCGGGCGGCGGGCCCACGGGACGGCGGGACGGGGGCGGGGACGCTGGTGCGTGGGCACGGTGCTTCCTTGTCCGGGACGACGTGGGTGGCGCCCACCCGTGGCGCGACGGGTGCGGCGTGGGGACCGGTAGGGATCAGCCGGTGGCGGCGCGGGCGTGGCACGGGCCCGGCCCGGCCGGGACGCGCGTGCTCACGTCCTCGATCCCGCCGCGCGGAACGCTTCGCCCGAGATCGACCGCGACGCGACGCCGTCGACGCCGACCGGGACGTCGCCCTCGATGGTCGTGCGGTAGAGCACCCGGGTGACGTCGAGGTGGTCGAGATCGGTCGGGGCCAGGTGTGCGGTGACCCGGTTGTCCCAGAAGCCGACACTGTCCGGCCGCCAGCCGAACCGCACCGTGTACGCGGGGTTCGTGATCTCGTCGAAGAGCAGGTCCAGCAGCCGGTCGCTCTGCGCGGCGGCGAACCCCACGATCCGGCTGGTGAAGCCGGGGGAGACGAACAGCGCCCGCTCGCCGGTCTCGGGGTGTACCCGCACCACGGGGTGCTCGGAGACGATCGGGGCCTCGGCGACGAGCCGCTCGGACTCGCTGCCGTTCTCCCAGCGCGGTGCGCGACCACCGAACCGGTGCTCGGCACGCAGACCCTCGACGAAGCGCTGCAGCGGTTCGGGTAGCCCCTCGTAGGCGGCGACCAGATTCGTCCAGGTGGTGTCCCCGCCGTAGGGCGGGACGATCTCGGAGCGCAGTACGGTCGCGGCGGGCGGGTTGACCAGGGCGGCCACGTCGGTGTGCCAGAAGCTCGCGTAGCTGTAGCGCCGGGCCCCGGCCCGGGCCGCGTAGAGCCTGCTGTCGACGGCGAGGATCTCCGGGTGGGTGCGGCCGGCGTCGCCGTTGTCGTAGCGGTAGGGGTGGGCCGGGGTCACCTTCCCGAAGCGGGCGGTGAAGGCGATCTGCTGGTCGTGGTCGAGCGGCTGGTCGCGGAAGAAGACGACCTTGTGGCGCAGCAGCGCCGCCCGGATCGCGGCGACGGTGGCGTCGTCGAGTGCGTGCCGCAGGTCGACGCCGTGGATCTCGGCCCCGATGTGCCCGGCGACGGGCCGGACATCGAGTGCGGAGCCTGTCTGGGGGTGCTCGGCGGTGGCGGTCATGATGCTCCCTCGAAACAGGAGGAGAGGGCAGCGCGACAGGCGCTGGAAAGGGTTGGCGGAAAGGCGACGGTGCGGCCGGAATCATCCGGGGGCGGCGTCGTGCGACGAGGTCCGGGAGCGGGACGACGGCGTCCGTGCTGCGGAGGTGTGAGTCGTGGTCAACCGGCGACGTGCGTCGGAATCAACGGGGAGGACACGGGCGGCGACAATCGGATACCGGTGCGGTCCGGTTGTCGCCGTGGCCTGCGATCCTCACCATTCGATCGTGCGGTCCCGTTGTCCTGGTGTCAATTTTGCGATGATGGAAATTAAGCCGGTGCCGAATGCGGTACCGCTTCCTCGGGGAGCTCGAGGGGGTGGGTGTACACGGCGTCGAGGACGCTCGCCGTCCCGGCGACGGCGAGCGCATCGGCGCCGAAGCTCCCCGGGACGACGACCCGGTCCGGCTCGGTGCAGGTGAAGGAGCCACCGGCGACCTCGGTGTGCAGGTCGGCCAGCAGTAGCGGTGCGATCTCGGGCAGCAGCCCGATCCCGCCCTCGACGACGACCAGCACGTCCGGGTTGACCAGGTCCAGCAGGACCGCCGCGGCCCGCCCGACCAGGCGTAGCCGCTCCCGGAACAGCGCCACGGCGGGTGGCTCCCCGGCTCGGGCCGCGGCGACCAGGCCGTCGAAGGACGGTTCCGCCACGATGCCGGCGGCTGCCGCGCGTTCCCCCATCGCCCGGTCCGACACGGTGGCCTGCAGGCAGCCGGAGCGGCCGCACGCGCAGCGGACCGTGGGATCGCCGAGCGGGAGGTGGGCGATCTCGCCGGCGGTCGTGCCCGGACCGTGGTGGACGACGCCACCGGTCGAGAGGGCGGCGTCGATCATGTTCCCGACGAACAGGGTGACCGCGCTGCGTCCGGCGCGGTCACGGGCGGCGCCGAACAGCAGCTCGGCCCGGGTGAGGGCGTGGGCGTGGTTCTCGGCCCGGACCGGGAGACCGAGGCGGTCGGCGACGAGCCGCGCGGCCGGCACGTCGCGCCAGCCGAGCAGGTCGTGCACGACGATGTCCCCGCTGACGTTGTCGACCCGGCCCCCGCTGGTCAGCCCGGCCCCGAGCGGCGCCCGGTCGTCGGAACCGGATGGCAGGAGCGCCGCGAGCCGGTCGGCCGCCCGCCGGAGGACGGCCGAGGGCGTCGTGCCCTGGTGCGGGACCACCTCGCGTGCCAGGACCCTGCCCCGCAGGTCGGTGACGGAGACGGTGCTGTGCGGCACGGCGACGTGCAGGCCGGCCGCGACCCAGTACCGGTCGTCGACGTCCACCGGTTCGTGCGGCCGTCCCAGACCGGGCCGTGGTGAGCGGAGGGGGAGGTCACGGACCAGCCGGCGGGCCGCGAGGTCCTGGTAGAGCCGGGTGACGGCCGCTGCGCTCATCCCGGTGCTGCGGGCGACGGTGCTGCGGGCGACCGGGCCGTCGGCGAGAATGCACCGCAGCACCGCGGCGGCGCTGGCACTGCGGCGGCCGAGCGGGACGGCGGGAGCCGCGGCACGGGGGGACGGGACCGGGGTCGTGCGGGGCCGCAACGCGGGCATGGCGGGTTCTCCGGGGCGCGAGGTGGTGGATGTGCGGTCGCGCGCACGGCCGGGCCGGCCACCGTCCCGGGGGAGTGGGGCGTCGGCCCTAGCCGTGCCACCCACAGATCGCGCTCGCCTGCCGACGCAGGTCGACATGGCGGCGCTCACGCAGAGTCGCTGACTGGGCCATCGCGCCACATCGTGACAAACCCCGACGAGGTGCACCAGTGGCTGCCGTCACACCGGGTGTCCCGAAGTCCGGGGACGCCGTGACCGGTTCGCGGGTCATGTCCACCGACGGAGCAGTGCGCGCTCGGCCACGCCGAGCACGGCGTCGGTCGCCTTGCCCAGCAGTGCCAGCAGCACGATCGCGAGCAGCAGCACGTCGGTCCGGCCGGTGTTCTGGCTGTCGATCAGCAGGAACCCGAGCCCGATCGAGGAGGCGATGAGCTCGGCGGCGACGAGGAACAGCCAGCCCTGGGCCAGGCCCAGCCGCAGGCCCGACAGCGCCGGGGGTGCGATCGCCGGGAGCTGGACCTGTAGGAACAGTCGCAGCCCGGAACGGCCGTAGGCACGTCCGACCTCGACGAGCCGGCTGTCGACGTGCTCCAGCGCGGCTGCGACGGTGGTGTAGACGGGGAAGAACGCGCCGATCGCGACCAGCGTGACCTTCGGCGTCTCTCCGATGCCGAGCCAGAGCAGGAGCAGCGGGACCCAGGCCAGCGACGGGACCGCCCGCAGGGCCTGGACGGTGGGTCCCAGGACGGTGCGCACGCGGGCCGAGAGCCCGACGAGCCCGCCGAGCACGAGTCCGATCCCGGCGCCGGCGGCGAACCCGAGCAGCACCCGTTGCACGCTGATCGCGATGTGCTGCCACAGCTCGCCGCGCCCGGCCAGCTCGCCGAGCGCCGCGACAACTTCCAGCGGGGTGGGGAGCTGCGCGGGGGAGAACCGGCCCGACGTGGCGAGCAGGTGCCAGCCGACCAGCAGCAGCAACGGCACGACGAGCCCGGCCGCGAGGGTGGACAGCAGGCGGCGTCGCCGGCCGGTCCGCGGTGCGGGGCCGGGCCCGCCGGGGCCGGTCGGTGCCCCGGTCGTCCCCGTCGTCCCGGGCGTGCTGGTGATCGTCATGGTCCGGCCGTCCCGTCGGCGCGGGTACCGGCCGCCTCCTGGGCGAAGCGTGGTTCGAAGAGCGTGTCGAGCGCGGTGCGGGTGTCCTGCTCGGAGCGGACGAGGCCCTCGGAGACCAGGACCGGCACCAGCCGTTCCAGCACGGCGCGCTGCGCGTCGCCGGGGACCGGGTCGATGTCGACGCGGGTGCGTTCGAGCAGCTGCGTGCGCGCGACGTCCGGGCTGATGCTCGCGGCCTCGGCCAAGGTTGCGACGGCGTCGTCGGGGTTCTCCAGGATCCACGCGCGGGCCCGCTCGTAGGCGCGGACCACCGCGGCGGCGGTGTCGGGATCGCGTTCGAGGAACGCCTCGTCGGCGTTGAGCAGGCCGTAGGAGTTGAAGTCCAGGTTGCGGTAGATCAGCGTCGATCCGGCGTCGAGTTCGCTCTGGGCCATGAACGGGTCGAGGCCGGCCCATGCGTCGACGTCGCCCCGCTCCAGGGCGGTCCGGCCGTCGGAGTGCTGCAGGTTGACGATCTCGACGTCGTCGCGGTCCAGACCGGCCTGTTGCAGGGCCTGGACGAGGAAGAAGTACGGGTCCGTGCCCTGGGTGACGGCGACCTTGCGGCCCCGCAGGTCCGCCGGGCCGGTGATCGGGGAGCCCCGGCCGACCACGATCGCCGACCACTCGGGTCGGCTGTAGACGTCGATGGAGCGGATCGGGGAGCCGTTGGCCCGGGCGAGCAGGGCCGGTGTCCCCGCGGTCGACCCGATGTCGACGACCCCGGCGCGCAGGTTCTCGTTGGCCTTGTTGCTGCCCTGGGACAGGACCCACTCGACCGAGCCGGGTCCCAGCTCCTGCTCCAGCCAGCCCTGCTTCCTGATCACCAGGCTCTCGGGGTTGTAGTACGCGTAGTCCAGGCGCACCTTCGTGCCGCCGCCGCCGCCGGGGGAGACGGTGCCGTCGGCGTTCTCGCCGGCGGCACAGCCCCCCAGGACGGCCAGCGCGACGAGCAGGACGAGCGTTCGGGCGAGGCGCATGGGACGGCTCCGGTGGTTCATCGCTGCTCGGGGACGCGGGGATGGTGGGTCGGGACGCCGAGGCGGGTCAGCAGGTCGGCACGCAGCGCCGACGCCCCCGTGTCGGCGCGGTCGCGGGGCCGGGCCTGCGGCGGGGTCAGCGAGTGCACGATCTGCGCACCCTCGCCCGACTCCGACGAGCCGATGACGACGATCCGGTCGGCGAGGTACAGGGCCTCGTCGACGTCGTGGGTCACCAGCAGGATCGTCGCGCCGGAGACCCGCTGCAGGTCCTCGACGAGGTCCTGCATCTGCAGCCGGGTCAGCGCGTCCAGGGCGGCGAAGGGTTCGTCGAGCAGCAGCACACCGGGGGCACGGACCAGGGCACGCGCCAGGGCTGCCCGCTGGGCCATGCCGCCCGACACGGCGCGCGGCCGGTAGCCGGCGAAGTCCGCGAGACCGACCGAGGCCAGCGCGCGCTCCACGGCCGTGGTCCGGTCGGCGCGCGGTGTGCGGTCGGGCAGGCCGAACGCGACGTTCTCGGCGAGGGTGCGCCAGGGCAGCAGGCGGGGCTCCTGGAACACGACCGCCGCGCGGTCCTGGACGCCGGAGACCGGCTCGCCGTCGACGAGGATCTTCCCGCTGGTGGGCAGGTCGAGCCCGGACACGAGGCGCAGCAGCGTGGACTTGCCGGATCCGGACGCGCCGAGCAGCGCGACGACCTCTCCGGCGGAGATGTCGAGGTCGATGTCCCGCAGCACGGTGCGGGAGCCGCCGGCGGTGGTGTCGAAGCGGCGTCCGGCGGACCTGAGCTGCACGGAGGCAGGTTCGGCCCAGGTGGTGGTCTGCACAGGCGTGTCCTGTCCACGGGAGGGAACGGGCGGGTCGGTGTCACGCCGGACAGGTGGCGCTCGCGGTGTGCCCGAGGTCGAGCCACGCGCGGCCGACCAGAAGGACGCCGCTCCCCATGTGCACCACGTCACGGAGTCTACGTTCGAGTGACGTTGGCGTGAACCGGAACGTGATGTTCGTCCGGTTCGCGGGCACGCTCCGTGTCAGAGAGTGGCCTGTCCTGTCGCCCAGAAGTAGGTCAGCTCCGTGCCGTTCAACAGGTGGTCGCCGATCGCCCGCTCCTGGTAGACGACCGGGTTGTGCGAGGAGAGGGTGCGGGCGTTGCGCCAGTGCCGGTCCAGGCCGCGCCCGAGCGAGGTCGCCGACGCGCCGCCGACGTCGAACAGGCGGGTCGTGACCCGCTGGACGAGCTCGGTGACGGTCACCTGGGCCTGCACCGCTCGCAGCTCCGCGGCCTGGATCGCGTCGTTGTCCGGGAGGCCGGCCAGGATCGGGCCGCGTGCCCGGTCGATGGCCCGGGCGACGTCGAGGACGACCGCCTCCGCGGTGGTGACGTCGGCGGAGAGCCGGCCGAGGACGGCCTGGACCAGCGGGTCGGTCGCCGCGGTGGCACCGGCGCCCTGGCTGTAGGTGCGGGTGCGTGAGCGGACGAACCCGGTGGCGTCGCGCACCGCCGCCTGAGCGACGCCGGCCAGGGAGGCGAGCAGTACGTTCTGCAGGAACGCGGTGTGCAGGGTGCGGGTCCCGGTGCCGGTGAACACGTGCACGGCGGCCGGGTCGACGGTGACGTCGCGGAACACGGTGGCGCCGCTGCCGGTCAGGCGCTGGCCGAACCCGTCCCAGTCGTCGCGGAGTTCGACGCCCTCGGCGGTGGTGGGCAGCACGACCCGGGCGAAGCGGTCGTCCTCGTCCTGGGCGGTGACGACGATCCAGTCCGCGAACAGGGCCCCGGTGCTGTAGTACTTCTCGCCGTCGAGCCGGTAGCGGCCGCCGTCGTGGCGCAGGCGGGTGGCCAGGGACCCGGTGGTCGCGGCGCCGCGTTCGTGGCTGGCGTTGCCGACGACGTCGCCCGTGGCGACCCGGCGGAGCCATTCGTCGCGGTCGGGGTAGTGCGGGTCCTGCAGCACCGTCTCGACGAACAGGAAGTGCGCGCGCAGCAGCTGGGGCAGGTTCGAGTCCGCCGCTGCCAGCTCGACGAGCAGTGCGAACAGCTCGGTGGCCGACGCGCCGGAACCACCGAGCTCGCGGGGCACGGTGAGTGCGGTGAACCCGGCCGCTGCGAGCGCGCGGACCTCGTCGTGGGGGAGGTCGCGCCGGGCCTCCCGGGTGAGTGCGCCGTCGGCGATGCGGGCGAACACCTCGGTGAACCGTGCGGAGTCGGTGGGCAGGGCGGTGCTGGTCACGGTGGGCTCCTCGGGGTCGCGGCGCGCGACGACGGGACCGTCAGCGCGGGGTGCGGGGACTGTGGGGTGCGGTCGCCGAGTCGGACCCGCACCGTCGGTTCGGGTCCGACGCCGGCCGCCGACATCGCGCACCCGCCGCCGGCAGTCGGACGGGGGTCGTCCCGTACCGGGTCACCGGCCGGTCACGGCGTCGCGGCGGAACCCCGCGCCGGGATGGTGCGGGGACAGCCGTGGACCGGCTCCGAGCAGGCGCTCGCGCAGCGTCTCGCCCTCTTCGTAGGAGGTGCGGTAGCGGCCTCTGCGCTGCAGCTCGGGCACGACCAGCTCGACGAAGTCGGCGAAGGTGCCCGGGGACAGGTACTGGATCAGGTTGAACCCGTCGAGACCGATCGAGTCCGCGAGTTCCTCGATGCGGTCGGCCACCCGGGTCGGTGAGCCGACGACCAGGAACGGGTCCGCGGTCGGGTCGTCGTAGAAGTCGACTACCTCGCGAGCCCGCTTGTCGGCGAACGAGCGCTCGTTGGACTCGATGTGTCCGCGCGCCCGGAAGCCGAGGAGCTGTTCGGCGCCGTGCGCGGCCAGGTCGACGCCCGTCCCGCCACCGAAGTGGACCAGGTAGCCGACGGTGTCGCGGTAGCGCAGGAAGTCTTCGAGCTTCGCCCGTGCCGCGGCGTCGGTCTCGGCGACGATCACGTTCAGCCCGGTCAGGAACCGGATGTCGTCCGGCGTACGACCGTGGGCGACGGCGAGCTCGCGGGTCGACGCGACCACCGAGTGGGCCTCGTCCTCGGTACGGGCCCCGACGAACATCGCCTCGGCGTGCCGGGCGGCGAAGTCGCGGCCCCGGTCCGAGGACCCCGCCTGGTAGATCACCGGGGTCCGCTGGGGGGACGGCTCGGACAGGTGCGGGCCGTCGACGGTGAAGTGGGCGCCGCGGTGGCCCACCTCGTGCACCTTCGCCGGATCGCTGTAGCGGCGCCGTGCCCGGTCCCGCACCACCGCGTCGTCGTCCCAGGAGCCCTCCCAGAGCTTGTAGGAGACCTCCAGGAACTCCTCGGCGCGCTCGTAGCGGTCATCGTGGCCGACGGCGGCATCGAGACCGTAGTTCCGTGCGGCGTCCGGGAGGTAGCCGGTCACGACGTTCCAGGCGACCCGGCCGCGGGTGAGGTGGTCGAGGGTGGAGAAGCGCCGGGCGTTGCCGAACGGCGGCTCGTAGGTGGTCGTGAAGGTGACCGCGAAACCCAGGTCGCGGGTCACCGCCGCCATCGCCGGTACGAGCAGGAACGGATCGTTGTTGGGGGACTGGACGCCCCGTTCGAGGGCGGCGTCGCGGCTGCTGCCGTAGACGTCGTAGGTGCCGACGACGTCGGCGAGGAACAGCGCGTCGAACAGGCCGCGTTCCAGCAGTCGTGCGGTCCCGGTCCAGTAGTCGATATCGGTGTAACGGTGCCGGTTGTTGTCCGGGTGGACCCACATGCCGTGATTCATGTGGCTCGGCGTGTTCATCTCGAAGCCGTTGAAGTGGAGTATTCCGGGCACGATGTCCTAGGCGCAGATCGTCGGGATGGTTATGGGCGCCGGTCGGTTTCCGTACCGGCGACACTAGGAATGTGCCGGTTCCGGTGTCAATGAGAGCGAAGCCTCGCGCGTCCCACTGTCCGGGTATTCCGGACAATGGCGGTGGTGCTGTCCGTACGATTCCGCGGACACGCTCCCGCGATGTGGGAAGGAATGGTGTCCGGTGCATGGTTGCCGAACGTCGTCGCCCGCCCTGGCCCGTACCCGCCCGGGGCGTTACGGGTCCGGCGCGTAAGGATCACGACAGTCCGGGACCTTGTCAGGACGGGAGGTCCCGGCCATTCTTCATCCGTGCCACACACGTGCCTGACCCGGCGGATCACGCTGGATCTGTGCCGTCTGTGCACGGTCGGCTGTCGCTGATCCTCCGCCTCCCACCCGACGGGTGCCGGGCCCCCGCCGTCGTCGCGGGCCCCCGGCCGTGAGGCCAGCCCCGGTGTGACCGGCGAGCCCTCCTGTGCGAGCCCTCGACCGCGCGACCCGGCGTGTCCGCACGCCGTCCCCGCCGAACCCGTCGGCGCCGGTCCGCACCGGTGCCGACGCGGCCCGCCCGTGCCGTCGAGAGGCCCTCCACCCATGTCCGTACCCGCCGACGCGGCACGTGCCGCACCACCGGGCCGGCGCCGCGCGCGTCCCCGGTCCGATCCCCGCACGGCGTTGCTGCCCGTGCTGTCCCTGCTCGTCTTCCTCGTCGTCTGGCAGGTCGCCGCCGCGAGCGGGATCTGGAACGAGACCTTCGTGCCGTACCCGTCGACCGTGTGGCGGTCGCTGGTGGAGGTCTCGACCGTCCACGACGGCGTCCGCGGCTACCAGGGCTACCTGCTCTGGGAGCACCTCTACATGACGCTGCGCCGGGTGCTCGGCGGCGTCGTCCTCGGTGTGGTCGCGGGGGTGCTGGTCGGGTTGCTCATGGGCACGGTCGGCTGGGTCCGGCGGGTGCTGGAGCCGTGGCTGACGTTCCTGCGGGCGCTGCCGCCGCTCGCGTACTTCTTCCTGCTCGTGATCTGGCTGGGCATCGACGAGGCCCCGAAGGTCACGCTGCTGGCGCTGGCCGCGTTCCCGCCCGCCGCCGTCGCCACGACGGCCGCGGTCGCCGCCGCCCCGCTGGGGCTGATCGAGGCCGCCCGCGCACTCGGGGCCACCCGCGGCCAGGTCGTGCGGGACGTGATCGTCCCGGCCGCGCTGCCGGAGACCTTCACCGGCATCCGGCTCGCGGTCGGCATCGCCTACTCCTCGGTCGTCGCGGCCGAGTTGTTCAACGGCATCCCCGGGATCGGCGGGATGGTCAAGGACGCCAGCAACTACAACAACACCCCGGTCGTGCTCGTGGGCATCTTCGCGATCGGCATCTCCGGCCTGGTGATCGACGCGCTGCTGCGCGCCGTCGAGCGCCGCACCGTTCCGTGGAGGGGACGAGCATGAGGATCCGTCCGACCGTGGCGGCGATCGCCACCGCGCTGGTCGCGTTGCTGTCCCTGTCCGCGTGCGCCATCGGCCCCGCCGGGCAGGAGGCGGGGAAGCCGACCATCCGTATCGCCTACCAGAGCTTCCCCAGCGGTGACCTCGTCGCGAAGCACAACCGCTGGCTGGAGGAGGCACTCCCGGACTGGAACGTGCAGTGGACGAAGTTCGACTCCGGGGCGGACATCAACACCGCCTTCGTCGCCGGGGAGCTCGACTTCGGCGCGATCGGCTCCAGCCCGGTCGCGCGCGGCCTGTCCGCACCGCTGGACATCCCGTACCAGGTCGCGTTCGTGCTCGACGTCGCCGGCGACAACGAGGCCCTCGTGGCCCGCAACGGCACCGGCGTCACCGACGTCGCGGGACTGCGCGGCAAGCGGGTCGCCACCGCGTTCGCCTCCACCTCGCACTACAGCCTGCTCGCCGCTCTGGAGCGGGGCGGTCTGACGCCCTCCGACGTGGGGCTGGTCGATCTGCAGCCGCAGGCCGCGCTGGCCGCGTGGGAGCGCGGCGACGTCGACGCCGTCTACACCTGGCTGCCGACCCTCGACGAGCTGCGGAAGACGGGCACGACACTGGTCACCAGCCGCGAGCTCGCCACCGCGGGCAAGCCGACGCTCGACCTCGGCGTGGTGTCCCGGCCGTTCGCCGAGCAGCACCCGGACGTCGTCGACGCCTGGCGCCAGGTCGAGGCCCGGGCGCTGGAGACCGTCCGCGCCGACCCGCAGGCCGCCGCGCAGGCGGTCGCGGCCGAGATCGGCACCACCCCGCAGGACGCCGCGTCCCAGCTGGAGCAGGGGGTGTTCCTGTCCGAGCAGGAGCTCACCTCCGCCGAGTGGCTGGGCGTCGACGGGCAGCCGGGGAACCTCGCCCAGAACCTGCAGAGCGCGGCGCAGTTCCTCGCCGAGCAGAAGCAGATCCCGGCCGCACCGGATCTGGCGACGTTCCAGGACGCGATCTACACGAAGGGGCTCCCGGATGTCCTCGCCGCAGGCTGACACCACGACCGGGGCGGTCGCCGGGACGCCCGCCATCGCGGCGCGCGGGCTGGGGCACTCCTATCCGGGCCGCCGGGAGCGGGTGCAGGCGCTGGGCCCGCTCGACCTCACCGTCGTGCCGGGGGAGTTCCTCGTGCTGGTCGGGGCGTCCGGCTGCGGCAAGTCCACCCTGCTGCGTCTGGTCGCCGGGTTCGAGCGGCCCGCCGAGGGCGGCTTGAGCGTCGCCGGTCGGGATCCCGAGCCGGGTGTCGGGGCCGGCGTGGTGTTCCAGCAGCCGCGGCTGTTCCCGTGGCGCACGGTCGGGGGCAACATCGACCTGGCCCTTCGCTACGCGGGCGTCGGTCCCGCCGACCGGGCCGTCGCCCGGGACGGGTTGCTGGAGCGGGTCGGGCTCTCCGGTGTCGCCGACCGGCGGATCTGGGAGATCTCCGGCGGCCAGCAGCAGCGGGTCGCGATCGCCAGGGCGCTGGCCGCGGACCGGGACCTGCTGCTCCTCGACGAGCCGTTCGGGGCGCTCGACGCGCTCACCCGCGAGCGGTTGCAGGACGACCTGCGCCGGGTCAGCCACGAGACCGGCCGGACCAGCGTGTTCGTCACGCACTCCGCGGACGAGGCGGTGTTCCTCGGCTCCCGCGTGGTCGTGCTGACCGCCCGTCCGGGGACGGTCGCGCTGGACCTTCGGATCGACCTGCCCCGCTCCGGCGTCGACGCCGAGGGCCTCCGCGGGTCCCCGGAGTTCGCCGAGCTGCGGGCGCGGGTCGGCGCGGCGGTGAAGGAGGCGGCGGCCTGATCCCGTCCGCCGTGCCCGGTGTCGCTGCGGCACCGGGCACGGTGCGGCCGCCGGGGTCAGGACGGGTCGGCCAGTGCTGCGGCGAGCGCGGCGGCGCGCCGGATCGGGTCGACACCGCGCTCCGCCTTGGACCCGGCGAGGCCCCCGTCGTAGACGAGCTGGATCCGGGCCGCCGTCTCGTCCGGGTCCGGATGTCCGAGCTGGACGAGCGCCTCACGGAAGGCGGCGCGCTGGCGTGCCCGGTGACCGGCGACCACGCCGGCGACCGGCGAGCCGGGTTCCGGGAACTCGGTGGCGGCGTTGAGGTAGCGGCAGCCGCGGTAGTCCCGCCGGCGCGCGGTCGAGGCGGCGACGTCGAACGCGGCGCCGATGCGGGCCGCCGGGTCGTCGGCGAGGCCGCGCACGGCCCGCCGGTAGCGCTCGGCGTCGGCGTGGTCGGCGCGCCCGAGGTAGGCGGTGACCAGGGCGTCCTTCGACCCGAAATGCTGGTAGAGGCTGGCCCGCGCGACACCGGCCTCGGCGATGACCCGGTCGATGCCCACGGCGCGGATGCCCTCGCGGTCGAAGAGCCGCCCGGCCGCGTCGAGCAGGCGTTCGGCGGGCCCGGCTGCGGTGGAGATCGGCACGGACCCAGCATAGACCGACCGTAGACAGATAGACCGGTCGGTCTGTTATGGTGCGTCGTGTGAGGACGTTCCGGCTGGTGAAGCGCCGCCACGTCGACCTGCTCAGGGTCATCGCGGCCGCCTGTCCCGGCTCCTCGCCGCAGGCCTGACCGGCCTGCCTCGCGCCGGTCCGAACGGCGCGTGCCCGCCCCTGCCGCCGCGTCCGACGTCGGCCCCGTCCGCGGCGCTCGCTCCCGCAGCCGTCCTGCCGCCGGTTCCCGGCCGCACGCCACGGCGGGATCCGCGGGCGCCGTCGTCCACGCGCGTGTCCTGCCGATCCGGAGGTCGTCATGTCGCTGTTCCTGCTCGAGTTCGTCCCCGCCACCGCCGGTCGTCCCGCGGTCGACGCGCTGCTCCCGGCCGTCGACCGGGCCGCCACGGCCGCCGGCGGCACCCTGATCGAGTCCCAGGTGACGGGTGCGCACGACCGCGTGTTCGCCGTCGTCGAGGCACCGGACGCCGGGGTGCTGGCGGGCCGGTTCGACGGCCTCCCCGGCGTCGCCGGCTCCGCGGGGCCGGACGAGGTCCGCCTGGTCGGCGCCGACCTCGGGGCCCTGAAGGCCGCCCGCCCGCGTGCGGGCTACCTCGTCGAGTGGGACCTGCCCGACGGCCTCGACATGGACACCTACCTCGCCCGGAAGGAGGCGAAGGCGCCGCGCTACGCCGACGTCCCCGAGGTCAGCTTCCTGCGCACCTACGTCCGCGAGGACATGGCGAAGTGTCTGTGCTTCTACGACGCCCCCGGCGAGGAGGACGTCGTGCGGGGCCGCAAGGCCGTCGACACCCCGATCGACCGGCTGCACACCCTGGCTGGGGAGGACCGGTGACGGCCGTGGCAGACACCGGAGTCGACACCTGGTTCCGGGAGGCGGCGGGGCCGGTCGACCGCGGCGAGGACGACGTCCGCACCGGCCTGCGCCGGCTCGGCGACGCCGACCTCCTCGCGCCACCCGGGTCCGGCGCCGCGCACGCGGTGACACTGGTGGAACGGATCGCGGGGGAGTGCATGAGCTCCGCGTTCGCGACCTGGGCCCAGCGGATGGCGTTCGAGTACCTGACACGGGCGGCCCGCCCCGACGGGACGCTCCTCGACGGGGTGCGGCGGGGCACCACGATCGGGGCCACCGCGATGGCCCCGGCGCTGCGGGACCTCGCCGGCCTCGAACCGGTCCCCGTGGTCGCGACCCCGGCGCCGGACGGCGGGCTCGTCCTCGACGGACCGATCCGGTGGGCGTCGAACCTGTTCGACGACGCCGTGGTCGTCCTCCCGGTCCGGCTCGGCCCCGGCGACGACCGGGCCGTCGTGCGGATCTCCACGGCCGACGCAGGGGTGCACCGCGCGCCGCGGCCCGTCCTGCTCGCCCTGAACGGCACCGGATCCACCTCGGTCCGGCTCGACGGCGTACGGGTCCCTCCCGAGGCGGTGCTCGCCACCGACCTCCCGGCCTTCGTCGGGGCGATCCGGCCGACGTTCCTGCTGGTCCAGAGCGCGTTCTGCAGCGGGCTGGCGACCCGGTCGGCCGGTGCGGCCGTCGAGGCGGCGACCGGGGTGTCCGCGCCCCTGGCCCCGGACGCAGCGGCCGTCGCGGACCGTGCGGCCGACGTCCACGGGCGCCTGCACACCCTGGCCGCCGATCCCTCGGCGGCCGGCCCGGCCGAGTTGCTGCGCCTGCGCCTGGACGCGGCGACGACGGCCACCGACGCCACCCGGATCGAGTCCGTCGTCCGCGGCGGCGCGGGCTACGTGGCCGGGAGCGACGTGGCCCGCCGGCTGCGCGAGGGCGCCTTCCTCCCTGTCCAGGCACCGACGGAAGGACACCTGCGGTGGGAACTGTCGCGCTTGCGCTGAACGGCGGCGTCCGCCGCTACGGACCACGGACCGTCCTGGACGGCGTCGACCTGGAGGTCGGCCGGGGCGCCCGGCAGATCGTGCTGGGCCCGACCGGGAGCGGGAAGTCGACGCTGCTGCGGCTGCTCGCCGGGCTGGAGGAACCGGACGCGGGGACGGTCGAGCGGCCGGGCGACCCCGTCACCGCGACGGTGTTCCAGGAACCGCTGCTGCTGCCGTGGCTGACCGTGCGGGACAACGTCGGGCTCGGTGGCCGCTACCGCGCCAACCGGGGCCGCTACGACTCCGGGCACGCCGGCGCGCTGCTGGAGCGGCTCGGCATGTCCGCGCACGCCGACGACCTGCCCGCGGCGCTCTCGGGTGGTCAGGCCCAGCGGGTGGCGATCGCCCGGGGGATGGCGATCCGCCCCGACGTGCTGCTGCTCGACGAGCCGTTCGGCGCGCTGGACCCGGCGACCCGGGCGGAGCTGCAGGTATGGCTGCGCGAGCTCGCCGAGTCCGAGGGGCTCACCCTGGTCCTGGTCACCCACGACGTCGACGAGGCCCTCTACCTCGGCACGCACGTCGCGGCCCTCGACGGTGCCGGCGGCATCGGCGGGCGCTGGACCCCGGAACCCTCCGCCGCGCCCGGCGGGCACCCGCTGCGCGACGAGGTGCTCGCCGGGTACCGGTCCCAGGCGGTGGGCGCCCGGTGAGCCCGGTCGACCGGCGCACGCTGCTGCGCGCCGCCGCGGGAGCGGGTGCGGTCGCCGCGGTCGGCGGCGGGGTCGCCGGGATCGCCGACCTCGCCACGGCGGGCCGCAGCACCGCCCGCACCGGCACCGGTCTGCGCATCGGGTACCTGCCGATCACCGACGCGTCGCCCCTGCTGGTCGCGCACGCCCAGGGCCGGTTCGCCGCGGCGGGCCTGGAGGCACAGCGGCCCGTGCTGTTCCGCGGCTGGGAGTCGCTCGCCCAGGCTTTCCTCGCCGACGAGGTCGACGTGGTGCACCTGCTCATGCCGTTCGCGGTGCAGCTGCGCTACGCGCTCGGTGCGCGGATCCGGATGATCGCCTGGGGCCACACCAACGGCTCGGCGCTCACGGTCGCTCCCCGGGTCGGCGAGCTCGCCGAGCTCGCGGGGCAGCAGGTCGCGATCCCGTTCTGGTGGTCGATCCACAACGTGATGCTGCAGCGGATGCTGCGCGGCGCCGGGCTGCGGCCCGTGGTGCGTGAGCAGCCCTCGGCCCGCGACGGGACGGTCGGGCTGGTCGTTCTCAGCCCCGCCGACATGCTCCCCGCGCTCGACACCGGGCGGGTCGCCGGGTACATCGTCGCCGACCCGTTCAACGCGGCCGCCGAGATCCGGAAGGTCGGCCGGATCGCCCGGTTCGTCGGCGACAGCTGGCGCCGGCACGCCTGCTGCGTGGTCGTCGTCCGGCAGGGGCTCGTCGACACCGATCCCGCTGCGGTGCAGGGCATCACCGACGCGGTCACCGGGGCCCAGCGGTGGATCGACGGCGCCCGCGCCGAGGCCGCGTCGGTGCTGTCGACCGGCCGCTACCTGCCCCAGCCCCTCCCCGCGATCACCCGCGCACTGGACCAGCCCGCCCGGTCGCCGCTGCGGCCGGACTGGCACGGCGAGCGGATCGGCTTCGAGCCGTTCCCGTTCCCCGGCTACACGCAGAAGCTGGTCGAGACGATGCGCGAGACCGTCGTCGACGGCGACACCTCGTTCCTGGACGGGCTCGACCCTGCCGCGGTCCACGCGGACCTGACCGACGACCGCTTCGTCCGCCGCAGCATCGACGCCCACGGTGGGCCGGCCGCGTTCGGCCTGCCCGCCTCGCTCACCCGCACCGAGGACGTGACCGCCGTATGAGCACCGTCGCAGCATCCCGCCCGGCCCGGTCCGACGTGCCCGCCAGGTCCGCGGCCCTGTTCGCCCCGGTTGCCGGGACCCTGGTGGCCGTCGGGATCTGGTGGCTGGTCACCACGGTGCCGTCCGGCCCGGACAGCCTGGTGCGCGCGTTCGCGCCGCAGAACGCGATCCCGGCGATCGGGGTCCTGGCCGCCGAGGGTGTGCTCGCCGGAGACATCGCCACCAGCCTCTGGCGGCTGCTGCTCGGGCTGCTCGTCGCCGGGGTGCTCGGTGTCGCCGTCGGGCTCGCCGTCGGCTCATCGGTGCTCCTGGAACAGGGGACCCGGCCGGTGTTCCAGTTCCTGCGGATGATCTCACCGCTGGCGTGGGCACCGGTGGCGATCGGGGTGTTCGGGATCGGTCACCGCCCGGTGGTGTTCCTGGTCGCCGCGGCCGCCGTCTGGCCGATCGTGCTCAACGTCGTCGCTGGGGTCCGTGCCGTCGACCCGCAGCTCACCCTCGTCGCGCGCTCGCTGGGCGCGAGCCGTCGCGAGATCCTGACGACGATCGTGCTGCCGACCGTCCGCCCGCACCTGCTCACCGGGGTGCGGCTCGCCCTGGGCATCGGCTGGGTCGTGCTGGTCCCCGCCGAGATGCTCGGCGTCACCTCCGGGCTCGGCTACGAGATCCTCAACTCCCGCGACCAGCTGGCCTACGACAAGGTGATGGCGGTGATCCTGGTGATCGGCGCGCTGGGGTACGCCCTCGACACCCTCGCACGACGGCTGCTGGGTGCGGGGGCGTCCTCGCCCCGGGCGTGAGGTGGGCCCGGGCACAGGTGGGCGACAGGAACGGGTGCTGTCGGCAGACTGAGATCAACGATCTGTATGCAGATCGTCGTTCCGGTGTTGGAGGTGCCGCGTTGCGTGAATTGAGCTGGTCGGATCCCGAGGTGTCCGAGGGACTGCGAGCGATCGGTGCGGCTACCCCGTTCTGTTACGGCCTGACCAACTACGTCGCGGCGAACCTGAGCGCGAACGTGCTGCTCGCGGTCGGCGCGAGCCCGGCGATCGGCGCGATGCCGGGAGCTCCGGCCGCGTTCGGCGCCGGGGCTTCGGCGGTGTGGATCAACACCGCGGCGCTGATGAGCAGTGGTCCGGACACGCTGACCGACGCCGCCGGATCCGCGCACTCGGCGGGCACGCCGTGGGTGCTCGACCCGGTCGCGTTCGGTGCCGGTGCGGCCGCCTACGACGAGATCGTCCGATCCCTGCTGGCCTACCGGCCCACTGCGATCCGGGGCAACGCCTCCGAGCTCATCGCGCTCGGCGGCGGCGCGGGTGGCCGCGGGGTGGACAGCACCGCCGACTCCGCGGAGGCGGTACCGGTGATCACCGAGCTCGCGAAGCGGGCCGGCGCGGTCGTCGCCGTCTCCGGGCCGATCGACTACGTCACCGACGGGGACACCACGATCGCCGTGCCCGGGGGTGACCCGCGGCTGACCCGGGTCACCGGCGCGGGTTGCGCACTGGGCGCGCTGACTGCCGCCGCGCTGGCTGCGATCGACGACCGGCTGACCGCGGTCGCTGTCGCGCACGCGCTGTATGCCGAGGCGGCGAACCGGGCCCGTCCGGTGCGGGGGTCCGGCTCTTTCGCGGTCGCCCTGGTCGACGAGCTCTCCCTGCTGGCGGAGTAGAGGGCGCGGGAAATGCATCTCGCAGCGTTCCTCAATGCCGGTCCGCAGGGCACCGTCGGCTGGCGGCACCCGGACAGCACCACCTCGTTTCTGCGGGCTGAGCACTACCTGCGCGTCGCCCGGCTGCTCGAGGAGGCGCGTTTCGACTTCGCGTTCGTCCCGGACTCTCTGGCGGTCCCGCGCAGCCTGGGCGGCTCGTTCGATCCGGCGGTCCGGTACGGCACCGGGACCCCGCGGCTCTCACCGGTTCCGGTGCTGGCGATGATGGCGGCGGTCACCGAGCATCTGGGGCTGGCTGCGACCGGCTCCACCGGGTGGTCGCAGCCTTATCCGGTGGCCCGGGAGTTCGCCACGCTGGACCACCTCACCGGTGGTCGTGCGGCGTGGAACGTGGTCACCAGCTTCCAGGACGCCGAGGCGCGCAACCACGGCGCGGACGCTCTGCCGCCCCGGGCCGAGCGCTATGCCCGCGCCGAGGAGTTCCTGCAGGTCGTCACCGGTCTGTGGGACGGCTGGGCCGACGACGCCGTCCTGGAACCGTTGGGCGACAAGGAGTCCGGGATCTTCGGCCGCCCCGATCGGGTGCGGGCGCTGGATCACGACGGCGAGTGGTTCCAGGTGCAGGGGCCGCTGGGTGTGCCGCGCAGCCCGCAGGGCCGTCCGCTGATCATCCAGGCGGGGGCGTCGCCGGCAGGGCGGGACTTCGCCGCCCGCTGGGCCGATGTGATCTTCTGCAGCCACGAGTCGCTGGACTCGGCCGTCGGCTTCTACGGCGACCTCAAGAAGCGCGTCGCCGCCCAGCACCGCGACCCGGACCAGGTGCGGATCCTGCCGGCCGCCACGACGGTCGTGGGCCGCACCGACGCGGGGGCGCGGGCCGCGCACGAGGCGTTCACCGGTCTCGTCCATCCCGAGGCGGGCCTGTCCCGGCTGGCGTATCACGTGAACGTCGACCTGACCCGCTACGACCTGGACGGTCCGCTGCCCCCGCTCTCGGAGGTCGGCGTCGAGGGCCACTACCGCGAGGTCGTCGAGTTCGCCGAACGGGAGGGACTGTCGATCCGCGAGATCGGCCGCTGGTACGGCGCCCGCACCGAGGGGGACATGGTCGGTTCCGCGGCGACGATCGCCGACACCATGGAGCAGTGGCTCGAGGCGGGCGCCGCGGACGGGTTCATGATCCAGGCGACGCACGTGCCGGGCGCGTTCACCGAGTTCGCATCATCGGTGGTTCCCGAGTTGCGACGCCGCGGACTCCTCCGATCCGAGTACAGCGGCGCCACGCTGCGCGAGAACCTGGGCCTTCATCGGCCGGAGCGGCGGCCCGCGTGAGTGAGTTCGTCAGCGTCGCTCGACTGGCCGCCGACCGTGCGGGGACCCTCGTGCTCGACGCGAGTGTGTCCCGCGAGACCGGCGCGGACGGCCGCGTCGCCTACCGGCCCGGACACACGGTGTTCGCCGAGGGACACCTGCCGGGCGCGGTGTTCGCCGACGTGGTGGGGGCGTTCTCCGCGCCGGACGCGGCCCTCCCCCTGACCCGCCCGTCGGCGTCCGAGCTGGGGCACGCAGCCCGTGAGCTGGGGATCGACCCGGACACTCGCGTCGTGGTCTACGACTCGCTGAGCGGGGCCTGGGCCGCGCGGGTGTGGTGGCTGCTGCGCGCCGCCGGGCACCGGGATGTCCGCGTGCTCGACGGTGGCCGCACTGCCTGGGGCGCCGGTGGTGGAGAGATCGAGACCGGCGCGGTGGCCCCGCCGGGCGGCGGCACCTGGGAACCGGGGCCGGACGCGAACCGGTGGGTCGACCTCGACGGCGTCCGGGCCGTGGCTGAGGGCTCGCGCCGGGGGACGCTGGTGTGCGCGTTGCGGACGCCCGACTTCGCCGCAGGTCACATCCCCGGCTCGCACCACGCCGCCTACAACGACCTCCTCGACGAGGGCGGGCTGCTGCGCCCGGACCGTGCCGACGCGGTCGCGGCGTCGCTGTCGGGTGCACCCGGGCCGCTGGTGCTCTACTGCGGCGGGGGGATCAATGCGGCCGGGCTGGCGCTCGCGCTGGCCGGGCGGGGACGCGACGACGTCGCCCTCTACGACGGATCGCTCACCGAGTGGCGGGCCGCTGGTCTGCAGCTGCAGACCGCGCCGCGCGCGTGACGGCGGCGGTGCCCGCCGGCCGCGTCAGCCGTGTGCTGTGGCGATCAGCTGGCGGATCCGCACGTCGTGGTCCTCGGCCAGGTGGGCGAGCATCCGGGCCCGCGCGGTCGCGGCGTCGCCGTCGCGGACTGCGGCGGTGATCGCGTCGTGCTGGTCGAGTGCGTCGGTGAACGCCGCGGCGGAGGGCTCGGCGCGCCAGGGCGCGTGCATCTTGATCTGGGCCTCGAGACGACCGATCAGTGCGGCGAGCGTGTCGTTGCGCCCCGCCGACCGCAGGACCTCGTGCCACGCGTTGAGCGCGCGACGCACCGCGGCGGGGTCGGTGGCGCCGCGGGCGCGTGCGGTGGCCTCGTCGAGGCGGGCCAGGTCGAGCGGTGTCCGCCGGTGCGTGGCGGCCTCGGCCGCGCCGGCGTCGAGCAGCGCGCGCGTCTCGAAAATCTCCAGCAGCTCCTCGGGGCTGCGCCGGTGCGGCAGGAAGCCGTGGTGGGTGGCGACCAGCAGCCCGTCCTGGGCGAGCAGGCCCAGCGCCTCCCGGACCGGGGTGCGGGAGACGGAGAACTCCGTGCTGAGCGTTCCGGGCACGAGCGCGCTGTCGGCGCCGTAGTGCCCGCGCAGCAGGCGGTGGCGCAACTCGCCGTACACGCGGTCCCGCGCGTTGCCCTGCCGTGCTCGGTCCTCGGCGCCCACACCGGAACGGTAGTCCGCCCCGGCGCCGTCGCGGCCCGGCAGCCCGGCCCCCGACTGATGACGTCCGGTGATCGGTTCCGATGACGAACGGGCGTTGGACACCGCGGACCGCGGGGGATGGGCTGAAGCGATGATCTCGCGCGATGACGTGGTCCGGATCGGCTGCGGCCGGTGAGCCGCCCGCACAGCTCGCACTGGGGATCGTTCCGTGCCGAACCGCGGCCGGACGGGCTGCGCGTCCGGCCCCGCCCGGAGGACCCTGACCCGTCCCCGCTGCTCGGCAACGTCGCCGCCGCGGTCGGGCATCCGGCCCGCGTGCGGCGGCCCGCGGTCCGGCGTGGCTGGTGGGAGGACGGACCGGGACCGACCACGCGCCGGGGCAGGCAGGAGTTCGTCGAGGTGGGCTGGGACGACGTACTGGACAGGGTCTCCGCCGAGCTGGCCCGGGTGCGGGGCCGGTTCGGCCCGGAGGGCGTCTACGGCGGCAGCTACGGCTGGGCCAGCGCCGGGCGTTTCCACCACGCGCAGAGCCAGGTCCATCGCTTTCTCAATGCTGCGGTCGGCGGCTACGTCGGTTCGGTCGGCACCTACAGCGCCGCCGCCGCCGAGACGGTGCTGCGCCACGTCCTCGGCCCGGCCGACGTCGTCTCCAAGGGCACCGTGACCTGGGACCAGGTCGCCGCGTCCACCGACACCGTCCTGGCCTTCGGCGGGATGAACCTGAAGAACAGCACCGTCGACGCCGGCGGAATCAGCCGGCACGTCGAGCGGTCCGTCATGGCCTCGGCTGCCGCGCGCGGGACACGGTTCGTCACCATCGGCCCGCTGCGCTCGGACCTGCCGGCCGAAGCCCGCGCCCGGTGGCTGCCGGTGCCACCCGGCACCGACACCGCACTGATGCTCGGGCTGCTGCACACCCTGGTCGTCACCGACGCCTGTGACACCGCGTTCCTGGACCGGTACTGCGTCGGCTGGGAGGAGCTGGCCCGCTACCTGCTCGGCGAGCGCGACGGTGTGCCGAAGGACACGGGCTGGGCCGAGCGCCTCACCGACGTGCCGTCGAGGCAGATCAGGGACCTAGCGGCCCGCGCCGCCGCGGGCCGCACCCTGATCACCGTCGCCCAATCGCTGCAGCGCGCCGAGCACGGCGAGCAGCCGGTGTGGGCCGGGATCGCGCTCGCTGCGGCCCTGGGGCAGATCGGGCTGCCCGGTGGCGGCTTCTGCTACGGCCTCGGCTCGATCGGGCATTACGGGCGAGCGCGGGTCGACGTCCCGATCGGCGCGCTGCCCCAGGGGCGCAACGGCGTCGACGCGGCGATCCCGGTCGCCCGCGTCGCCGATATGCTGCTGCACCCCGGCGAGGCCTACGACCACGACGGACGCCGGGCGACCTACCCACACGTGCGGCTCGCGTACTGGGCCGGCGGCAACCCGTTCCACCACCACCAGGACCTCGGCAGGCTGCGGCGTGCGATCGGCCGACTCGACACGTTCATCGTCCACGAGCCTGCCTGGACGGCCACCGCCCGGCACGCCGACATCGTGCTGCCCACGAGCTGGACGATCGAACGCGACGACATCGGCGCCGGACCGTTCGACCCGGTGATGACCGCGATGCACCGGCTCGTCGATCCGCCCGGCGAGGCCCGCGACGACCACGCGATCCTCGCCGCGCTCGCCGCGAGGCTGGGCGCGGAGGAGGCGTTCACCGAGGGTCTGGACACCGAGGGGTGGCTGCGGCGGCTCTACGAGCCGACACGGGCCGCCCTGGCACAGCGCGGGCTCCCGGCCCCCTCCTACGAGGCGTTCCGGGACAGCGGTGAGCTGGCACTGCCCACCCGCCCCGACGACGGCGGTGTGCTCGGCGCCTTCCGTGCCGATCCCGTTGGCGCACCGCTCCCGACGCCGTCCGGCCGGATCGAGATCACCTCCGCCACGGTGCGGGCGTTCGGCTATGACAACGCGCCTGGTCACCCGCCTGGATCGAGCCCGTCGATGTCCCGGACACGGCGCACCCGCTGTGGCTGGTCGCCAACCAGCCCGCGACCCGGCTGCACTCGCAGCTCGACTTCGGGGCATACAGCGCCGCGCACAAGGTGCACGGGCGTGAGGTCGCCCGGATGAACCCGGCCGACGCCGGGCCGCGCGGTATCGCCGACGGCGACGTGGTGCGGCTCGTCAACGAGCGCGGCGCCTGCCTCGCTGCGGCCGCGGTCACCGACGGCGTGCTGGCGGGCGTGGTGCAGCTGCCCACCGGTGCCTGGTTCGACCCCTACGACCCGGAGGCCGACCGGCCGTTCTGCGTGCACGGCAACCCGAACGTCCTCACCCGTGACGCCGGCACCTCGGCGCTGGCGCAGGGATGCACCGGCCAGCACACGACCGTGCAGGTCGAGCGCTTCGAGGGACCGGTCTCGCCGGTGCGGGCGTTCGCCCCACCCGTTCTGTGTCCCTGACCCGGGACTCAGCCGGTGCGGGCGGTACCGACCGGCAGGCTGTCGATCAGGGTGCGCGTGTACTCCTCGCGTGGTGCGCCGAGGACCTCCCGCACCGGGCCCTGCTCCACCACCCTGCCGCGCTGCAGCACCGACACCGTGTGCGCGAGCTGGCGGACCAGCGACAGGTCGTGCGAGACGAACACGTAGGTCAGGCCGAGCTCGGCCTGCAGCTCGAGCAGCACCTCCACGATTCCGGCCTGCACGGTGACGTCCAGCGCCGACGTCGGCTCGTCGAGCACAATGACCTCGGGGCGCGCCACCAGGGCCCGGGCGATCGCCACCCGCTGGCGCTGCCCGCCGGACAGCGCCGCGGGGGTGCGAGAGAGCAGGTGCTCGCCCAGGCCCACCGACGCCAGCGCCGTCCGCACGGCATCACCGCGACCGACCCGGTCGCCGATGCCGAAGCGGTCCAGCGGCTCGCGGACCAGCCGCTCCACCCGCCAGGTCGGGTCCAGCGAGGTGAACGGGTTCTGGTAAACGAGCTGCAGGTGCCGCCGCAGCGACCGCAGTCCGTCGCGGGTGCGGTCGTGCACCGGTTCACCGGCGACGGTGATCCCGCCGCCGTCGGGGGTCTCGAGCCCGAGCAGCAGCCGGATCGCGGTCGTCTTGCCGGATCCGGACTCCCCGACCAGGGCGTGCGTTCTGCCCGCCGGGACCGCGAACGACACCTGATCGACAGCGGTGACACCACCGAAGCGCTTGCTCACCCCGGTGAATTCGATCCGGGCGGGAGTGCCCGGGTCGGCGGCACGGTCGGCGCCCGCGTCGCGCAGGTGCGCCCACCGGTCGGGGTGCAGCGCCGGGACGTCGGCGTGCAGGCGCCGCGCGTACTCCGACGACGGGCGGGTGAACACCTCGGAGGTGGGACCGGCCTCGGCCACGATGCCGTCGCGGAGCACGACCAGCGAGTCCGCGCGTTCGGCGGCGACCGCGAGGTCGTGGGTGATCAGCAGCAGCCCGATCCCGAGGTCGGCCCGCAGGCCTGAGAGCAGGTCGAGGACCCGCTTCTGGATGGTGACGTCGAGCGCCGAAGTCGGCTCGTCGGCGACGAGCAGGGCTGGCCGGGGCAGCACCGCGAGGCCGATCAGGACCCGCTGCAGCATCCCGCCGGACAGTTCGTGCGGGTAGGCGTCGAATACCCGGCGCGGGTCGGTGAGCCCGACCTCGGCGAAGGTGTCCAGGACGCGGCCGGGGCGGTCGCGCCGCGCGAGGCCGTCGACGAGCGCGGCGGCCTCCAGTGCCTGCCTGCCGATGGTGCGGACCGGGTTGAGGGCGCTGCCCGGGTCCTGGGGGACGAAGCCCACCGTGCGCCCGCGTAACGACCGGAACCGCCGCTCCGGGAGCCGGAGCACCTCGCGGCCATCGATCTCGACCCGACCGGTCGCCGCCCCGGTCTCGGGCAGCAGGCGGAGCAGTGCCCGGGCGATGGTCGATTTGCCGGAGCCGGATTCCCCGATCACGGCGAGGGCGTCGCCGCGGGCCAGCGCGAGGTCGACGCCGGAGACCACCTGGTGTCCGCCGTAGGACACCGAGAGGTCCTCGACGCGCAGCAGCGGACCCGCCCCGGGCGGGTCGCTGTGGCCGGCGGTGGGGGCGGGGCCGGCATCGCGGTCGAGGGTGCGGGTCAGTCGGTCGTGCGGAGCCATCGGCTGATCCTGTTCACGGAGAGGACGGTGACGATTGTGACGAGGGCGGGGGCGACGACGAGCCACGGCGCGAGCGGGTAGTCCCGCCCGGCGGAGACGAGCAGGCCCCAGTCCGACGCCGGCGGCGGGTCGCCGTAGCCGAGGAAGGCCAGCCCGGCGATCACGAGGATCGACAGGCCGAACTGGAGCACGGCCAGCGGCAGGACCGACCGCACGGCGTTGGGCAGGATGTGCCCGGTCAGCACCTGCCGGCGGGAACCGCCGAGGACGTACGCGGCCTCGACGAACACCGCGCTGCGGGTCGCGAGGACCTCCGAGCGGGCGACGCGGGCGAACACCGCGACCGCGGACACCCCGGTCGCGACCGCCGCGTTGATCGTCTGGAACCCGAGCGCGCTGACTACGACGACGGCGAGCAGGAAGCTCGGGATCGCCAGCAGGCCGTCGACGAACCGGGCGAGCAGCACGTCGACGACCCCGCCGAGGAACCCGGCGAGCAGCCCGATCGTGCCTCCGACGAGCAGCCCGATGCCGACCGCGACCAGCGCGCTCGACACCGACGAGGCGGTGCCGTGCACGACCCGGGCGAACACGTCGCGCCCGAGGTGGTCGGTCCCGAACCAGTGCTGGGCCGACGGCGGCCGGAACAGCTCTGCCGGGATCCCGTCGACCGGGCTGCGGGAGGTGAACAGGCCCGGGGCCAGTGACCACGCGACGACCAGGGCGACCGCCGCCAGGGAGACCCAGACCGTGGCCGGGACGGTGTGGAGGCGGCCGCGCGGCCGGCGTGCCGGGGTTCCGGTGGCGTCCGCCTGAGCCGGGGGTGACGACGACAGGCTCATGGGACGGCCACTCCTCGGTCGGGTCGGTTCTCGGGGCTGGGCCTGGATCGGTCCTGCAGCGCGACGCGCGGGTCCAGGAGGGGGTAGACGAGGTCGGCGACGAGGTTGACCACGATGTAGACGAGCGCCGCGAGCACGACGACCGCCTGCAGGACCGGGAGGTCCTGGGACGCGACCGAGCGCTCGACCAGGCTGCCCACCCCGGTGCGGGTGAACACCGCCTCGGTGATGACCGCGCCGCCGAGGACCTCGCCCACGGTCAGGGCGAGCACCGTGACGACCGGCAGCGCCGAGGGTTTGAGCAGATGGTGGGTGAGCAATCGGGTCCGGCCGAGGCCGCGCGAGCGGGCCAGGGCCGCGTAGTCCTGCCGGGACGCATGGTCCAGGCCGGCGATCAGGACCTCGGCCAGCTGGGCCGAGACGGGGATGCCGAGCGTGATCGCGGCGAACAGCGTCGCCGTCGTCGTCTCCGAGTCGATCACCCGGAACAGGCCGAGCTGGAACGAGGCCAGTTGGATCAGCAGCAGCCCGATCAGGAAGTTCGGCACGGACAGGAACAGCGACGGGACTGCACGCAGCGCGGGACCGAACGGCGCGGGCAGGTGGTGGACACCGACGGCCGTCGCGACGGCCAGCAGTACTGCGACGCCGAGGGCCGTCGCCGCCAGCGCCAGCGTCGACTGGAGCACCTCGGCGAGCATCTGCGCCACCGGCAGGTCCGAGCGCATCGAGACGCCGAGGTCACCGGTCAGGAACCGGGTCAGCGACTCCCACAGCTGGACCGGGACCGGCCGGTCGAGGCCGTAGTAGGCGATGATCGCCGCGATCTGTTCCTCGGTGAACCCGTTCTCCGGGTTGCGCAGAGTGGTGCTGACCGGGTCCCCGGGCAGCACGCTGATCACCACGAAGGTGACGACGTAGGTCAGCAGCACCACGACGACGGCCTGCCCGGCCCGGCGCAGTGCGTAGGACAGGTGAGGGGTCATCGCGGATCGTCCTCGAGCCAGGCCGTGGCGTAGTTGGCGTAGGCGACGCCGTTGTAGGTGACGCCCCGTACCCGGGGGGACTGCAGGTAGATCCGCTGGACCTGCTGGTTCAGCGGGACGAAGTAGCCCTGGTCGAGCACGTGGCGTTGCAGCTCGTCGAGCAGGCGCTCGCGCGCGGCCGGATCGCTGGCCCCGGCGATCCCGCTCGCCAGCGACACCATGCGGGCGTCGCTGGTGCCCAGGTTGAACCAGTCCTCGCCCTTGTCCTGGTCGGTGAGGACGCTCGCGACGGTGCCCGCGTCGATGATGCTGCGGGTGAGCTCGTAGGCGGGGACGGTGTCCTCGCCGAAGTCGACGCGCTGGGTGTAGGTGACCACGTCGTAGGTCCGGACGGTGACCTCGAACCCGAGGCGGCGCAGCTGCTGGGAGACGAGCTCGTCGACGGCCTCGGAGGTGGCCAGGTATGGGTTCGGGTGCAGGGTCAGCGCTAGCCGATCCGTCCCGCGGGTGCGGACGCCGTCCGGTCCGGGCACGAA
Source organism: Pseudonocardia sp. EC080619-01 (assembly GCF_001420995.1). Lineage (NCBI taxonomy): Bacteria > Bacillati > Actinomycetota > Actinomycetes > Pseudonocardiales > Pseudonocardiaceae > Pseudonocardia > Pseudonocardia sp. EC080619-01. The sequence goes on along the minus strand of NZ_CP012185.1, from coordinate 704,343 downwards.
CCCGGCCTCGTCGAGCAGCTGGGCCGCCAGCGCCGGGTCGAAGCGGAACGAGCTCCGGTGGTCGGTGGCGCCGGGCGTGTTGCTCTGGAACATCGACTCGGCCGGCAGCCAGTCCGGGGTGTAGATCGTCGCGAGGATCTCGTCGCGGTCGATCCCGTGCTGCAGTGCCCGGCGGACGCGGACGTCGTCGAACGGGGCGACGTCGGTGTTGATCGCCATGCCGGCGACGAAGCCGAGATAGCGGGGTGCTGCGGCGACGAACCCGAGCGCGGTGACGGACTCGAGCTCCTTGGGGGAGGGGTTGTACGCGACGTCGGCCTGGCCGGCCTGCACCGAGGCGCTGCGTAGCCGCTGCTCGGCGACGACCTCGTAGGTGATCGTCTCGATCCGGGCTGGTCCGGTGTGGCCGAGCGCGTCGGGGCCCCAGGCGTAGTCGGCCCGGCGGCGCAGGACGACGTGGTCGTCGTCGCGCCAGGACTCGACGACGTAGGGGCCGCTGCCGATGTCGTTGTACAGGTCGGCCTGCTGCTCGGCGGGCAGGTCCAGGGAACGCGGCGAGATCAGGATCGACCCGTGGTAGCCCAGTGTCGGGACGAACCCGAGCGTCGGCGTGTCGAAGCGCACCCGCACCGTGGTCGGGTCGAGGGCCTGGGCGCTCCGGTAGCTCTTCGGGAACAGGCCGATCGGCTTGATGCCGCGGTCGGAGTCGCCACGGGCCCAGATGTCGAGGTTGGCGACGACGGCGGCAGCGTCCAGCGGTGTCCCGTCGGAGAACGTGACTCCCCGGCGCAGGTGCAGCACGAACTCGGTGGCGCGCTCGTCCTGCTCCCAGCTGCGTGCGATCCACGGCGAGACCGCGCCGGTGTCGTCGACGTGGACGAGCTTGTCGGTGACGTGCCCCCACACGTGGCCCTGGAAGCTGGAGATCGCCGAGTTGTTCGGGATCCAGGTGTCGCCGAGGGAGTCGATGAGGAAGGTGAGGCCGCCGGCACGGTCCGGTGTCGCGGCACGGCCGGTCGCGCAGCTGGTCCCGGCGAGCGCGGTGGCTGCGGTGATGCCTGCGGCGCGTAGCAGGGTGCGCCGGGTGAACGGGACGCTCATGTGGTTCCGGCCAGCAGGCGTCGGCCGGCGGTGAGCAGGGCGGCGTCCTCCTGTGGTGGGTGCACGCGGACGCAGAGCACGTCGCGCAGGTGCCGTTCGAGCGGATGGTGACGGGTCAGGGCGGCGTTGCCGAGCGCTGCGACGGCCGTCTGCACCGCGGCGATCGCCGAGCGGGCGATCTGCACCTTGAGAAGTGACAGCTGCGCCGAGGCGGCGATGTCGCCGGTTCCGGTGCGTAGCAGCGCGCCGTACAGCAGCGTCTCGGCCTGGGCGACCTGGGCGTCGATCTCCCCGGCCACCGTCGCGATGCGGTCGGTCTCGGCGATGGGCCGGCCCAGGGCGGCTGGGACCCGTCCGCGGGCGTAGCCGACGAACGCGGCCCGGGCCGCGCGGGCGACGCCGACGTAGAGCGCGCCGTGGCCGAGCCCGGCGGGCCCGGTCGCGGCGGCCGGGTCGCGGTAGACACCGCCGACCCTCGGGATCTCCACGAACGCGTCCGGCCCCAGCGTGACGCCGTCGTAGACGACGTCGTGGGTGTTGGAGGCGCGCAGCCCCAGGTGGTCCCAGCTGTCGAGCCAGGTGATGCCGGGCGTGTCGGCCGGGACGACCACGTGCCCTACGCGCGGTGCGTCCGGGGCGCCGCCGGGTTCGTCGGCCCTGGCCCACACCAGGTGGTAGGCCAGTGCGGTGCCGCCGGTGGCGTAGGCCTTGTGCCCGGACAGCGACCATCCGTCGGCGGTGCGGCGGGCGACGGTGGCGGGCAGCCCGCCCCGGGCCGGCGCGCCGAGCTCGGACTCCGCGCGGACCGCGTTGGCGGGTGCGGGACCCTGTGCGCTGCGGCGCAGCAGGTCGGCGTAGGCCGCCGGCGGCCAGTGCGCGTTCGCGGCCTGGGCCCGGTGCACGTTCAGCGTGTTCGCGACGATCAGCGCCACCGACGGGTCACCCTCGCCGAGCGCGACGAGGATCCGGGCCGTGTCGAGGTCACCCGCCCCGGGGCCACCGTGGCGCGCGGCGACCGTCGCGGTCAGCAGCCCGGCACGGTGGACGACGTCGAGTCCGGCGCGCGGAACCGCACCGGTGCGGTCGTGGTGCTCCGCGGTCGCCGAGAGCTGCGCGGTGACTGCGGCGAGCGTGCCGTCGGACAGGTCGGGGACCGGGAGGGTAAGCGGCGGCGCGGTCACCGGACGCCGGCCAGCGCGTCGGCGTCGAACCCGGGGGCCAGGGCTCCGGGGTGCTCGGCCTGCAGGGTGCCCCGCCGGCCGGTGGTCTCGCGGTGCGCGAGCTCCTGGCGCACCAGCGGCAGGATGTGGCGGCCGTAGTCGGCGGCGTCGGCGAGGGTGTCGTAGCCGCGGATCGACACCAGGTCCGCGCCCACGTCGACGTAGTCGACGATGGCGGCGGCGACCGTTTCCGGGGTGCCGACCAGCGCGGTCGAGGCGCCGCCCGCGTTGGTGGCGGCCGCAGTGCGAGTCCACAGTGCACGGTCGTATACCTCGGAGCGGGCGGCGAAGGCCAGTGCCCGCTGCGAGCCGACGTTCTGCGGGGTGCCGGGGCCGTGGTGCAGCCGGCGGTGCTCGCCCGCCCGGAACGTCGCCCCGATCCGCTCGGCGTAGTCGTAGGCCTTGCGCCACGCCAGCTCGTCGGTGCGGTCGATGATCGGCCGGAACGTCACCCAGATCCGGGGGCGCCGGCGGCCGGCGGCGTCGGCGATGCCGTGCACCCGCTCGATCTGGGCGCGGATCTCGGCGAGCGGCTCGCCCCAGAAGCTGAAGACGTCGGCTTGGCGCCCGCCGATCTCGAACGCCTCGTCGGACTGGCCGCCGACGGAGATCGGGATGGTGTCGCCGAACGGGCGGAAACCGGGCCCGAACCCGTCGAACCGGTAGAACTCGCCGTGGTGGTCGAACGGGCTCGTCTCGGTCCAGGCGCGGCGCAGCAGGTCGACGAACTCCGAGGTGCGGGCGTAGCGCTGCTGCTTGGTCAGGTAGTCGCCCTGGCGGGCCTGCTCGGCGTCGTTGCCCCCGGAGATGAGGTGTACCACGGCGCGGCCCTCGGTGAGCTGGTCCAGCGTCGCCAGCTGTTGTGCGACGACCAGCGGGAACGCCGTGTTGGGCCGGACCGCGACGATCGGGCGCAGACGTTCGGTCAGCTGGCCGACCGCGGAGGCGACGACGAACGAGTCCGCCGTGGACGAGCCGTAGGGCAGCAGGGTGTAGTCGTAGCCGGACTTCTCGAGCGTGCGCACGTAGCGCCGGAAGTAGCCGAGGTCGATGCCGCGGCCGGGGTCCGGCGCCAGCTCGGTCGACGGGTTGAGGTGGGACAGGCTGATGAACTCGACGGTCCGGGCGGCGGTGGCCGGGACGGTGGTGGTGTCCGGTGTGGACATGGGGGCCTCCAGGGGAGGGGGTGCCGGGACGGCGCGGGCTGGTCGTCGGCGTCGTCGAGGCCTCGCGCAGGGTGGTCGGGGTCGTGCGGGGCGGTCGGGCCGTGGGCGTGAGGTACCGGTCAGAGAGGTCAGAGGGCCTTGCCGGGGTTGAGCACGCCGCGCGGGTCGAACACGGTGCGCAGCTGCTGTTGCAGGTCCAGGGCGTCGGGTCCGAGCTCGTCGCGCAGCCAGCGACGCTTGAGCAGCCCGACGCCGTGCTCGCCGGTGAGGGTGCCGCCGAGCTGCAGCGCGGTCGTGAACACCGCCCCGGCCGTGTCCCAGACGTGGTCGTCGAGGTCGCGGCCGGGTTCCAGGACGAGGACGGGATGCAGGTTGCCGTCACCGGCGTGGGCCATCGTGGCGATGCGGATCCCGCTGCGGTCGGCGATCGCACCGATTTCCGCCACGGCCTCGGGCAGCCTGGACCGCGGGACGGCGACGTCCTCGACCAGCACCCGGCCCAGCCGTTCCAGCGCGGGCAGCGCCGCACGACGGGTGGCGAGCAGCGTGTCGGCGCGGTGCGGGTCGGTCTCCAGCTCGACCCGGCCGGTGAGCGGGGCGACGACGTCACGAACGGCAGCGATCTCCTCGTCGGCGCCGTAGCCGTCGGTCTGGACCAGCAGGAACGCCCGCCCGTGCGGCTCCGTCGCGCCGGGCACCGCGGCAATCGCTGCCAGGCAGGACGCGTCGAGCAGCTCGGCGACGGCGGGCTGCAGCCGGGCTGCGGTGATCGCGGCGGCCGCCTCGGCCGCGGCATCGAACCCGTCGAACCATGCGGCGAGAGTGGCGGTGCGCACCGGGGCTGGGCGGAGCCGCACGGTGGCACCCACGACGACGCCCAGCGTGCCCTCCGACCCGACGAGCAGGCCGGTGAGGTCGTACCCGGCGACACCCTTCACAGTCCGGCGACCGGTGGAGATGCGGCGGCCGTCGGCCAGGACGACGTCGAGCCCGAGCACCGAGTCCCGGGTGACGCCGTACTTGGCACACCGCAGACCGCCGGCGTTGGTGGCGATGTTGCCGCCGATCGTCGACCACGCCAGGCTCGCCGGGTCGGGGGCGTAGCGCAGGCCGTGCCGTGCCGCGGCGGCGTCGAGGTCGGCGGTCACCACACCGGCCTCGACGACGGCGAGCTCGTCGGTGGGTGAGATCTCCCGGATGCGGTCCAGGTGGGTCAGGTCCAGCACGGTGCTCCCCGGCCCCGCCACCGCCCCGCCCGACAGGCCGGTACCCGCGCCGCGCACTACGACCGACCCTCCGGTGGAGTGCGCGTGCGCGAGCACGGCGACAACGTCGTCGACGGACACGGCGAACACGACGGCGTCCGGGCCGTCCCCGAGGTCGAAGCCCGACCGGTCGGTGCGGTGCGTGGCACGGACCTCGGGTGCGGTCGTCCAGCCGGGCAGCAGGGATGGGGTGGGCAGCGTGGTGGTCACGGGCGGGGTCCTCCGGTGTGACTCGGGACGGCGGCACGGACGGTCCCCGGTGGGGCGCGGTGTGCACGGCCGGGATCACCGCCGCGGTCGCGGTGGGTCGGGCGGCTGCGGACCGGGACGCGCCGGGGCGGCTCGGCGGGGTCAGCGGGCTGCCCGACAGCCTGCGGAGTGGACGACGCCGTGATCGATCACCCGACGCCGCGTCAGCCGCGGGCGCCGGCCGGCTGCCGGTCGGGGGGCGGGGTGGCCCGGTAGGGGGCTCATCGCTGGCCCGGACCGGCGCCGCTGGCGACCGGGCGCGCGGGGTCCGCCGACCAGGCCGACCAGGACCCGGGGAACAGCGCCGCGGTGAATCCGGCTACCGCGAGTGCGGCGATCTCGTGCGCGGCGGTGACGCCCGATCCGCAGTAGACGCCGACCGGCTCCCGGCCGGCACCAAGTGCCACGAACCGGTCCCGGAGCTCGGCGGTCGGGCGGAACCGGTGCTTGTCGTCGAGGTTGTCGACGGTCGGCGCGCTGATCGCGCCCGGGACGTGCCCGGCCCGCGGGTCGACCGGCTCCGTCTCACCGCGGTAGCGCTGCCCGGCGCGGGCGTCGAGCAGGATCCCGGTGCGGGCGAGCCGGGCGGCGTCGTCGGCGTCGAGCACCGGCAGTCCGCCGCCGGTCAGCTCCACGTCGCCGGCGTCGGGCACGGTGCCGGGACCGGTCTCCAGCGGCCCGCCGGCGGCCCGCCAGGCGCCCAGACCTCCGTCGAGCAGGCGGACGTCCTGGTGGCCGCCCCAGCGCAGGAGCCACCATGCCCGGGCCGCGGCCAGTCCGCCCGAGTCGTCGTGGACGACGACGGCGCGGTCCGACCGGACCCCCCAGCGCCGTGCGGCGGCCTGCAGGTCGCCGGGGGTCGGGAGGGGGTGACGCCCGTCGGCGGGGTCGCCGGTGTGCCCGGCGAGCTCGGTGTCGAGATCGACGTACACCGCTCCGGGCAGGTGCCCCGCGGCGTGGTGCGCGCGGCCGTGCGGATCCCCGAGGGCCCACCGCACGTCGAGCAGTACCGGGGGCCGCGGCCCGGCCAGCAGGTCCGCGAGCCCGTGGGCGGTGACGAGCACGTCGTCCCGGCTCACGAAGCGGTCGTCTCGATGCGGGTGACCGGTGTGCCGCCGTCGCGCACCCGCTCCAGGAACAGCACGGTCGTGGCCGCCGCGGTGCGGTGGGCCCGGTCGTTGAGCGCGTCGTGGACCCCGTCGGTGACGACCGCGAGCTCGCCGTCACCGACGCCGGAGAACCAGCCGCGGACGCCGGCGAGCGGGCTGACGGTGTCGGCGTCGCCGTGGAGGCCGAGCACCGGCACGGTGATTGAGCCGGGCCGTGCCCGAGCTGCCCACCCCGCGGGCAGCGGTCCGGCGAGCGCACCGCGCCGCACGGAGGGGTCGTGGTCGAGCAGGCCGCGGTGCGTCGGGCACCCGGTACGCAGGGCCAGCTCGTCGTCCCAGCCCGGTGCGCCGAACCGACCATCGGCCGTCGTCAGCCCGGCCAGCACGAGCCCGTCGATACCTGCCGGGTCCTCGGCGGCGAGCACGGCCGCGAAGAGCGCTCCGGTGTCGGAACCGACCAGCACCCGCGGTGGCGGTCCGGCCTCGCCGGGATCTTCGGACGGCGTGCGGTCGAGCAGTGAGCGGATCTGGGAACGGGTGCGGTCCTCGTCGACGGTCGGGTCGGACACCGCCCACACGCGGTAGCCGTCCGAGGCGATACGCCGGGCGAAGCGCTCATAGACGCGGGCGTGTTCACCCCGCCCCGGTACGACTAGAACGGTGCCGCGCGGGCGGATGCCCTCGGGCTCGGACCAGGACGCGACGACCGGGACGGCAGCCGTGACGGACATGCGGGGTCCACCTCTCGAAGAGGGCAGTGGGCGCGGCGGCAGGTTCGGGGCGCGGGGGAGAGGGCGGCGACGGGGCGGGCCGGGGGTGCGGGGCGGCGCGTCGGGCCTGAGGATCAGCGGAGCGGACAGCCGGCGGAGTGCACGGTGCCGTGGTCGATCACCCGGCGCCGGGTCAGCGGGCCCGCGCCGGCGTCCGGCGCGGGCACGAGGCCGGGCCGGGCGACGGTCGTCAGGAGGTCCACGTCCTCCATCTCATCCGTTCGGCGCCCCGGTGTCCAACGACGAAGGTGCATCACCATCGATCACGGGACGCGATCGGTCGGTGTAGCGTCGCCGGTGTGCCCGCCGTCCTCGACATCGTCGCCTTGCGCAGCGTCGTCGCCGTTGCCGAGTTCGGCGGCTTCCACCGCGCCGCCGAGGCCTTGACGCTGTCGCAGTCGGCGGTGAGCCAGCACGTGCGTCGGCTGGAGAGGACGGTCGGCCGCCCGCTCGTACGTAAGGAGGGCCGGATCAGCCGGTTCACCCCCGAGGGCGAGGCGCTCGTCGGCGAGGCGCGGCGGATTTTGGCCGCGCACGACGCTGCCCTGGAACGCCTCGGTGTCGGTGATCCGCGCGAGTCGATTGTGCTGGGCTCGACCGACCACGCCGCGGACGAGCTGCTGCCGCGCGTGATGGGCGCCCTCGGCGAGCTGTTCCCGGGCACGGCGGTCCGGTTCCGGCTCGACCGCTCCAGCCGGCTCAACGACGCGGTGGATCGCGGGGCGCTCGACCTCGCGATGTACATCGGCGACATCGTGGACGGCGAGAGCGTCTCGGTCGGTGCCCTGCCGCTGACCTGGTATGCGGCGCCGGGCTGGCGCCGCCCGGCCGACGGTCCGATCCCGCTGGTGGTGATCGACAGCCCGTGCACGATCCGCCGGCGCGCCCTGCAGACGCTCGCCGACCACGACCTGCCGGCCACCGTGGTCGGTGAGGCCGCCTACCTCGCGGGTGTCCTCAACGCGGTGCGGGGCGGGCTCGGCGTCGCGCTCGTCGCCGGTGTGGGGGACGCTCCGCCCGAGGGGCTGGCGCCGTGCCCGGACCTGCCGCCGGTCACACCGGAACCGCTTCACCTGCGTGTCCGCGCGGGGTCGGACCGCCGGCTGCTGTCTGCGGCCGTGGGCGCGCTGGAGCCGGTCCTCGGCCCGCTGTCCCGGCTGTCCTGACGGCTCTGGGCCCTCAGCCATTGCGCAGTACGAGCCCGTACAGGCGCGAGGCCCGAAGGGTGATCACGAGCCGCTGCTCGGCGACCATGTTCTCGTCGAAGGCTTGTTCCTCGGCCGGGGTGGCACCGGGCGGGCTGAGCAGCGCGCGCAGTTGTCGGCCGACCGCGTCGCCGGCAACGGTGGTGGGCGCGGACAGCTCGGCGTCGCCCTCGACCACCGCGAACGAGGAGATGTCCTCGCCTGGGACGTGCAGCGCGGCCCGGGGGTCACGTCGCAGCTGGGTCACCTTGGCCCGGTCGGTGGTGGTAGCCATGGACGCGGTCCTCGTCGCCGGGTCCCACCGGTAGAGCATGGTCGTGAGATGCGGGTGACCGCTGCGTCGCAGGGAAGCCAGCGTGCCGAACCGGTGCCGTCCCAGCAGTTCGGACAGGGCGCCGTCGTCGAGCGGGCGGGGCGCGGGACCGGGGCTCATGGCGACCACAACCGCGTCGGTGCCAGGCCCATTCCGGGCCGTTTGCGCTCGGCACCGGACGGGGCAACGACGCTCACATCCGGCCGGACTGCTTGCGTCGATCACCGGGAGGTGTTGCGCTCATGGCATGTCGCGCACCGTGATCACCTGCCGCCGGTGGGTGGGCCCGGGCAGGACCTGCTCAGCGGGTCGTCGCGCGGTGCACTCCTGACCCATCCGGTTCCGCGCGGCCGCGCAGCGGTCCGCGGTCCGATCCGTCCTGGACACCCTTCCTCCCGCGTCTGACGCCGCCACGGCCCCGTCCACCGGGAGACCGACCGTGTCGCACCGCGTGCGAGGCGCCGTACGATCCTGCGCGCGGTGCTCGGGTTCGACTCGGCGCGATGGCCGGTGCCCTCCTTTGTCCCGGAGCCGGCGGGCAGTTCGGCCAGGCCCTCCAGGGCAAGGAACGACGGCGGGGGCTGCGGGCTCTCGCGAGCCCAGGACGGCTCACCCGTCACGCCTCACGCGTCGACCGCGATGAACGCGGAGCACTAGGATGGTGGTCGTCACCGAGCCACGGAGGGCGGCTGCATGGCGTCGAGTCTGGTGCAGGTCGAGAAAGTGAGCCTGCGCGAGCGCGTCGCCCACGCGCTGCGTGAGGCGATCCTCGCCGGCGAGATGGAGGCGGGCACCGTGTACTCGGCCCCGTCGCTAGGAAGCCGGTTCGGGGTCTCGGCCACGCCCGTCCGCGAGGCGATGTTGGACCTCGTGCGCGAGGAGCTCGTCGAGATTGTGCCGAACAAGGGTTTCCGGGTCACGGTCATGGACGACTTGGACCTGGACCAGATCACTGAGCTGCGGATGCTGGTCGAGCCCTCCATCTGCGCGAAGGCCACCCCGCTGGTGCCGGAGGAGGACTTCCCGGAGCTGCGGGCGTTGGCTGGCCGGACCGTCGATGCCGCGCTGGCCGGCGACCTGCTGGGCTACGGCGAGACCGACCGCACCTTCCACGTGCGCCTGGTGTCCTACGCGGGAAACCGTCGGATCACCGAGCTCATCGCCGACCTGCGCACCCGCACCCGGATCTACGGGCTGGCTGCCCTGCAGGAACGCGGCGAGCTGGTGGAGTCTGCCCGGGAGCACCTCACGATCGTCGACGCGCTGACCGGCCGCGACCCGGCCGCGGTCATGGGTTTGTTGCGCCGCCACATCGGACGGACCCGCGGGCTCCGCTCGGTCCCCCGTGGGGCCGACTCCCCGCACTGACCCGGCGTCGCGGGCTGCCGCGAGTCGCCCGGGCAGCCGTCCGTTGACCAGTGCTGTGTGACATACTACTCTTCGTTGTCGCCGCGGCTGCCGTACCTGCGCAACGAGATCGGCACATTGCGCCCGGGTGTCCGCGGACGTCACAACGCGATCACAAGGGAGTGGCGCATGTCCGTCGACACCGGAACCCGTCACCCACATGCCCGGCGGGCCTCGCTCGCCGCCTTCGTGGGAACCGTCCTCGAGTGGTACGACTTCATCATCTACGGCATCGCGGCGGCGATCGTCTTCAACGTCCTGTTCTTCCCGACCGGTGCCCCGATCCTCGGGACCCTGGGCGCGCTCGGCACCTTCGCCGTTGGCTTCTTGGCTCGGCCGCTCGGTGGGATCGTGCTGGGTCGGTTCGGCGACCGGCACGGTCGCCGGTCCGTTCTTGTGATCACCCTCGTCCTGATGGGGCTCTCGACGACGGCGATCGGGCTGCTCCCGACCTACGAACAGGCCGGGATCATCGCCCCGATCCTGCTGGTCCTGATGCGACTGGTGCAGGGTTTCGGCGCAGGTGCCGAGTACGCCGGTGCGGTCGTCCTGTCTGTCGAGCACGCCGATCCGCGTCGACGCGGGCTCGCCGGGACGGCGGCGCCGCTCGGCTTCGCCGTCGCCACCATCCTCGGCAACGCGGTCTTCGGGCTTTTCCTGCTGCTGCCCCGCGAGGAGTTCCTGGCATGGGGTTGGCGGGTCCCGTTCCTGCTGGGTGCGGTTTGTCTGCTGGTGGGCTATCTCGTGCGGAGGGGAGTCGAGGAGCCGGCGGAGTTCGAGCAGGTCCGGGGTTCCGCACCGTGCCGGGCCGGCGTGCTGGCCTCGTTCCGCGCGCAGCCGCGCAGCTTCCTCACCGTGGTGATGGCCCGGATCGGGGAGAGTGCGTTCGCCTACCTGCTGCCCGTCTTCGGCGTCGCCTACGTTGCGACGACGCTGGGTCTCGGCTCGTCAGTGGCGTTGACCGCCATGCTGGTCGCCTCGGCGGTGCAGGCACTGATGCTGCCGTTGTGCGGACTCGCTGCCGACCGGTACGGCCGCAAAACGGTATACCTCACCGGAACGTTGCTGTCGATTGCGTGGATGGCACCGTTCTTCCTGCTGACCGAGACCGGGGCGTTCGGTGCGGTGATTGCAGCGTTCGTGGTGGGGGTGGGGGTTGTCTACCCGATGATGCAGTCCGCACAGGCGACCTGGTTCGCCGAGCTGTTCGACGCCGAGTTCCGGATGTCCGGGTTCGCCATCGCCCGTGAGGCCGGGACAATCGTCGGCGGTGGGCTCGCGCCCCTGGCCGCGACCGCGCTGTTTGCCTGGTCCGGGCAGTGGTGGTTGGTCGTGGTGCTGATGGTGGTGCTCCTCAGTGTCACAGTCTGCGGGCTGCTCCTCGGCCGCGAGACTCTCGTGAACACGGGACGGGATCGCGACGCGGTCGACGTCCCGGCGACGCCGTGACCGGTGTGAGCCGAGTGGGCCCGCGCCGACCGACCGAACGGAGACATCGATGACCATCGAGCTGCGCGGCGTGCTGACCGCGCTGGCCACCCCCTTCACTGCCGATGAGCGCGTCGACGTCGACCGGCTCCGATTCCTGGTCGACCGCTCGATCGAGGGGGGAGTCGACGGGGTGGTGGCCTGTGGCTCCACCGGCGAGTTCGCTGCGTTGAGCACCGACGAGCGCAGGCTCGTGGTGGACACCGTCGTCGAGCACACCGCGGGCCGGGTGCCGGTCGTCGCACAGACAGGGGCGACCAGCACCGCGGAGGCCGTTCGGCTCTCCCACCAGGCCAAGGCCTCCGGTGCCGACGTCGCCATGCTCGTGACGCCCTACTACGAGCCGCTCTCTCTCGAGGAGACGACCGCCTACCTGCGCGAGGTCGCCGGTGCCGTCGAACTGCCGGTGATGCTCTACAACATCCCGCCGGCGACCGGGGTCAACCTCGGCCCGGACACCGTGGGCACGCTCTCCCGCGAGCTCGACAACGTCCGTTACGTCAAGGACTCGAGTGCGAACATGGAACAGGCGCTCCAGCTGATCCACCACCACGGTGACCACGTCGCGACGTTCGTCGGCTGGGACAGCCTCATTCACGCCTCGCTGGTCGAGGGCGCCGCTGGGGTGCTGGCCGGGGCGGCGAACGTCGTGCCGGCCGAGATCGTCGCCGTCTACCGTGCGGTGCGGTCGGGCGATGCCGCCGCGGCGTTGGCCGAGTGGAACCGGATCTACCCCGTGATCGACGCGTTGATCTCGGTCCCGTTCCTGCCGGCGATCAAGAGTGCGCTGGCCTCGCTGGGGCATCCGATCGGGGCGCCGCGGCGCCCGACCGCCGAGCTCACCTCGGAGCACGCGGAGCGGATCGCGCGGTTGCTGGCGGCGCTGGAACCTGCGTCCGTCACGGGCGGGACGGAATTCGGGACCGCAGACCGATGAGGACGGGCCGCGTACTGCACACCGTCGAGTCGCACGCCGAGGGGCTGGCCGTACGTGTCGTGACCGGGGGAGTGGGTGCGCTGCCCGGTGCGACCATGGCAGAGCGTCGACGATGGTTCGTCGAGAATTCTGACGACCTGCGCACCCTGCTCATGTGCGAGCCGCGGGGACACGGGGCGATGTCCGGGGTCATCCTGCAACCGTCCACCCGCCCCGACGCTGACTGGGGGGTGTTGTTCATCGAGGTCACCGGCGCGCTGCCGATGTGTGGTGCCGGCACGATCGCGACGGCGACCGTCCTGGTGGAGACGGGTATGGTGCCCGTGACCGAGCCGGTCACCACGGTGCGCCTCGACGCCCCGGTCGGCCTGGTCGTGGCCGAGGTCCGGGTCCAGGATGGGCGGGCCGAGGGGGTGACGATCGCGAATGTCGCCTCCTACGCCCACGACATCGGCCGGCAGATTGACGTCGAGGGCGTCGGACGGATCGAGGTCGACATCGCCTATGGCGGCAACTTCTACGCGATCGTCGACCTTGAGGCGCTCGGCGTGCCGTTCGAGCGAAAGGCAAAGCAACAGATGCTCGACGCCAGTCTGTCTGTCATGGCGGCGATCAACGAGCAGGCCCGACCTCAGCACCCGGAGCAACCCGAGATCTCCGCGTGCCATCACGTCTACCTCGCCGCTCCCGGGGCCACCGCACAGCACTCCCGCCATGCGCTAGCGATCCATCCCGGCTGGGTCGACCGGTCGCCGGGCGGGACCGGAACGAGTGCGCGAATGGCACAGTTGCACGCACGCGGTGAGCTGGAGCTGCACACTGACATCGTCAACGAGTCGATCATCGGGACGTCGTTCACCGGGCGCCTCGTGGGCGCTACCGACGTCGGCGGGCGACCCGCTGTACTGCCCACGTTCACCGGACGCGCTTGGGTCACCGGCACCGCGCAGTACATGCTCGACCCCTCCGATCCGTTCCCGGCGGGTTTCGAGCTGTGAGCGCTCTGCGGGCGGCAACTGCGGGCTCCTGGTGCAAATAGGTACACAATCGCAGCCGCTGGTGCAGGGGTGTGTGCTGCATCTGGTTCGCAACACCTTCCACGATATTGGTCGCATGAGCCCGCCCTGAACGTCTTCGCGATTGCCTTCGGGAACGTGTCGTCCCCGACACCACCTGGTCACCATCAACGCCAGTTGTATCGTCGATCAGACAGACCGCTCACTCCGGTGGGTGAGAACCGATGGCCAGGCGACCGCAGAGGCGGACGATTCATGCCCTCCAGGGAATCCGGCACTCTTGATTGGGTGGGTCCGGGCGGACGGTCGTCGACAGGCGGTGTCGGCGACAGCGCTGGAGCCTCGGTGAGAGTGTAGGTCGCTGCTGTCCACCGACAGAGTTTGAACGGCCGCCGACACGCGGTGGTGGGCTCGGTGGTGCGGAGGTACTCGCCGCTCTGAGACACACGCTCATCCGATGTGTCCCGGCCATGTGCTGACTGAGCGCGCCGGGGCGACTACGGATAGATGCACCGCTCCCCAGCACCCGGTTTCGCTGTGGGCTACAGCAGAGCCGGGGCACCGACGGACGGATGACCGATCGGGTGGCCCGCACGTGGTGGGTCGGGGTCGTTGCTCGAAGACGACCCCGGCCCCGGGCGGCTACTCGTCCGCTCCCCAGCGACGAGTAGCTGCACCAGCAAGGCCTTGGGGTCACGGAGGACCAAGGAACGTGACCTGTCCGCACCACAGTCGCGGCGGTGGGGGACGGAAGCGACGGATTATCGGACGCGCGATCTCGGATCGGTCGACGAGACACCCACAATTGGACCGTCCGAGGTCTGTTCCGAGATGCCCAGGTCGCGTTGTGTGCTCGGCGTCGGTGATGGGGTTACAGGCCGCCAGCCGGGCCGCGCCGTGGCGGGCCAGGATCCGTGATTTCGAGCATGCCGCGACTGGCGGTGGTAGCTGCGATCGCGGCCGGGCCACAGCGCAGCTCACGTCGCGCGGCCAGGACCGCCTGGTCAGTGTCGGCGCTGGGTGGCGTCCCCGCTGGTGGTGGAAGTAGCGGGCCCGTCCGGCGTGGCTGAGCACGGTGGAGGGGCCACCGCGTGAGTCTCTGCGTGAACCCGCCAAGGATCACGGAGAGAAAGGTGCCACGCGATGGCCCTGGACCAGTCTGCCCTGCTCGAAGTCCTCGAAGCGCTCAAGGTCGCCGATGTCGGTGACCGTGTCCGCACCGCCGCGGAGACGATCTACCGAGCATTGATCGAAGCCGAGCTCACCGACACCATCGGTGCCGCGCTGCACGAGCGCAGCGATGCCCGTACTGCTCAACGCAACGGGCACCGCACCCGCACGTTGTCGACCACTGCCGGCGACCTGGAGCTGCGGATCCCGAAGCTGCGCACCGGAAGCTTCTTCCCGTCGCTGCTCGGGCGCCGACGCCGGGTCGACCAGGCGCTGTTCGCGGTGGTGATGGAGGCCTACCTGCACGGCGTCTCGACGAGGAAGGTCGACCTGGTCAAGGCCCTCGGCGCCGACTCCGGGATCTGGCAAGTCCGAGGTCTCACGGATCTGCGCCGATCTCGACACCGAAGTCGGGGCGTTCCGGGACCGGTCACTGGCCGAGCAGCGCTTCCCCTACGTGTTCCTCGACGCGACCTACTGCAAAGCCCGGGTGAACCACCGGGTCGTGTCCCAGGCGGTGGTGATCGCCACCGGCGTCCGCGCCGATGGCTGGCGCGAGGTCCTCGGGTTCGCCGTCGGCGACAGCGAGGACGGGGCGTTCCGCGACCGCATTCCTGCGCAGCCTCAAAGCCCGCGGTCTCGGCGGGGTGCAACTGGTGATCTCCGATGCCCACACCGGGCTCAAGCAGGCCATTTCCGCGGTGCTGCTCGGGACGGCCTGGCAACGCTCATCCGTCAACATCGGCAGCGGCGGGAGGTTCCCGCTGGTCCACCTCCACCACCGGAAGAGGACCTTGGCAGCGTGACCCTCGAGGTCCAGCGGCAGACTGGTCCCTCCCGGTGGTGGTCGTTCCTCGATCGGCCAGTGGGAGTCGTGCCACGAGCACCTGGATGAGCGTCCGAAGGGGATCGGCCCGGAGTGGATCTGTCCTCCGAAGGAGCTCCTCTTGTCCAACCACCACCCACCAGGCTGGCCCGCGTTCACCGGCATCGACTGGGGCGGCAGCGAGCACCAACTCTGCGTCCTCGACACCACTGGGACGCAGCTGACCCAGCAGCGCGTCACCCATAACGTCGCCGGGCTCACTGAGCTCGACACCGCGCTCACCGCGCACGGCACGGTCCTGCCCATCGCCGTCGAGCGGGCTGAGGGCGTGCTCGTCGAGCACCTCCAGTCCCGGGACCACACCGTCTTCCCGGTCTCGCCCCGCATCGCCGCCCGGGCGCGGGAACGCTACCGAGTCGCCGCGGTCAAGGACGACCGGCTCGACGCGTTCGTCCTGGCCGACACCCTGCGCCCCGAGCACCATCGCTGGCGAGCTCTGAGTGTCCCCTCGCCGCTGCTAGCCGAGATCCGAGCGCTGACCCGCGACCGAGATCGTCTCCAGCAGACCCAGCAGGCCACCGAATCTCAGCTGCGGGCGATCCTCGAGGCCTACCACCCCGCGCCCGCGCGGCTGTTCTCCTCGGTCGACCGCCAGATCACCCTGCACTTCGTCCTGGACTACCCGACCCCGGCCGCGGCGTCACGGATCAAGGCCACCCGCATGAGCGGGTTCCTGACCCGCCATCACTACACCGGCCGAGTCTCCGCGCAGGTCCTGGCCGAGCGGTTGCGCGAGAACCTGCTCACCGCCTCGACCGGGACCGTCGCCGGCAAGTCCTACTCAGCCCGGTCCTTCGCCCAGCTGCTGCAGCTGCTCAACACCCAGCTCGCCGAGTACGACGACGCCATCGCCGCCGCGGTCGCCGAGCACCCCGACACGCCGATCTTCGCTGGCTTCCCCGGCGTCGGGCCGGTCCTCACCGGCACGCTCCTCGCCGAGATCGGTGAGGACCGCACCCGGTTCCCGACACCGGCGACGCTGCTGGCCGAGTCCGGGCTGGCTCCGGTCACCTGCGCCTCCGGCCGCTCGCGCAAGGTCCGATTCCGCTACGCGGCCAACACGATCCTGCGCGAGGCAGCGATGTGGTGGGCCTACAACTCGGTGAAGGAAGCCCCCTGGGCCAAGGCGGCGTTCCGCGAGGCTCGTGACCAGCGCGGCCAGCACTACCACCGCGCACTTCGTGGCCTCGCCGCCCGCTGGATGCGCGTGCTCTGGACCTGCTGGAGCACTCACACCTCCTACGACCCGCAACGCCACACCACCGCCCAGGCCGCACTCACAGCGGGCTGAGCAGCGCCCTTCTCCAGCCGCCGGCGACCAAGCCGCGCGGCCACCTGATGCTGCACTGGTTCAGAAGATCGAACAGCTCGCAGGTTGACAGTGGGAGTCTGCCGGGTGCACTTCGCAGCGCTTCGTCCTGGCCCAGGTCCCTAAAGGCAACGCCGAGATGGTCGCCGCCGCGATCCGCACGATCTTCGCCCAGCCCAAGGCTGACATGGTCCGTGACCAGCTCGAGGTGATCGCCGGCATGCTCGGCCGTCAATCAGCGAAGGTCGAAACGATCCTGCGGGACGCCGCACCCGATCTGCTGGCCTTCGCTGATTTCCCGCCCGCGCACTGGAAGAAGATCTGGTCGACCAACCCGCTGGAACGGCTGAACAAGGAGGTCAAAACGCCGCACCGACGTCGTCGGGGTGTTCCCCAACCCAGACGCCCTCCTGCGCCTGGCCGGTGCAGTCCTGGTCGAGGCCCACGACGAGTGGCAGGCCGGTGACCGCCGCTATCTCGGCGAGGCCACCATGGCCCTACTCGTCCCGAATGCCGCCGCAGAGCTGGCCGGACCTGAACTCATCACGGCATGATCTGACCTGCAGAGACCCTCGCGAGCGACTTACACCAACCGGGGGGACGCCACCCGGCGCTGTTCGGCGCTGTGACGGGTCGGGCTCTGGTGTGGGCGGGAGGACCGGTCGCGCAGACCGGGATCTCCTTCCCGGTCGTAGCGGGTGATCCAGCGGGAGACGCACTGACGGGAGACCCCGAGCTCGCGGGCGACGTGGGACTGCGGACGGCCATGGTCGCGGACTCGTGCGGCGAGCAGCCGACGCCCCTCGCAGGGTCAAGCGAGCGTTAGCGTGCACGGTGGCGGTGTCCTCGTGGCGAGATGGACGGCTTCAGGCACCTCCCACCTCGCCCGAAGGGCCTTCCCCGTTCAAGTAGCCACGCCGTCGGCCACCCGTCACCAACCGTCTGGCCGGGTACAGCGTGGTCGGCGATGGCGGGCAGCGGTTTCCAGACCGCGGCGAGACGGTCGGTGTCCTTCTCGGTCTTTCTGCAACCCTGTCGAGCCCATGCGGCGAGTGCTCGGCCAACCGTTGCCGGTCAGAGCGCGTAGAGGAGCTTCTCGATGCGGCGTGCGTGTTCAGGAGCGAGGTCGGCGACGGGCCGCCGGGGTGACCCGATGGGGTGCCCCAGCGAGGCCATCGCGCTCTTGATCGCGGGCATGAACGGGACCGAGATGAGTGCGTCGATCACCGGGTACACGTGCTTCCATGCGGTGAGGGCTCGGGCGTGGTCACCGTCCCGCACAGCCCGGTAGACCGCGACGATCTCGGTCGGCACGACGTTCGCAGCCCCAGCGAGGACGCCGGCCGCACCCTCCATCAGCGACGCGTGGATCAGGCTATCCCAGCCGACGAAGGTGGCGACGTGGTCGGCGTGGTGATGGATGAGCTGCAGCGCCTGCTCCATGTTCGCGCTGGAGTCCTTGACGTAGCGGATGGTGTCGATCTCGCGAGCGAGTCCGCCGACGGTGTCCGGATCGAGGTTGACCCCGGTAGCCGAGGGAATGTTGTAGAGCATGATCGGCAGGTCCACGAGTCCGGTGACCTCGCGGACGTAGTTGACGGTCTCGGGCAGGGTGAGCGGCTCGTAGTAGGGCGTGACGAGCATGGCGACGTCGGCGCCGGAGGCTCGGGCCTCGTTCGTCAGCCGAATCGCCTCCGCGGTGCTGGAGGCGCCGGTCTGGGCGACCACGGGCACCCGACCGGCGGTGTGTTCCACGACGGTGTCGACGACGAGCCTGCGCTCGTCGGTGCTCAGCGCAGCGAACTCACCGGTGGAACCGCAGGCCACGAGCCCGTCAACGCCACCGTCGATCGAGCGGTCGACGAGGAACCTCAGCGCTGGGACGTCGACGTCGCCGCCGACGTCGAAGGGGGTGGCCAGCGCGGTAAGGACGCCCTGCAGGTCCTGGGTCATGTCGTGTCTCCTGACGGTCGGTGGAATGCAGGTGGCTGGGTTCAGGACGCGAGGGCGGGGGCGATGGCGGGCGTCCCCTCGAGTTCTCTGCCGCGGGTCTGGTGATCGGTGGCGAGCACGCCGGCGGCGTCCTGCGCGGCGGTGAAGCCGGAGGAGACGGCGGTCTCGGTGTAGAGCGTCCCGAGGTAGTCGCCGGCCAGGAAAACGCGCTCGGTGGGTCGGGTGAGGGTCGGCTGTAGCGCCCCGCGGCCGGGGAAGCAGTACGGGGCGCCGGTGGGCCAACGCTGGACGTGTGCTTCGGAGATGATGTCCGCGGAGCCGGGCAGGACCTGGTCGAGGTCGCGGGTGTATAGGTCGAGGATCTCGTCGTCGGGACGGTCGATGAGCGTGCGGGCCAGGCTGGCGGGGGAGAAGGTCATGAGGCTGCCTCCGGGCCGACGCTGGGTGGTCTCGGCGCCGCGGACGATGTTGCCCATGTTGAGGGCGACATTGAATGACCGTTTGGGGCTCGCGATACCGTAGGCGCCGTCCCAGGGGCGGGGACCGGTCTCGTTGGTCAGGAACGCGGCGCTGACGTACGGTCCGTAGACGATCTTCGACAGCGCCTCGCGAACGTCCTCCGGCAGGTCCACACCGACGCGGTGCGCGATCGGCGCCGGTGTGGCGAGGACGACGGTGCGGGCCTCGGCCTCGTGGTCGACGCCATCGCGGGTGTAGCGCACGACGACGGAGCTCCGGCGGTGCACGACCTCCCGGACCTCGGCGCCGAGCCGGACCCGGTCGCGCATCGACGCCGCAATGGTCTCGGTTAGCACCGATGGGCCACCGGAGATGCTGCGGTCCAGGCCTTGCCCGATGTTCCAGACCAGGCTGAAGTAGCCGATGCCCGCACCGGCGGCCAACTCGTTCGGGTCGGCGGCCGAACGCGTGACAGTCGGCCGGAATAGTGCTTCGGCGTCCTCAGGCAGCGCGCCGGTGTACTCGGCGAAGGAGCGGTTGTTCTCGAAGGCGTAGATGCGCTCCTGCCGGGCGCGAGCGCTCTCACCGGGGCGAACGGCGACCGCGCGCGCGTAGCGCAGGACGTCCAGGCCCACCTTCGCACCGGTCCGGATCAGGGCGACCCGCGAAGCCAACGGCATGGGGATGCGCACCGGATAGGTCTCGACCCGTCCCTTGAGCAGGAGCTTGCCGTTCATCGCCAGGCCCTTGAGTGACCCCGGTACCCTCACCGAGCCGATACCTGTCTCGCCCAGCAGGGCCGCGGTCGAAGTGTTCGCCCCGGCGAAGACGTGCCCACCCCAGTTGAGGAAGTACGGCCCACGCTTCTCTGACCGGATCCGCCCGCCGACCCGGTCACCGGACTCGAGCACCAGGCCATCCCAGTGGCGCAGGCGCCATGCCGCCGACAGGCCGGACAACCCGGCTCCGACGATAACTACGTCCTTCATGTCGTACTCCTCGTGTGCTGTCACCGGCGGGACGGGGTCGCGATGTGGACCGATGGGTGAGGGATGGGCCCGGCCCGGGGCAGGTCCTACCCGGGAGGTCAGGACGGGCCGTCGGACGCGGGGGCGGCAGAGGACGCTAGTTGTGCGTCCGCGGGGCCGAGCGACGCCGCCTCGCCCAAGCCCAGACCACGGGTCTCGGGCGCCCAGAGCCAGGACACGACCATCCCGAGCAGCGTGATCACCGCGCCGATGATCATCGTCGGAGCGATTCCGAGACCCGACAGCGAGAGCGGTACGAGGAAGGTCCCGACGGCGGCTCCGATGCGCGAGAGCGAGGAGGCTAGACCGACCGCGGAGCCCCGGATCTCGGTCGGGAACAGCTCGTTCGGGTAGATCCACTGCAGAATCTGGGACCCGCCGATGAAGACAGCGTAGGCAACGAACAGGCCCATGACGACCAGGGTGGGCGCGTTCGGGAAGATGCCGAGCAGCAGCATAGCCACACCGGCCCAGAGGAAGCTATGGATGATCAGCGACCGGCGCCCCATTCGGTTCACCAGCAGCAGCGAGACGACGCAGCCGACCATGAACATCACGGTGATGACTGCTGCACCAATCGTGTCCGTGCCTTCCTCCAGACTCAGTGCCCCGAGGATCTTCGGCCCGAACGCGTAGATGGCGAACAACGGGACGATCGAACAGGTCCAGAACAGGGTGATGAACAGCATGCGCTTGCCATAACCGGCCCGAAGGAGCGCGCCGACCCGGAGGTTCTCCTGCACCTCGGGCTCGATATCGTCGACCGAGGCCTGCGGTCCGAAGATTTTCTGCATGACGGCTGTGGCCTCCTCGGCGCGGCCCTTCCTCAGCAGCCACCGCGGCGACTCCGGCGTGCCGATCCGGCAGAGGACGATGATCAGGCCCGGGAGGGCGGCACTGGCCAGCATCCAGCGCCAGCCGTCCTCGTAGGACAGCAGCAGCTCGCCGACCAGGTAGGCCGCGGCCGCACCGACAAACCACATGGTGACGAAGGCACCCAGCAGGGGCCCGCGGTATCGCCGCGGAGAGAACTCCGCTAGCAGAGATGTCGCGATCGGGTAGTCGGCGCCGACCGCGACGCCGACGAGCAGCCTCATGGCAATAAGCCAGAACGCGTCGGTGACGAAGAACTGCAGGGCCGAGAAGACGATGATCGCGATGAGGTCGATCGTGAAGAGCAGGTGCCGCCCGAAGATGTCGGTCAGCCACCCGCCGAGGAACGCCCCCAGGAAGATGCCGATCAATGCCGCGGCGCCGACCAGGCCTTCCTCGGATGGGGTGAGGCCCAGCGCCGGCGACGCCTGGACGAGGGCGACGCCGATGATTGACAGCACGTAGCCGTCGAGGAACGGGCCGCCCGAGGAGAACAGCGCGAGCTTCTTGTGGAAACGGGACAAAGGCGCATCTTCGAGCACATTGTGGGACATCGGGACTCCGGGATCGGGTGCCGTGCCGCGACCGTGCGGCAACGCTCCGCGTGACCGGCGGCGCGTACCGACGACGGTGTCAGCGACGCCGCGGTTGGGGCTTCCGACAACCGTTCGAACTCGACGGGTCCCGTTCCGACACGGTGTCGGATGCAAGCCTCCGGCCTGATGTTTCTCCACCACCATGTCGTGGTCGAGCAAGCCGTCCGTGGTGATTGACCGGGCTACGGGCGCGGAATACTTTCGGTCGTGCGACCGACGACACGCCGACGTGACCCCGGGACCTCACATGACCACCGATCTCGCGGGCGCCACCCGCGGACCCGCCCGCCGATGAGCGCCCCGCCGGCCCCGGGTGCGGGTGACCGGGACCTGTCCACCGGGGCGGTGGCCGACGGCCTCCAGCAGGTCGTCGATGTGCTCGCAGCCCGGCTGGGCCGGTCGGTCGCGGTCGACGACAGCCGGGGCAGGCTCGTCACTGTCAGCCGGCACTTCGGCGACGAGGACGACATGCGCGTCCACGCGCTCATCCGGCGGGAGTCCGACCCGCGGGTCATGGCGCACTTCCGCTCCCACGGCATTTACGACTGGCATGCGCCGGGCCGGACTCCGGCGAATCCCGACTTCGCGTTCAAAGCCCGCGTGGTCTGCCCGGCCCGGGCGCACGGCATCTCCTTCGGGCACCTGTTCCTGATCGACGACGGCGTGGCGGAGTGGGAGATCGAGCTCGCCACCGCCGCTGCCGCCGAGGTCGGGCTGCTGATGTACCGACGGCTCGTGCTGCACGAACATGGCGGGCAACGGCGGGAGGAGCTCGTCCGGGACCTGGTCGCACCCGCCGCCCCCACTCGCGCTCTCGCCCGCGTGGCGCTGGGTGCCGAGCTCGGTGTCGAGGAGGCGGCGCCCGTCGTCGCACTGGCGGTCGATGTTCCCGAAGCCGGGTACTGGACGGACGTGTGCGAGTCGGCACTGCGCGCGGGGGTGGAACGGGCGACCCGCGACCACGGGATCCCCCGTCCCCTGCTTGCCGTGCAGGCGACCAGGGCGGTTCTCGTCCTGACCGGCGAGGCGGCCACGGCCGGGAAGCCCCGCTCTGTGGTCAACCAGGCGGTCGCGGAGGCGGCGAGACTGTGCGGGAGCCGGGTCGTCGCGGGCCTGGGGGCTCCCCACGTCGGGGCCGACGCCACGCTCGAATCCCACGACGGAGCTCTGCTGGCCGTGCGAGCGGCGACGGTGCTGTCCGCGCTAGGCGACGTGGTCGACGAGGACGACCTGGGGGTCTTCGCCGTCTTGTTGCGCCTGCCCGCCGCCGAGCTCCGCCCGACCCTCTACCCGGGCCCACTGCGCAAGCTGCTCGCCCACGAGTCCGGACCTGCTCTGGCGGAGACGCTCGAGGTGTACCTCGACGAGGGCTGCGAAGCGACCCGGACGGCCGCCCGCCTGCGGATCCACCGGTCGACGCTGTACTACCGGCTCGGGCGGATCCAGTCGCTCTCCGGGATTTCGCTGCAGGACGGGCACGGACGTTTGGCGCTGCATGTCGGCACCAAGCTGCGACGCTTCGTTGAGGCCCGCGGTAGCGGCCGGGCCTGAGACCAGCCCTCGTCCCCGAGGCCCGGACGGCCGCCGTCAGGCGAGGTGGGTTGGCGCAAGGAACTTCCTTGTCCGGAACAGGTCGGTTCGGTTGATGGTCTGCCGTGCCGCCTAGATCTGTTAGACGAGCTGCGGCTGCGTCAGTGGCGGGTCCCCGCGGTCCTCGATGCCCAGCGCCGCCCATCCTGGGGTGTCGAGGTTATCGGTGCCGTTCACACCGCGGTAGGGATCCGACCGCGGTGGGCGGCGACGGCATCGGAGCCGGCCAGACCTGCGCAGGAGTTTCATGCCTCGGGGCGCTGCACGCGGTCGTAGTCGCGCAGCAGCTGGCGGTGGCGCGCAACGCGTTGCGTCGCCGTCCCGGACGGCCTGACCCGCACATCGGGCGGCCCGGCCCTGGGAGAGCGCGGGCCGAGACCGCCGGTCGGGGCAGGTCTAGGGGCGTCCTGCAGATGATCTGAGGGGCCTGCCGGGATGATCATCGGATGGTCGGTAGGGGCGAGTTGACCGACAGGGCTTGGGCGCAGAGCGAACCGCTGCTGCCGGCCAACAGCGGCCGGGGACGACGGTGGCGCGATCACCGCCAAGTGCTCAACACGATCCTGTGGAAGCTGCGCACCGGGGCGCCGCGGCGGGACCTGTGCGAGCGATACGGGCCGTGGAAGACTGCCCACGAGCGCCTGCGGATCTGGACCGCGGATGGCACCTGGGACCAGATCCTGGACCACGTCGTGGTGAAGGACGACTCGGTCGGCAACGTGGAGTGGACCTTCAGCGTCGGCTCCAGCAACGTCCGGCCCACCAGCACTGAGCTCTACCCATCTCAGCTACGCCACGCCGCAGGCCCGCGACCAGCTTCACCCAGGATGGAAAACGCTCACTGGCGACCGACCGGTCAATGAACATTGTTTACGCGACACTAGAGAGTCGATCAGGGAAACCCTACTGATCCGTCCAGCGTCGTGAATCGCGAGTAATGCAGCTGGTGGGCAACGGTCACCGTACTGTTCGGGCCATGCCGGTTCTTCGCGATGATCAGGTCAGCCTCACCGACTCTGGGATGATCGGGCTCTTCCTGGTCGGGTCGATCCAACAGCACTACTGCGTCGGCGGCGTGCGCGAGTGCGTCCGACTCGCCCAGGTCACTCAGCAGGGGGCGTTTGTCAGTCCGATAATGCACAGATCGTCCGAGATCCGCGCAGCCCACGATCGCCACGCCCAGCTCCATCGCCAATGCCTTTAGTCGTCGACCAACTTCAGTCGATTCTCGTTCTCTGTTGTTCGCAAACGATCTCGCCACGATAGCGCTCATCGGATCGATAACGATGAGACGTAGGTTCTGTTGGTCCACAGACTGAATCACTGCACGTGACAGCGCGTCAAGGTCCGGCGAGGCTCCCGTCTCGATAAACATCGGGCTATCCGCGATCCTGTTTATCGTGTCGGCCATGCGCATCCACTCAGCCTCGGACATACGGCCCGAACGCATATCGCTAATTCGGATCCGCACCTCTGCGGACAGCACCCGCTGAACGACGTCCACCTTGAACATCTCGGAGGTAAAAAGGGCTGCCGGGACTCTCCCGCGGATCGCGACATCCCTCAGTATCGTCAGTGCCAACGACGTCCGCCCTGCCCCCGGTCGTGACGCGATCACGGTGAACGAGCCCGGGATCAACGCGCCAAGCGTGACGTCGAGATCGGTCAGTCCCGTACTCAGGTCCGCAACAGCGGGGCCGACCGAGGCGACGGCATCGATCTTGTCCATCGTGGGTTGTAACAGATCTAGCAGCTCCTCCGGAAGTTCGACATCAGTGCGGCCGTTACCGAAGCGCGACACTTGTGCACCGAACTGCATCTGCCGCAGCAGTCGCTCGTCCAACGCCCGAGTTGTCGGCGCACCAACTATATGATCGTGCGCTTCACGGAGGCGGTTAATGGGCTCCTCGTCGTCTTCCCGTGAGTCGAACGTCACTGCCGTCTCGAAGTTTGATCCCAGCCCGCCCGCAGTCAGATTCGCCGAACCCACCCACGCTGATCGGTGCCCGTCATCGTGCTCAAGAACGTAGGACTTCGCGTTCTGGAAGTCCGGCGCCATCACCATGGACGTCTGGACCTGCATCGGGAAGTCCTGCGCCAAGGCGAGGATGGAGCGCAAGGCCGGGATCTCGTACTGCAGTGGACTCCCGCCCAGCAGAACTTCAATCCGCCCGCCGCGGTCCAGCAACGCCTGCAGGTCTATTCTGACGCTCGCCAGTCCAGCCGAGGTGAAGAAGCCGGTGCGAAGTAGAATCGACGTCGCAGTTGGCAGTTCCTCTCGCATCCACGCTAGCAAACGATCATCCCGGCCCTCGAGTGCGTAGTCGACAACGCGCATGACGCACCTTTGCATGCCGGGCACCTCACGTCGCTCGTGGGTATGCCGCTCGGCGACCTGCCGCGTCCACTTGACGGTTTCTTGCCCAGGTGCGGCAAGTCGCGGCAGTGCTCACTTAGATAGCGTGTTGAGAAGATCAACTCTCGGGTGTGAGCACGTACTCCTGCTTGCGTCGGGTAAGTTCGCCGCAGGCAATGCGTCGGGTGATGGTGTTGATCGCCATCCATCGGATCATGGCCTCGGTCATGGCGGGGTGTCACTTCGTAGTCTCGGGCCAGGCGGCGGTGTGCGGTGAGTCGGGCTAGGACCCGCTCGACCACTCACCGTCGCGGGAGGCTGGCGAATCTGCGCTGTTCAGGCGGTTTGCGGACGACCTCGACGGTGGTGCGCAAGATCGTGTTCGCCCAGTCGAGGAGGCGTCCAGCGAACCCGGCGTCGGCGTAGACGAACCCGCACCTCCGTGTGGAGGTAGAGGTCGAGCAGGATCAGTCTGGCGCCTGCGCAGTGCTCCACTGATGCTGGACACGCCATGGTGGTGAGCAGCAGGCCGAGGGTGCCGGTGACGGGTGTCCACCGGTCTGCGGCGGCCTCGGCCGCTCCGCCGTCGAGCAGCGGGCGCGTCGCGAAGTTCTCCAGCAGCTCCTCCGGGTTGCGCCGGTGCGGCAGAAGCCGTGTGTCCGCGTACGGGCTCTGATGTCGCTGTAGGTACGAGCTGATCTGTCGTTGGTCCGGCGCGTCGGATCCAAGATCGGCTCAGGGAGGGACCACCCTCCGGGCTTGTCAGCCGCCAAGCAGACGAAACCCGGAGGGTGGTCACCCGTGATCCTGCCTGTGGAGGCATGGATGGATATCAGGAGGTTCGCCCCGCTGCGCGCGGCTGGGGCGTCGTGGAAGGAAATCGCAGCTCAAGCGGGCTGTGACTGGAGGACGGCGAAGAAGTATCTCTCGCCGGGAGCCCCGATGGCACCGCCGCGGGCGAGCTCGCGGGCGGGGACGGTGCCCAGGCTGGTGGACCCGTTCACTGACGTGATCGATGCCTGGCTCGCCGATGATCCGCGCCTGCTGGCCACGGTGATCCATGAGCGGTTGGTTGCCGACTACGGCTTCACCGGGCACTACCAGCGGGTCAAGGTCTACTGCGCCCGGGCGAGGGCACGGATCGAGCTCGAGTCCGACGCCCAGGGGCGCCCGCCGGGGCTGCACCGCCGGTTCGAGGTCGTCGCGGGCGCCCAAGCCCAGGTCGACTGGGGCGACGAAGGAACGCTGCTGGCCGGGGCCGGGCAGGGACGGAAGGTCTACTCGTTCCACATGACGTTGTCCTACTCGCGGGACCCGTTCATCTGCTTTGTCACCAGCCAGGATCTGGCCACGTTCTTCGACTGCCATCGCCGGGCGTTCGCGCACTTCGGCGGTGTCCCGGCCACGATCGTCTACGACCGGACCAAGACCGTGGTCCGCCGCCATGTCGCGCCCGGGCGTGCGGTCCCACTCCATCCGCAGGCGGCGTCGTTCGCTGAGCACTACGGGTTCGCCATCGACGTGCTCGCCGCCTACCGTCCCACCGGGAAGGGCCGGGTCGAACGTCAGGTCGCGATCGGGCGAGACCACGTCCTGTCCGGGCGGAGGTTCACATCGCTGGCGGAGCTCGATGCGGCGTTCGCCGCCTGGGTGCCGATCCGGCGCGGGCAGGTCCACCGCACCCACGGCGAGGTGATCGGTGTTCGCGCCGCCCGTGATCACGACGCCTTGGGGCCGTTGCCGCAGTTCGGATATGCGGTCACCGAGACCCACCTGCGCCGCGTCGGGCGGGACGCGTTGATCTCCTTCGCCGGATCTTCCTACTCGGTCGCCGCGAGAGCCGCCGACAGGCGCGTGACGAAGGCCGGGCAGCGGGTCGAGGTCCGGGTCGGGGTCGAGCACGTGGAGATCTGGCGGCTGCCCGTCGACAGCCCCGACCGGACCCCGATGCTCCTGGCCAGGCATCGGCTCGCGGCCGTCCGCGGACAGATGATCGTCGACCCCGCACACTGGGCCGAGCTCCCTGACGGCCACACCCGCGCCACCACCCTCACCGTCACAGACGAAGAACCTGTTGCCGCCCAACAACTCCAGGACGACCCGACATTCCCTTCGGCGTCGACATCGGCGTCGGCGTCGGCGTCGGCGTCGGCGTCGATGGTGTTCGGTGAGTCGCAGGCAGCACTCAAGGTCATGGTCGCCCGACGTCCGCTGGCCTATTACGACCGGCTCGCCGGGCTGGCGCCACCACCTGACCCCGCCGCTGCGGCCGGCGCCGAGAACGAGTCGTTGGTGGGTGCGGCATGAGTGAGCTGATCACCGGCAGGATCACCGCGCACGCCACCCGTCTCGGGCTGCCGCACCTGGCCGAGAACCTCGAACTGCTCGTCGGACGCGCCGAGGCCGACTCCATGGGTTACCGCGAGTTCATCGACACCGTCCTCGGTGAGGAACTCGGCCTGCGCGAAGGACGCCGGTTCCGCACCGCGCTCAAGCTGTCCGGGCTGCCCCACCACAAGACCCTCGACGAGTTCGACTTCGCCTTCCAGCCTGATCTCGACGTCCGCAAGATCCGCGATCTCGCCGCTCTGGCGTTCGTCGAGGCCCGCGGCAACATTGCCCTGCTCGGGCCGCCCGGCACCGGGAAGACCCACATCGCCGTCGCGCTCGCCGTCGCCGCCTGCCAGGCCGGGCACTCGATCTACTACACCAGCCTCGATGACTGCGTCCGCCAACTGCGAGCCGCCGAAGCCGCCGGCCGGTTCGCCCGCAAGCTCCAGACCTACCTACGGCCCTCGGTGCTCGTCCTCGACGAGGTCGGTTACCTGCCCTGCGACCGGGCCGCAGCGAACATGGTGTTTCAGCTGATCAGCCGCCGCTACGAACGCGGCTCGATCATCCTCACCAGCAACAAGACCTTCTCCGAATGGGGCCAGGTGTTCACCGACGAGGTCATCGCCACCGCGATCCTCGACCGGCTCCTGCACCACTGCGACGTCGTCGCCATCAACGGGCCCAGCTACCGGCTCAAGGACCGAGCGCTGTCCGCCGTCCCGGCAGCTGTGTCATGATCCCGTCCGGGCCAACGACACGTCAGGTCGTCCACCGACCGACACCACAGCCCGTCCCCGGACACGCCGCGGAAACCATGGATGAGCTGCATCGGATCGGCGCGAATCACCTTGGTCTGCGCGGCCAGGCGCCGGATCACGGCGTCCTGCAGGGCTGAGGCGTCCTGGTGCTCGTCGGCGACGACGACGGGGAAGCGCGCGAGGTAGCCCTCAGCGAGTGCGGGAAACTCCTCGAGCAGCTGCCAGAACAGCGCACCAAGGTCGTCGAAAACGAGCCGGCCAGCGCGATGCTCGACGGCGATGCCTTTCAGCAGGACGTCGAGTTCCTCTGGTGGGGGGGTCCGGCCGTCTTGGAAGGCGGGGTAGCGGTGCTCGGCCAGCCCGTCGAGCGGAACCTTGCGTCGCTTGAGCGCTTCCATGGCGGCGGGAGCGGCCACGGCGAGGGCCGCGGCGCGCCGTCGGGTGCTGACGATCTGTAGACGCGGTGGAAGGCCCAGTGCGCGGCGGTGCGCGCGTACCGCGCCCCAGAATAGGGAGTGATAGTTGGATACGAGGACACGGCGTCGAGCCAGCGGGTCGAGTTGGCGCGCGGCTTCGCGGTCGAGCTGGCTGCGGGCCTGGTTGGAGAAGGTCAGCAGCAGGACCCGGGCTCCGATGGTGGTGTCGGGGACCGGAGGCAGTGGCAGCGTCGCCGTGAGCTCGCCAGCCAGACGTACGGCGAGGTGGGTCTTCCCGGTTCCGGGGGGTGCGACGACGACTCGATGCACGGCCGAGCTCGCGCAGACGGCGTCGTGCTCGGGGTCGGCGCGGCGCCCGGTCATGACAGTCACGGCGTTCCCGTGGCGTCGCTGCACTCGGCCGGCGGTGGTTGCGGTGCCTCGCCCATGAGCAGCTCGGCGAAGCGTGGCTGGTCGTCGGCCTGTAGCCAGGCCACGAGCTTCCGGATCCCGCGACGGTAGGCCGCAGGGACACCGGAGGTCGCGAGGATGGTTTCGGCCACGAGTCGGCTCTGGCGAGCGCCCTTAATTTCGAACGGCGGATGCTGGTTCTTCGACGGGCCAGCGGCCAGCACCACGGCGACCAGCTCACGCGCGGTCGGCTCCGGCAGCGCCGCGAGCAACCCGCCTACGTCGGTCGCGGACTTGGCCGGTTGCCGGATGTCTTCCGGCAGGTGCGAGAGGTGCCCCAGCAGGTGCTGGCGCTGGTCGTCCCAGCTGGCTGTGCGGTCCTCGGCCAGGGCTTCGAGGGCAGTGGCGAGGGCGGGCAACGGCACCCGCCCGGCCAGCGAGCGCTCGAGATTCCGTGCCTCAGTCGCCGGGTCGTGCAGTAGCAGGGCCGCATAGTGGCCCTCCTCGCGGAGGCGTCGCAGGGTCTCGGGCCGATCCTGCTCGACCCAGACCACGACGTCCCTCCCGGCATGTGCGAGCAGATTGGCCATGGGCGGCTGCAGCTCGGCACCCGCGCAGTCGATCAGCTCCACCCCCAGGTTGGCCATCGGTGGTACCTCGCCGGCGGCGGCGAGCGCATGCCAGAACGTCGCGAGCACCGGGCCGTCGCTGACCCCTTCCACCAGGAGCGGAACTGGCGCGAACAGGCCTCGGACCACGCCCCCGTCCAGCCAACGCTCGTAGTGCCGCTTGGCCGGCACCTCTAGATCGGCGAGGGGCCGCACCTGGTGCGGGCTCGGCATGAGCACGAGGTCATCGAGTTGGAACCCGCGCACGATTTCCGGGGAGTGGGTGGACAGGAACAGCTGTCCACCGTTGGCGACGATCGGGCGCAGCATCTGCACGAGCTGGGCCTGGCGCACCGGCTCGAGGGCCTGTTCCGGTTCGTCGAACGCGGCGATCAACGACCCGTGCTTACCGGCTGAGAGCCGCAGGATGGTCGCGACCAGCAGCATCCGTTGTGCCCCCAGGCCCTGCCGCTCCACGGGGATCGCGATGTCGCCGGGCCCGGGGAAGGCCAGTCGCAACGCCTGAAGTAGCTCGCGTCGCGAGACCGGACCGGCCTCGAACGTAGGGGACTGCTGTTCCTCGAGCAGGCCCATGGCGCGCAGATCTGTGCCCAGGCCATCGAGAACCGAGCGAAGGGCTTCGGCCCCGTTGATCTGTTCGGCCCCCTGTCCGAGCGCGGCGCGCAGGTCGTCGACCGGCCCGTCGATGTCCACCCCATCGAGGAGCCGGTCCAGGACGCTGCCCTGGTAAAACGCGAACTCGCGGGACGGGTCCTGGGCGCGTCCGTCGTAGACCCACCCGATCCGTCGCCGTAGCCGCGCCGGGAAGCGGGCATCATCCGACTCGTCCTTGGCAAAGGAGTAGGCCAACTCCAGCTCGGCATCGCCCCGCAGCCGGACGCGCAGCACCTGCTCGATGCCTGGGCCGTCCGGTCCCGGGTGCACCTCGCGGGTCGCGCTCGACCAACCCTCGAGGTGTTCGACGGTGTCGGCGACCAGGTCTGGCGGCAGATTCCCGAATACGGCCTCGATCTCGAATCCGGGCTCCGGGGCACGGCGATAGAAGTCGAGCTCGGACAGCGGACGGCGACGCCCCAGCCCGGGATGAAACAGCAGATCCAGCGCCGCGAGCAGGCTGGACTTGCCGGCGTTGCTCGGACCGAGGAGCACGGTGAACTCCCGCGGGTGAAGTTCCAGCCACTCGATCGCCCGGAACCTCGCGATGCGTAACCGTCGGATCATCACCGGGCGATCCTTGCCTATGGCCCCGGCACTCATGAAACCTGGGAGTCGCTTTTGGTGACGACGCCCACAGTAGCCGGTCGTGGGCACAGGCGCGGCGCCAGTCAGTGCCTCGGAAGACCTGGCCGCGCACTCTCAACTCCGGGCGTCGCGGGACGACTCGGCGCGGTCGGTGAGATAGTCGGTCCAGTCACGGCGCACACGTTGGGACCACCGCTCGGATGCGGTGCTGTTGATGCTGAGCGGGCCCGCGGCCAGCGGCACGGGGATCTCGGTGGCCCATGTCGCGCGGGCGGCGCCGCTGCAACGCATCGTCCAGAGGCCCAGATCAAACGGAGTCGAGTTCGGGGAGAGGGAAAACCAACTTCCCGCCGTTGGCCAGGAAATCTTGCTCTCGTTCGATGAAGCCATCGCGGTAGACCCACGGCAGGACCAACAGCTGATCAGGATTGTGCGCTTTCGCCGCTTCCTCCGACACGATCGGGATTCGGCTCCCAGGCGTCAGACAGCCACTCTTCTCAGCGCTCACCTCACCGATGCACGGCAGATCCTGCTCGGTAATCTCGCAGTACTGCAGCAGGACGTTACCCTTAGTCGATGCACCATAACCGAGCGTCAGCTTTCCTGCCGCCGCGGAGGCGTCCAGAAACTCCCTTAGCTCGTCCCGGTGTCGCTTGATCCGCCCGGCAAACGCTTCGAATGGGGCCATCGAGTCCAGAACGGCTTCCGTCTCTAGGTCACGTAGCCGCTGCAATCCCGCGTCATCCACCGAACGGGTACTGGTGTCCTTAGCTAGCACGGTACAGAGGCTACCGCCATACACATCCGTAACCTCCGAGGAGAGAACCTTTAGCCCGGCCATCGAAGCCATGAGTTCAATCTGTGCAAATGCGTAAAATTCGAGATGCTCGTGACAGATATTATCGTAACAGTTGGCTTCGAGCATCGTCCTCAGATAGTTATGCTCAATCATCCAGATGCCGTCCTCGGCCAAGATCGAGCGAACGTCTCGCATAAACTGAGTCGGATCTTGTAGGTCGTAGAAACAAGCGATAGAAGTAACGATGCGCGCACTCCGGTCGCCCATGCGATCGCGGTAGGCCGCGGCCGAGAAAAAGTCCACGATGAGCTCGCTTCCACTCGGATAGCGATCTCGAAACTTCTCAGCAGAGGGATCACACCCAACCAGCTGCAGATCGGACCCTCGGTATGCATGAAGGAGCGTTGCATCGTTACTGCCGATGTCGAGAACCACGTCACCGGCATCGAGAGTGACCATCGAGGTGACCTGCTCAACCTTATCGGCCAAATGATTGATCATGAACGGCCGAATGCTTGAACGGTAGCCATAGCGCTCCCCGTACATCAATTCGAGGTCGGCATCGTGTCGAAGCTGAACCAGCCCGCAGCCAGGTGGTGAGCACTTGATAAGTTCGAGCGGCCCGGCGATTTCTGGCTCATTCCGGCTGCGCGGGAAAATCCCTGTCAGCGCCTGCTTTCCCAGATCCAGGATCGTATTCAGATCAGTATTGCCGCAGATTCGACAGCTCTGAATAGCGGTGCTCTTCATCTGCTCTCCTTGAGGCCGCTCAGTCTGCACAGCACTGGCCAGATCGTCACCCGAGTAACGGTACCAATAAAGGCTACGCTCGATCCACTTGCTAGCGGCAGTTTTAACTATCTCTGTAGGATTGCTTTCATGTTCGTCCTAAACTTGACGAGTTGCTAGCATGCGCTCCGATGGCGAGGAGCCGACTGCGTCTCTTTACGGTAGGTTGACGCAAAACTAAGGAACATCTGTATAAGATCAGCTTGAACCCTTGCGTCCTGAACCTCGAACCTGGTCAAACTATCCTCAGCCAGCAGGCCGCACTGAGGGAACACTGCCATCAACAATGCGATCGGAAAGGTCGCCGAAGATCCAATGTGGCTCGAGCGTATGGTCCAGCACCTATATTCAAATCACCATGATGCGTGAAGACACGTGAGGACGCCATACATGAAGGGAATAATCCTAGCCGGCGGAAATGGCACGCGCCTGCAGCCCGCAACGCTAACCGTTTCGAAACAGTTACTCCCAGTCTACGACAAGCCGATGGTTTACTACCCGTTGTCGGTGCTGATGGTTGCGGGCATACGGGAGATACTGATTATTTCGACACCGCAGTCCCTTGATTGCTTCCGCACATTGCTCGGAGATGGAGCGCACCTCGGTCTCACCTTGAGCTACGCCATTCAAGACGAGCCGCGGGGGCTGCCTGACGCTTTCCTAATCGGCGCTGATCATATCAAATCTGAATCAGTAGCACTTGTTCTAGGTGATAACATATTTCACGGCTCCAACTTCGGAGGAATCCTACGCCGAACCGTCGCCGAGCTCGATGGGTGTGCGCTCTTCGGCTACGGAGTCCATGATCCACAACGGTACGGCGTAGCGGAGTGTGATGCTAGCGGGCGGATTCTCTCGATCGAAGAGAAGCCAGCCTCCCCCAAATCTAACTTAGCTGTGACCGGATTGTACCTATACGACAACGACGTCGTCGAGATTGCTCGGTCGATCCAGCCGTCGACGCGTGGCGAGCTGGAGATCACAGACGTCAACATGGCCTACGTGGAACAAGGCCGAGCACGACTGGTTGACCTCGGCCGCGGATTCTCCTGGCTCGACACTGGCACGCACGACTCGCTGACTGACGCGAGCCAGTACGTCCAGGTGCTTGAAAAGCGTCAGGGCGTGCGGATCTCCTGCGTAGAGGAGGTCGCGATGCAGATGGGTTTCATCGATCGCGAGGCCTGCTATCGGCTCGGTGAGAAACTGGCCTCGTCGGACTACGGCCGCTATCTGATGGAAGTTGCCGCACCTCAGCCGTCGTCGTTGCGAACTGTGAATTGAGGAGCTAGGCGATGCGAGTTCTAGTTACAGGCGGAGCCGGGTTCATCGGCTCACACTACATCCGATCATTGCTCCTCCAGGATAGTCCGCTGCAGGTACGAGTGCTCGACGCGCTGACGTACGCGGGCAACCAGGCCAACCTGGACCCAGTGGCAAGCGACCCACGGCTGGAATTCGTGCTCGGAGACATCCGGCACCGCGACACTGTGCGTAAGGCAATGGCAGACGTCGACGTCGTCGTGCACTTCGCGGCCGAATCACACGTCGACAGGTCCATCGCCGCAGGCGACGACTTCGTAACGACTAACGTCGGCGGCACATTCACGTTGATGCAGGTCGCGCTCGAGAAGGACGTAGAGCGATTCGTTCATGTTTCCACTGATGAAGTCTACGGCAGCATAGATACCGGTACGTCAGTCGAGACTGATAGCTTGAATCCGAACTCACCCTACTCAGCATCCAAGGCGTCATCGGATATGCTTGCGCGCGCATTCCACCGTACGTACGGGCTGCCGGTTTGCATAACGCGTTGCTCTAACAACTACGGGCCTTACCAACACCCGGAGAAGGTCATTCCCCGGTTCGTGACTGCCCTGTTGGAAGGAGATTACATCCCTCTCTACGGCGACGGTGGTAACATGCGGGACTGGTTGCACGTGGACGATCACTGCGCTGCTCTGCGCCTGGTCGTTGAAGGCGGCTGTTCCGGCGAGATATATAATATTGGCGGCGGGACCTCTCTCAGCAATATCGAACTCACTAGGCGACTGCTCGACGTAGTCGGGATGGACTGGTCGCGGGTGCGCCGGGTACCGGACCGGCCCGGGCACGACCGTCGCTACGCGATCGACGACTCGAAGATTCGCACCGAGCTCGGATATTTGCCGCGCACATCATTGGAAGATGGGTTAGCGGCAACTGTACGATGGTACACCGATCATCGTAATTGGTGGGCACCTGCCGCTGTAGCACCTACAACATTGGGTGGCAAGTGATGTTCGACGACGTAGGAGAGTTTCTTACATGGTTCGCTGAACGGAAGAGGGCCAATGCCTACGAAGTTGAGCGAGTTCCACTGGCTGAGACCGACGGGTGGCAAGTTGACCCCGAGTCGGGTGATATCACTCATCACACGGGGCGTTTCTACTCTGTGCGCGGCTTGTCCGTGGAGTCGGATAACACACGAGTAGCTAGTTGGAGTCAGCCGATTATTCTACAGCCAGAGATCGGCATTCTCGGAATACTGGTGACCGTGGTTAGCGGCAAGGTGTATTGTCTCTTACAGGCAAAGATGGAGCCTGGAAACGTTAATCTACTTCAGCTATCACCGACGGTACAGGCTACGCGCAGCAACTACACGCGCGTGCATCGCGGTAATCCGGTGCCGTATCTTGCCCACTTCCAGAACGGTCGTCCGGGCAGGGTCGTGTTCGACAGCCTGCAATCCGAGCAGGGGTCCTGGTTCTTAGACAAACGCAATCGAAACATGATTGTCGAGATCGACCAACCAGTGTCGACTGGGGAGGATTTCTGCTGGGTTAGCTTGGACGTAGTCCATCGGCTGTTGGAGCATAGGAATCTCGTGAACATGGACACGCGAACAGTTCTTTCCGGCTTGCCGCTTCTTGGTGTCGGCAGAATGGTCGATGGCGAAGGCCGATCCAGCACACGCGAGCTGCTTAGCTGGCTCACTGAGATGAAAGCACGGCACACGCTTAACCGAAGGCTCGTTCCGCTCAAGTGCATGGAATACTGGCAGCAGAACGACGACGAGATCATCCACGTCGATGGACTCTACTTTTCAATTTTCGGCGTGAGCGTGCGAGCTAGTAGTCGCGAGGTGGCCAGTTGGGCACAGCCAATGCTGGCCCCGACCGGACTTGGTGTCGTCGCGTTTGTTGGTCGGCACGTACGCGGGCGTTTCCACCTTCTGGTCCACGCTGGCACCCAGGCTGGAACCCACGATGTTGTGGAGCTGGCCCCAACCGTACGGTGTACGTTGGCGAACCATGTCGCCGAAAAACCCCGCTACCTCGACCTGGTCGAAGAGCTCGGCGCGGACCGCCGTATCGTGGACGTTGTTCACTCGGAGGAGGGCGGTCGGTTCTTTGGCGCAGAGAACCGGTACGTAGTCGTCGACGCGGGTGAGGAAATTGCCGTCGACGATGTTCCGGAGGAGTTTCAGTGGATGACTGTAGAGCAGCTCTCAAACTTCCTGCGGTACGGCAACCACGTAAGCGTTGAAGCACGGTGTCTTCTGGCCTGCTTGGACAGCCAACGACCGACAGTACGTCTGTGAACATGCCAGCCGGAGACAGCTCCAACCACGCCGCGTGGGCAGGGCCGGAGGACGATCACCTCCTCCACCGTCCTCGGTGACCGGTCTCACATACTCAGTGCAGCCTGGCTCCTGCTCGTCCGAGTTCCCGCCACTCGCCACAGTCTGACCTGAGAGCAACACAGAGAGATTGAGGTAGCTGGCGGGACACGGCGGTGCAACATCCATGCGAACTCGGTCCCTGAAGATCCACACGGACTCGTGGAGAGGCAGAATTGTCGCGACCACCCACATCTTGGTACGCGGGCCAGGAAGTGGATCATAAGAAGTCGATCATTGCCCGTTTCGTCTGAACCAGGCTACTGTGGATGAATTGACCGGTTCGGGGGAGGATGATCGTGCGGATACTCGTCGTAGATCCAGACGAGAGGGCAGTTGCAACATTGGTCGATAGGCTTCGTCGATATGGGCATGAGACGCGCGCCGTTCCCGACGGAGGTGCCGCATTAAGCTCCTCAGGTTGGGCTCAGCTCGTCCTGATGGAGATGGACCTCCCGGACGTCGACGGGACTCAGGTGTGCCGCCGAATTCGAGATACCAGCGACGTCTACATCATCGTTGTTTCTTGTCGAACTTCTGAGGCGGATCGGGTTCTTGGTCTACAGGCTGGATCCGACGACTACATCGTGAAGCCCTATGGCTTCCCGGAGTTGCTGGCTAGGATCGAAGCGGTGTTCCGTAGGGAGCGGCGCTTCGATGCAGTTCGACCATCTATGTCCAGTGGTTCGCTGAATATCGATCCTGCGGCGTTCGAGGTCAGACTGGGTAGAAGAGATATACCGTTGACCCGGAAGGAATTTGAGCTTCTGTACTTGCTGGCCTCTGAGCCTAATGGAGTAGTTACCCGCGAACGACTGATGGCTGAAGTGTGGGGCGACCGCTGGACTCCATCGAACAGTCGTACGATCGACACGCACGTGAACTCCCTCCGGCGTAAACTCGGCAGTCGTGAATGGATCCGGACCGTGCGCGGGATCGGATTTCGGATTGGCGTTCCTTCGGACATGGAAGCCGGTATTGTCGACTGGGCCAGCTGTCGTCCCTGATTCTCCTGCGCTGATTTGCATGGGTTGAATCTTGATGACAGCCGCCTTCCGCTGTCCAATCAGGCTGTAGTGGATCCTCAGCTACTGATGAGAATCCATGAGCTGGCAGCCTGTCCGCACGGCGTCGAGTCACCCGGGAAATGGTCGACTTGTTCTTGCGCTGGTGAGGGCCTCGGTCCACCAGTGGAGTTCACCAAGCGCGGTGTGTAGCGCCTTTGTTACGTCGGCATCGGGCGTGAATCGGCCCTCCTCGTCAAACTGCTGCCAGGGTGTGGGCAAGCCGATAACGCGTCGAGTGGTGATGGCGTTGAGTTCGGCCATGACTCCGCGTAGATGTTCAATTGCGGCGTGGCCGCCGTGGAGACCGTAGCCGACCAAGAGGACCGGTTTGAGCTGCCATTCCGCATAGTGCCAGTCGATGAGGCGTTTCAAGGTCGCGGGGTAGGAGGCGTTGTACTCGGGGGTGACGAACACGAAAGCTGTGGCCGCACCGATTCGATCGGCTAGCTCCGTTTTCGGCTCACCGCCTGGATTGAGTAAGCTGTCGTCAGGCAGAGCGGCGTGTGCGAGGTCGATGAGGTCGATCTCGAAGCCATCCAGGTGCTCGATCGCCTCAACCACCCAGGCAGTTACGGCCGGGTTCACCCGCTGGGCGCGGGCGCTGGCCGAAACTACCGCTACGCGGCTCGGCTCCTGTGGTGTGGTCGACGTCAGAGGAGGGGCAGTTCCGCTGCCGACATGGGCCTTGTTCGTCATGCAGATCACGGTGCCGGTTCAACATACGTTGAAGTCAAGTGGCGCGTTCAGTAGCGTAGAGGCATGACAGTGATCAACTCGCAGCGCGAGCTCGGGGCCGTCGAAGGATTCACTGTGGGCGATGTCGCCGCCGGCAGCGGTGTGGCGCCGTCCGCCGTCCGGTTCTATGAGGAGCATGGCGTGATCAATGCCGTCCGCACGCCGAGCAACCAGCGTCGCTTCGATGACTCTGCAGTGCCCCGAATCCAGATCGCCAAGCTTGCTCAGCGCCTCGGGTTGACTGTACGCGAGGTCGCTGAGTTGTTCGCGGACATGCCGGCAGCTCCTACATGCGAGGACTGGAGCCGGGTCGCCGACCATCTCGTGGCCGAAGCACAGGCCCGCATGACCGAGTTGACGTCGCATTTGGAACTGCTGACCTCGGATGCGAGCTTCGAGGAGGTTGGGGCCAGGCTCGAGGCACGGCGCTGACGGCAGTTCGGTCGCCAACGGCTTCTACCGCGTGGCAGCGTTATACGGCGTCGTCGGGAGCGTCGGTGAGGGGGTGGGCAATTTCGTCGGCGGGCAGACGAGCAACGACGATGGCGATGGCCGCGACGAGCACGGGGACCAGTCCTGCAATCAGGAAAGTCATGTGTAGTCCGACGGCTTGGGACGCGGGGCCGGCCAGGGCCATCGAGACCGGCATGAAGCTGTTAGTGACGAAGAAGTCCAGTGAGGAGACCCGGCCCAGCAGGTGGGGTGGGACGCGGCGTTGCAGCACGGTTCCCCAGATGACCATCGGGCTGGCGAAGAGCACGCCGAGGATGAACGCGGCGATCATCGTCTGCCATACGGCTGTGGTGAACACCATCGCTGCAAGCGGGATCATCGCGGTGCCCCACATGAGGTTCACTGTCGTGAGGTAGCGCCGTGGTGTCGGCAGGGAGGCCATCAGCAGAGAGCCGGCGGCCGAGCCGATCCCGAAAGCGCTCAGCACGATCGCATGGTCACCCGGTCCGCCACTGAGTTCGTCCTTGATCAGGAACGGCAACAGGACCTCCAGCGGGCCCATCAGCATCAACGCCATCACCGAGGCGAACAGCAGCGTCGCCAACAGCCACGGGGTGCCGACCATGTAGGTGAAACCCTCGCGGACGTCACGCAGGGCGGTGCCGACCGCGCCGGCGGCAGAGACATCGTCCTGGAACGTCGGCTCGCGGCGCACCGGAGTACTCGGGACCCGTGTCAAAGCCAGCAGCCCCAGCATCGACATCCCCGCGGCCAGGCCGATCGCCGCGGCTGGACTCACCATCGCGATCACAGCCCCGGCCGCGGCAGGGCCGGCAGCCTGACCGATCGCTTGGCGCGCCATGCCCTCGAAGCCATTGACCGCCTGGAGGTCACCGGCGGGGACCAGCGCGGGCAACCAGGCCGAATAGGCGGGGAAGTAGAACGCCATGCTCATGCCCATCACCAGCGAGACCACGGCCATCAGCACGACGGAGTTGACCTGTAGTGCTGCCAGCACAGCCACGAGAGCTAACCCGGACACCTGAACGGCTGCGACACAGACCAGGATCCACTTCTGTGGCACCCGGTCGGCCACCACCCCCCCAAGGACAGCGGGCAGGATCAGCCCGAGAGCGTTCGCGGTCGCGACCAACGAGACCTGCGTCGGGCCGCCGCCGAGGCTGATGACCTCCCACACCACTGCCACGATCCAAAGCCCGGTTGTGAAGCTCGTGAACACCAACGCAAGCGCCAGGCGCCGGTAGTTCGAATGCCGGAACGGCGCCAACGCCCGCGGCAAGGACAGGCGGCGCTCAGGTTCTGTTGGTGCCGGGTCGGGATCACTCGGTTGCAGCGAAATCACACCTCCTACCTTGTGCCTTCAACATATGTTGAAGGCAAGTGTTTTGGGGTGAAGGCGCGAGCAGGACACATTCAACTAGCCCCTGTAACCGTGCACCCGAAACCTTGCGCTCCCGTAGGGTCCCGCCTTGCCAGCCGCTAGCCCCGGCCCTTAATGATCTTGGAGCGTTACCGCGGCCCTGGAAGCAGAACGTGCCCCACGACCAGCTAGGACAGAACTTGCTGAAGGTTCTGTTCGCCCGGTCAGAGAGTGGCTTTCCAAGCGCAGGCTACATCGACCCGCCCGAAGAGCATCGTGTCCGCCGACGGGACGGGGTGGCGTCTCATGTCGGTTCCCGGCTGTTGGCTGACCTCGCGGACCGCACGATGCTGATCCGCGAGGTGCCGCAGGTGTCGGCCGGGTTGCGGCGCCCGCAGATCCGCCACGATTCGAGGCCAGGGCCGAGGCAACGTCGCAGTCGCACTTGTCGACGGCGGTCCACCTCCCTGGACGCGGGCCCGACGGAGACACCGCAATTTCCGAGATCGCCGTCCTGGCTGACTATCTAGCAGGCGATGTTCGGTGCGGTGGCCTCGAACTCCGCGGTATGGCGGCTGCTCATCGCCTCGAGGACCGCGACTTGGCCGCGGTCGC
Source organism: Pseudonocardia sp. EC080619-01 (assembly GCF_001420995.1). Classification (NCBI taxonomy): domain Bacteria; kingdom Bacillati; phylum Actinomycetota; class Actinomycetes; order Pseudonocardiales; family Pseudonocardiaceae; genus Pseudonocardia; species Pseudonocardia sp. EC080619-01. The sequence continues at coordinate 663,587 of NZ_CP012185.1, read as the reverse complement.
GCAGCACGAGGCGCAGCTCGGGAAGCGGTCTAGGCTCAGCACGCCGAACAACACGGCCGGGCGGTGCCGATCTCATGGGTGACCAGACGGGGCCTCGGCGAGGGTCTGGTGATCGACGTGGACGCGACGATCGCGGTCTGTCACAGCGAGAAGGAGCAGACCGCGCTGACGTTCAAGGGACCGTCTCGGCTACCCCCTGATGCTGGCGTTCTGCGCCAATACCGGCGAGTTCCTCGCCGCGACACCGCGACACCGCGACACCGCGACGGGGCAATGCCGGGGTGAGCACCGCCGCCGACCACATCGACGTCCTCGATCAGGCGCTGACTCAAACTCCGGACGCTTACCGCCACGGGCACCCGATCCTGGTCCGCCTCGACACGGCTGGCACTAGCCGACACCCCAGATCTCAGGTGGACCGGTGGTTTAGAGCCGATGGTCGCGGTCAGCCGAGCAGTGCGCCACCGCTCGCATCGACGAACGTGCCGGTCATCCAGCGCGCATCCGGCGAGCAGACGAACGCAACGATGTCACCGACATCCGCGGGCTCGCCGATACGGCTAAACGCGGACAGCTGTGCGATCTGTTCGCGCGCCTCCGGGACGTCGAACACGGGGTTGCCGTTCTTGGTGACACCAGGTCCGACACTGTTTACAGTGATATTGCGCGGTCCTAGGTGTCGGGCGTAGTGTAGCGTGACTTGTTCGATTGCGCCCTTAGTCATCGCGTAGGCGATCTCGCTCGGGTTCGCGAAGCGAGTCAACCCAGAAGAAATATTGACGATGCGGCCACCCTCCGGGATAAGTGGCAATAGCCGCTGGACTAAGAAGAGCGGGGCTTTTGCGTTAACTGCGACGAGTCTGTCGAATTGCTCAGGAGTGATGTCCTCTGGATTGACGCTGCCCATGATGCCGGCGTTGTTCACCAAGATGTCTAGCGACACCGAGCCATGCTGCTCACGCAAGCCGGCCTCGAGCTTGCGGTGTAACGTATTGACGTCATCGGCGACGCCGAACTCGGCCTGCACGGCGAACGCGCGCCCTCCGGCCGAGACAATCGACTTAACCGCCTGATCGGCCGCATCAGCGTCCGACGAGTAGTGCACGACGACGAGCGCGCCCTCGCGGCCCAACCGCTCGGCAATCGCTCGCCCGATTCCCCGGCTCGATCCGGTGACCAGGGCGGATTTGCCCTCCAGCGTGCCCATGTAGATTCCTTTCTCTGCTGGGGCGCTGCGGGTGGCGACGCCCGTGATGGTGGTCAGTTCGTCCCGGTGGCGTCCAAACCAGCGTCGCAGGGCCTCCTCAAGGCCCGCGGCGACGTCGTCGATGAGTGAAATCCACGCAACGTGACCGTCAGGACGCACCAGTACGGAGGCCAGCTCGGGGCCCAGCGCGTCGACTCGTCCGGCGGCTGCCACGTGCTCGACGCGCTCCGCCCAGCCTCGGATCCGGTCGGGCGGAACCGCCCCGGCTAGGTCTAGCAACAGGCCGTGGCCGCGGCGCAGTACGTCGATTCCGCTGACCAAGCCCCTCGTTGTCGGCACCTCGATGTCCGGCAGCCGCATCCCGACCAGTGGGTGAGACGTGGCCCGCGCTGTCTTGGCGTCGCTGGAGTCGCTGTAGCGGACGTCCAGCCCGCTGATCACGGCCGCCAACTGATCCTGCCCCTCGGGCAGGGTGGCGATCTCCCCGATCACGGTACGGAGGCTGTCTGTTTCCTCACCTCCGAGTAACAGCAGGGTCTGCGCTCGCACGTTGTCCATGACGTCGGCACCGACGGAGTGTCGCTCCGTGTGGTAGGTATCGAGCAGCTCGTCACCGGCTTCGCCGCGCACGACGGCAGTAAGCTTCCAGCCCAGATTGTCCGCGTCTTGTAGCCCCAGATTCAGGGCCTGACCCGCAGCCGGAATCTGGCGGTGTGCGGCGTCCCCGGCTAGCAGCACCCGTCCGCGGCGGTATTGTCGGGCCTGGCGGCTCGCGTCGTCGAACGCGTCAGTCCATAGCGGCCGGCCGGCCCCGATGTCCTCACTTGTGACTCGTCGCCAGCCGTCGACGATCTCGTCGAATGACGGCGGTCCGGTCCGTTCGACAGGCGGCCTGCCGAACTCATGGAACATCACCCGAGTCACACCGTCCGAGCGCCGGTGGGCGATCGCCAATCCGTTCTCATGCCGCTCGAAATGGCGGTCTGCAATCGCGATATCGTCCACGTCGGCGCGCAGCAACTCGCGCTCGGCGGCCTGACCCGGGAAGGCGATCCCGGCCAGATCGCGCACGGTGCTGTCCTGTCCATCGCAACCGATGACCCAAGCAGCGTGCAGCGTGACAGGTCCGCCGGGCGTGTCAACCTCGACACGTACACGCTCGCCCGTATCGGTCAGCGCCTGCACCGTGTGTCGTCGACGCACGTCCGCTCCGAGTTCGGTGACCCACTCAGTCAGCGCAGCCTCGAGGTCGAACTGCGGCATCTTCCAGAACCCGGGAAAACGGCTGGCTACCCCCCCGGCAGGCACAGGGATGCCGCCGAAGTGGCCAGTGTCCACACTGTCCATCCGCCCCAGCCGCCCAAGCAGACCGCCCTGGTCGAGTACCTCCATCGTGCGCGCATTGAGCTGGGATGCACGCGATTCCCCCGTCGCCTCGGCCAGATGCTCCAAGACGACGACATCGACGTCGCCCCGGCGTAGCAAGCCGGCGAGTAACAGGCCGACGGGCCCTGCCCCCACGACGATCACCTGGAAGTCCACGGTGTCTCCATCTCCCGATCACTGCCCGGCTCTCAGCGCCGCTTCTCGGCGTAATCTCTGGCGTGGTCCAGCGTTGCCAGGCTGTTCGTGCTCAGGGCCTTCTGGACGTAGGCGCGGGCATCGGCCATGCCCGCCTCGGGTCCGAGGACCGAGGCGATGTTCTCCTCGTTGATCATCACGTCGTGCCGTGATGACGCGAGGATGCCATCGGTATCCTCGGTAAACTTCCACAATCCGGTATGCAGCGTCATCAGCGTCGGGACCCGGATCTGTTTGTAGACGATCCGCTCGTGCGGGAACGTCACCCGGATCGACTTGGTGGTGTGCACTGAGCCGTCGTTGCTATGTGTGTCCATCTCCAGCACCTGCAGGCCGGGTGTGTCCTCATCCAGCTGAACCCGCGCCACGTGTGGCAGCTTCTGCTCCCACGCGGCAGCGTCATTAATGAAGTCGAACATGTCCTTGGCGCAGCCCTGGACGTGTATCGAGTCGGTGAACGAGAAGAAGTTGTCCGACCCGCCCGACGCCGCCTCGGCGGAGCCCTTTAGCGCGTGGAGCTCCGTGGTCGAGTTTCGGTCGACGGCTTTGTCGATCCAGTCTAGAGCCTCCAGATCGTCGTCGAGGGCGCGGTAGTCGTGCAGCAATCGGACCCGACTCGACTCATCGCCACGAGGCTCGACGATCCAGGTGCCGCCCATCGCGGCAATCGGAGCTGTCGGGGCCTCTTGGCGGAACTCGATGCGCAGCGCGTCGGCTTCCAGATCGCGGCGGGAGATCCAGGTCTTCGCGTCACCGTTCGCGGTTGCCCAGATCTGGATCCGCTCGGAACCGCGGGAGCGTTCCAGGCACTCGACGTGCACAGATGGTGGGAACATGCGAGGCCAGTTCTCGACCTCGGCTAGGAGTTGGTAGACCCCCGCAGCAGGCGCCTCGATCATGATCTCGTGCTCGATATGACGGTGTCCGTTATCGTACATGGTCGTACCCCCTTCGGGATGCGGTGGGATCAGAAGTTGCCGAGCCCACCGCAGACGTTGATCGCCTGCGACGTGATCGACGCCGCGGAGTCCGAGGCGAGGTACCCGACCATTCCGGCCACCTCGTCGGGTGTGCTATAGCGCCCAAGTGGAATCTTGCCTGTGAACATCGATTGGATCTCGTCCTCCGACTTGCCATAAGCAGCGGCATAGCCTTTCCGGACGCGCTCGGCCATCGGGGTTTCGACGTAACCGGGACACACGGCGTTGACCGTGATTCCGGTCTTAGCTAGTTCGTTTCCGAGTGCTTTGGTGAAGCCCACGACTCCGTGCTTTGACGCGGAGTACGGCGCTCCCAACACGACGCCCTGCTTGCCGGCCGTCGAGGCGATGCTGATAATCCGACCGGACGACTGCTCGCGCATACCGCCACTGGTCAGCACTTCGCGAGTGACCAGGAAAACGCTGTTCAGGTTTGTATTGATGACGTCGAACCACAGGTCGTCATCGATGTCTGCGGTTACCCCTCCGCCGCTGCGCCCTACGTTGTTGACCAAGACGTCGATAGGGCCGTAGCGCTCGACTGCGGCCGCGACCAGAGCCTTGACGTCGGCTACGTCCCTGACGTCGCAGGCCTGGCCGTCAACGTCATGCCCATTGCTCCGCAGCCCGTCCAGGGTCAGCTCGACCGCGTCCGCCTGCCGGGAGCAGAGGAACACGCGGTTCCCTTGCTGGGCGAGCTGCGTCGCCACGCTCAGGCCGATTCCGCTGGTGGCCCCGGTGACCAGGACCGTCCGCGCCTTGCTCATGTCATCCTCCTGGTGTTTCGTTGAGTTCTGTCCGGCGCTTGAGCTGCTCTCGGGGCTCGGTTCTTGCCGGAGTCGGTGGTTCTCGCGAGGTTTTCTCCTCGCGCCGCCGCAGCACGAAGTCGACAACGGCGGTGCTGGGCTGCCCCACCGCGAATAGCGGGTCGGCCAGCACCTCCCGGAGGAACTCAGCGGTTGTGCGGATGCCCTGACCGTTCACCCGGAACTCCTTCAGCGCGCGGTCCATGCGCGCCACCGCCTCGGACCGGGTCGGCGCCCAGACCACCAACTTCGCCAGCAACGAGTCGTAGGAGGCTGGAACCTTGTAGCCGGTGAAGCCGTGCGTATCGACCCGCACGAACGGCCCACCGGCCGGCTCAAATTCAGTGAGAATGCCGGGCGTCGGGACGAACCCGCGGTCGGGATCCTCGACATTGATCCGGCACTCGATTGCGGCGCCGCGCAGCATGATGTCGGACTGCTGCAGTCGCAGTGGCTCCCCCGCCGCAACCCGGAGCTGCTCCTGGACCAGGTCGACACCGGTGACCATCTCAGTGACCGGATGCTCAACCTGGATCCGGGTGTTCACCTCCATGAACGCGAAATCGCCTTCCGGCGTTACCAGGAACTCGAACGTGCCCGCCCCCACGAATCCCACAGCGTGCGCTCCCCGCACAGCTGCCTCACTCATGCGTGCAGTCAGCTCGGCCGGCAGCTCGGGCGCTGGGCTCTCCTCGATCAGTTTCTGGTGCCTGCGCTGCACTGAGCAGTCACGCTCGCCCAGGTGTACGACGTTGCCGTGGCAGTCTGCGAGGACTTGCACCTCGACGTGGCGTGCTGTGGGTAAGTAACGCTCGACGAACACCCGGTTGTCGCCGAACAGGGACTGAGCGGTCGCCCGTGTTTCCTCGTACGCCAAGGAGAACTCGTCGGCCTCCCACACGACGGACATGCCGCGGCCACCACCGCCCGAGGCCGCCTTGATAATCACTGGGTAGCCGATCCAGTCCGCGACGCCCAGCGCTTCCTCAGCCGATCGCAGCGGGTCGACGCTGCCTGGGAGCATTGGTATGTCGGCCTCGGTCATCAGGCCGCGCGCCGCGGTCTTGTCCCCAAGCTGTGCGATTACCTCTGCCGGCGGGCCGACGAAGATTAGACCATTATCCCGAACCACCTCTGCGAAGTCTGGATCTTCGGAGAGGAACCCGTAGCCGGGATGTACAGCCTGGGCACCGGTGGCCAGTGCCGCCTCGACGATCGACGGGATGTTCAGGTAGCTCCGCTTGGCCGAGGCGGGTCCGATCTGCACCGCCTCGTCTGCATAGCGGACGACTGCGGAGTCTCGGTCCTCCGTGGAATGCACGGCGACGGTCCGGATCCCGAGCTCCCGGCATGCTCGTGCGATGCGCAGGGCGATCTCGCCTCGGTTGGCGATCAGCAGCTTCGCGATCACGGTGACCTCCTTACTCGTCGTCGCGGTGGGACGTCTCGAGAGCGAACAGCCGGTCTCCGAATTCGACCGAAGCGCCGTCGGCTGCCAGCACGGCGCCGATCCGACAATCCTTGTCCACCTCGACCGGAAGCCTCAATTTCATCGCCTCAATGATTGCCACCTGCTGACCGGCAGAGACACAGTCGCCCTCGTCCACAAACGGTGCCGCGTCCGGCGAGGGACTCCGGTAGAAGCAGCCGACCGTGTGCGCAGTCAGATATGCGATGTCCGGCTCGATCTCGGGGTCCTCGCCTCGTTCGGCGGCCGCGGCTTGGCCGTTCACAGTGGTCTTCGGGGGACCGACCGCCTCGACCGCGGCGGGCTCCAGCCACTCCATCTCCACCGCCACGTCGCCGGCCCGCACGCGCAACGCGGACACCAGACGGTCCTCGCCTGCCAGCATCCGCTCAGCAACGCCCCGCACCTGGTTCAGCAGCACAGATTCACCGGCCTCGGTCTTCCCACGCCCGTAATCCGGATCGATCGGGCTCGGAGACCACTCTCCGCGATTCATGATCAATTCCCCTCTGCTGTTCCCGCCTTGACGTCCGCGCGGCCCACAGCAGCCTCCGCCGTTCCGAACGCCCGGAAACGGGCGCGACGCGAGGCGACAAGCACTCCGGGCTCGGCTGTGGCCAGCCGGCGCAGCGACGCCGCGAGCGCGCCGCGGACCCGGCGCGCCGCCTCGGCGTGGTCCTCAGTCATCCTCTCTGGCTCCGGCACGACGCCGTCGACGACGCCGAGGTCCAGCAGTCGCCTGCCGTCCAGGTGCAGTGCCGCGGCCGCCGTCGGTGCCTTCGTCGCATCGCTCCAGAGGATCGCGGCGCATCCCTCGGGGCTGATTACTGAGTAGATAGCGCCGGACCCGATCAGTACATCGTCGGCCACGGCGAGGGCCAGCGCGCCCCCGCTACCACCCTCGCCAATCACCATCGTCACGACCGGCACCGGCAGCGTCGTCATCAATCGGATGTTCTCGGCGATGGCCACCGCCTGCCCATGCCGTTCGGCTTCCACACCGGGGAACGCTCCGGGAGTGTCCACTAGCGTCACGACTGGGACCCTCAACTTCGCGGCCAGTTGCATCAGCCGCCCAGCTTTGCGATAGCCGTCCGGCGTGGGCATGCCGTAGTTGCGGGCGCTCATCTCGGCGGCGGTGCGCCCCTTCTGGTGACCGATCACCATTACCGGCACCCCGTCTAGCAGGGCCGGACCACCGACTACGGCGGGGCAGTCCCCACCGAGCCGATCGCCATGCAGCTCTTCGAAATCGTCGAAAGCACGCGTGAGGTAGTCCAACGTGGTCGGGCGTCCCACCTCTCGCGCACCCTGCACGGTCTCCCACGGGTCACCGACCGGGACCTCAGTAGGCTCCCGGATTACCGGGTCCGGCCGTGCCGGATCCGGCTTCGCGTCGCGGTCCTGCAACGCCAGCAGGTGCCCGATGAACGTGCGGAATGTGCGCCGGGTTCGGATCGCGTCGATGAAGCCGTGCTCCAGGAGGAACTCGGCCGTTTGGAACCCCTCCGGCAGCGACTGCCGGAGCGTCTGCTGAATCACTCGTGGTCCCGCGAAGCCCAGCCGTGCACCCGGTTCTGCGACGATCACATCGCAGAGCGTGGAGAACGAGGCCGCGACCCCACCATAGGTCGGGTCCGTGACCAGAGAAATGGTCAAGACCCCCGCCTCATCTAGGGAGGCGAGCGCCTGCGCGGTCTTCGCCATCTGCATCAGGGCGAGCGCTCCCTCCTGCATCCGGGCGCCACCGGACGCCGAGACAATCAGCAGTGGCGTGTGCTCAGCGAACGCGTGCTCGGCGGCTCGAGTGATCACCTCACCGATCGCCGCCCCGAGGCTGCCGCCCATGAACCGGAAGTCCATTACAGCGGCGACAAGTGCCCGCCCGCCGACCGTGCCGGTCGCGACGAGGACGCCCTCCTCCAACCCGGACCGCCTGCGCGCCGCTTCCAAGCGCTCCGGGTACGGCACAGTGTCCGCGAACTCGAGCGGGTCGGAACTCCTCACCGGCAGCTGCAGGTACTCAATCGTGGACTCGTCGAACAATTGCTCGATCCGCTCCTCGGCGGTCTGCCGCTGGTGGACACCACACTCGGGGCAGATGTGCTGTCCGCGGAGCAGGCGCTTCCCGTAAACCATCGTCCGGCAACCGGGGCACACTCCCCAGCCGGAGTCACCCTCCGCCCGCCGCGGCGCCGGTGGAAGAGCTCTCACCGTCTCGCTCGTCGAGCGCGTCACCTCAGCCTCCGTTCACCGTGATGAGGAGGGCACGGGGCGTGAGCGCGGAGCTGACGATGTTGTCGTCTAGCACCAGGCTGTACTCACGCTCGATCCGCGCGATCGTCTCCATCAAGGCGATCGAGTCGTAACCCAGCTCCTCGAACTCCACGTCCAGGATGTCGCCGTCCAAGCTCTGGGTAAGGTCCTCACCTGCCGCCTCGCGCAGAATGCGTTTGAGGTCGTCCAGCTCCACCGTTGCCGTTTCGGGCATGTCGTGCTCCTCTTCCGTGTCTACTTGTGTGCGATGCGATGCGATGCGGTGGCTTGCTATGCGCGCAGCACTAGGGCGGAGTTGAAACCGCCGACGCCGCGGGCTAGCACCAGCGATACATGTAGGTCCATCAGCCGAGGCCGGTCGATCACTAGATCCAGGCCGTATGCCGGGTCCGGGTCGACGTTCACCGTCGGAGGGATGAGACCGTCCCGCATTGCCAGCAGCGCCGTGACAACGTCCAGAGAGCCGCTCCCCGCACCAAGGCGTCCGGTCAGGGACTTCGGCACCGTGACCGGGACTCCACACTGCCCAAACACTCCAACCAAGGCATCGGCCTCAACGCGGTCCAGGTCCGCCCGCGCGGCGCCGTCGGCAAACACAACATCGATCTCGGACGGCGTGACGCCAGCATCTTGGATCGCGGCCAAGATGGCTCTGCGCAGGCCCGGCTCACGCCCGCTCTCCGGCGACGGATCGATCGTCGCGCCGTACCCAGAGACCTCGCCGTAGACCCGCGCACCGCGGGCTCGGGCGCTGTCGGCATCTTCGGCGATCATCATCGCGCCACCCTCACCAGCGACGTGCCCACTCGCGTCCGCGGCGAACGGCCGGTAGGCCCGGTGTCGGTCGTCATCAGCGCTCATGCGGTTTCCGGCCAGGTGCCCTACCCAACCCCAGGGGCAGATCGAAGCGTCCATCCCGCCGGTCACGATCATCACCGAGCCGTCGTTGATCTCCTGGCGGGCTTGCGCCACTGCGTCCAGACCCCCGGCGTGGTCGGTTACCACCACGCTGCTTGGTCCGCGCATACCGTTGCGGATCGAGATCTGACCGGTGTTTACCGCGTAGAACCAGGCGAATGACTGGTACGCGCTGACATACTCGCTACCGCGGCTCCACAGGGCCTGCAGCTCGTTCTGTCCAAACTCGAACCCGCCGCATGTGCTCGCCGTGATGACGCCGGAGCGGAGCTGGTCGACCTCGCCCCTGACGACCCCGGCGTCGGCCAGTGCCCAGTCCGCAGCGGTCAACGAGAGTTGTGTCACCCGGTCGGTTTGGGGCAGCAGCCGTCCTGGAAGGTGATCGCGTGCGTCAAAACCGAGCACCTCGCCAGCCAGACGGGTCGGGTAGCGCGAGGCGTCGAACCGAGTGACCGGTCCGATGCCGCTCCGCCCTTCCAGTGTCGCACGCCAGTAATCCTCGGTGCCGAGACCATTCGGGGCAGTCACCCCGACGCCGGTCACTACCGTTGTCGTGGTCACGCGGTTCATGCCTGATCACGTAGACCCGGCTCCACGAGCACCATCGCGCTCTGGAACCCACCGAACCCACTTCCCACCGTGAGTACGGAGTCGGTCTGCTGCTCGCGTGCTGTCCTCGGGACATAGTCCAGATCGCACTCGGGGTCAGGGACATGAAGATTCGCAGTCGGCGGAACGACGTTTTCCCGGATCGCCAGGACGGAAGCAGCTATCTCGATGGACCCAATTGCGCCCAACGAATGGCCGACCATCGACTTGATCGAACTGACCGGAACTTCATAGGCGCACTCGCCGAGACTGAGCTTGAATGCTTCCGTCTCGTGCCGGTCGTTCTGCTTGGTGCCGGACCCGTGTGCGTTAATGTAGTCGACCCGGCGCGGGGCCAGCTTGGCCTGTGCGAACGCCGCATTGATTGCCTCAGACATCTCCTTCCCGTCTTTCCGCAGACCGGTCATGTGGTACGCGTTGCTGCGAGTCGCGAACCCGGCGATCTCGGCGAGCACGTCAGCGTTCCGCCGGCGAGCAGCCTCAAGCGTTTCCAGCACGAACACCGCGGAGCCCTCGCCCAGTACGAACCCGTTACGGGTCCCGTCAAACGGACGTGACGCGGTCGCGGGATCGTCGTTGCGGGATGACGTGGCCTTGATTGCGTCGAAACAGGCCATGGTGATCGGCGAGATCGGTGCGTCGGTCGCGCCGGCGACCATCACATCCGCAGAGCCGTTACGGATCAGCCGGCAGGCGTGTCCCACCGCGTCCAGACCGGATGTGCAGCCAGTGGACACGACGCCAGACTGCCCCTCGGCCCCGACCCTCCAAGCCACTTCCGTAGCAAACGAGCTCGGCACGAAGTGCGAATACAGGTGCGACGGAGCATAGTCGTGGTCGACTAGTGTCAACCGGCCATCGTCGCTGACGACGCGGTATTCCTGCTCCAGGCCCATGGTGGCTCCTACCGCGCTGCCGATCGTGACACCGACCCGAGCGGGGTCCAGCTCATCGATCTCCAGCCCACTGGATGTTACGGCGTGTCCGGCCGCGACGACCGCCAGTTGGGCTGCGCGATCCATACGACGGACCTGCTGCGGGCCAAGTCTGTGCACGTAGGGGTCAAAGTCGATCTCTGCTGCAACCCGGGATCGGAATCGTGACGGATCGAAGAAGGTGATCCCGCGCGTGGCGGTCCGGCCTTCGCTGAGCAGCTCCCAGAACGCTTTCACCCCGACGCCCCCGGGGGCCAATACCCCCATGCCCGTGATGACGACACGGCGGTCCATCACGTGTGCCGTTCCCAGCGGTAGAACGACGTCGCTATCGCGTCCTTCGGCGACTGCCAGGTTTCTGGGTCGTAAGCGCCGATATGCGCCTTCAGCATCTCGCTAACATTGACAAACAGCGGGTGCCTCTGGGCCTCTTCGATTGACCGGATACCGTCATCGTCGGCGAAGTCCTGCATGTGGAAGTAGAGTCCATTGTAGTGAAACAACTGGCGACGGCGAGTTCCCATTAGATCTGGCATCTCGGTCGTGTCAAACTCACCAAAGATGCGGGCGACATCGTCGGCGGATTCGGGTCGCATTCGCGCCACGATCAGCGTGCTGTGCACTTTCGCTCCCTCCGATAAGCAAGTCAGGTCGTCCGCGGCTCACACTGCGACTGCGGGACCGCGCACAGCACTGCCAAACCAGCGTCTCAGAGCGGCGACCAGGTCAGTTCGGCCCGGTGCAACCCAGGCCACGTAGCCGTCAGGTCGGAGCAGCGCCGCAAAGACACCATCCAGCGCGGCCGGGACGTCGGCGTCGGCGACGGACGCGTTGACAACGTCGATCCGGTCAGCCCATCCGCGAGCAACCGCTCGTTTGCCGGCCCGATCGTCGAGGGCCAACAGAACACCACGTCCGGAATGCAGCAGCTCAGTAGTGTTGACCGAACGGCCCTCGTTGGTCGTGAGTTGACACGGCGGCATTCGCATGCCCAGCAATGGGTGGCTCGCCACCGGGTCGACCGCGTAACGGATCTCCAGGCCGCTAACCAGTGAGACCAGATGGCGGCTGACCTCAGGCCGAGACATCAGCGACGTCATCACGTTACGCAGCGGCTGCATCGACTCGCCCGACAGGAACAGCAACCCTTGGGCGCGGGTGTTCATCAGGAGGCGCTGCCCGACCGGCCACCGTTCGGACTCGTAGGTGTCCAACAATCCATCGGGGGCAGTCCCCTTCACCTTGGCGGCGAGCTTCCAGCCGAGATTCACCGCATCTTGGATGCTCGTGTTCATACCCTGCCCGCCGGCTGGCAAGTGGATGTGCGCGGCGTCGCCCGCGAGCAGTACGTTCCCGCGTCGGTACTGCGTGACCTGGCGAGTGGCGTTGCCGAACGAACTTGTCCATATCGGGGTCGCACCGTGGATGTCTTCACCAGTGAGCCGCTGCCAGCCGTCCGCCAACTCAGAGAACGGCGGCGGGGCGGTGCGTTTCTGGGCAGGCTTGTCTCGCTCGCACACCACGATCCGGGTGACCCCGTTAGCCAGCGGGCCGGCCATGACCATGCCGGTCGGACAGATCTGACCGGCCCAGCGCGGCTCGACGTCACAGTCAGTGATGTCGGCGATAAACATCTCCATCGTCGCCGCGCTACCGGGAAAGTCGAACCCGGCGACCTTGCGGACCGTACTTCGGCCGCCGTCGCAGCCGACCAGATAGCGAGCTCGGACCCGCCCCGCGCCCCGCGGACCGCGGAAGTCGACGTCGACGCCATCACCGTCGTCGTGAAAGCCGGTCACCTCGTGAGCCCGGCGAATGTCAACGCCAAGCTCGGACGCCCACTCTTCCAGGACCTCCTCGGTACGGCTCTGCGGGATGCCCTTGCCACCAAAGTGCGCGCCTGGCACGACGCCAAAATCCATCGATAGTCCGCCGAAGTGACCGACGTTCGAGGTCTCGATCTCACCAAACCGGTGCAGCAGCCCGCGCTGGTCGAAGATTTCCATCGTCCGTGCCAGAAACCCGAGGCCCCGCGATTCGCCGGTCGGCACCTCCAGCCGTTCGAGAAGGACAACGTCGATCCCGGCCAGCCGCAGCTCCGCCGACAGCATCAGCCCGGCCGGACCCGCACCGACCACGATTACTGTCGTTTTCATATACCGCCTCATCTCGAAGCCCGAACGGATCGTTAAGTTACGTGACTCGACGTTCCCTCCGGTGCACGACAAGAGTCAACACACTTCAGTTCAAACGTTCGCTGACTCTCCGTCAGGAGCTTCGGCCATGATTTGACGCAGAACTGACCAGGCCATTGAGCCTGAGATACAGATGAGCAGCAGAGGTTAGGTCGCGCGTCGCACAGCTACCTCACCCGCGCAACGTCCACGCGATGCGAGGCCAGAACGTGTCGAAACTTCCCCTGGAAGCTGCTCGATGTGGGCGTCTGCAGCAGGGTACTAGAGACTAGGGACTAGCCCAGAGTTGGATGCCCTGCGCAGCCGGAGATCATCGACCAGCGATGTTCCCACCTAGGGATCAGCCAGCGATCTGACCGAGATATGACCAGGACTTTTCCGGATGAGCGTTGATTCGTTCCGCGTATACCGACGACTCTGGAGGCGACTCGCGATTCTGAGGAGTGAGCTGTGTGAGGGTACTTTTCGTCGCAGGGCCGACGGCGTCGAATGTAGCCGGGCTCGCACCTCTTGCAGCCGCTCTACGAGCAACAGGGCACGACGTCGTCGTAGCAGCGACTGCTGAGATCCTTCCAGTCGTGACTGGCGTTGGCCTTCACACAGTGGAGGCATCCTCGGTCGAGCTGGCAACCTTACTCGCGGACCATCCCGCAACGGGGGCAGCAACGCATGAGGACGAGGTCGCAGCTGCGGGCCGACGGTTCGGGCAACTGGCCTTGGCCATGGCCAAGCCCCTGTACAAACTCGTCGGCACGTGGCCGCCAGACCTGGTGGTGGCTGGGGCGCACGCGTATGCGGGTGCACTTGCTGCTGTAGCCGCTGGGGTGCCGTGGGTGCGCCACGCGATCACCGCGAACCATATCGATCGTTCCGGCGTGCATCCTGGGGCTTCGGACATACTGGCTCCTGAGCTGGCCCGGTTGGGTGCCGATCGATTTCCTGCCCCGTCGCTGATGGTCGACCCGTTCCCGGCTTCGCTCCGTCCTGCGGAGGCCCCCACAGAGCAGATAGCTCCCATCCGCTGGGTTCCGATCGACCACCCAGTCACCATCGAGCCGTGGATGCTCGATGCCTCCCCGCGGCGGACTCTGCTCACTGCCGGCAGCATCAGCTCGGATTATTACGACGTTGATTTGATCCGCTCGACCGCCGCGGCACTAGATGGGTCGACAAGTGAGATACTGGTTGCTTGTCCGCCTGAGGCAGCGGAGAGGTTGCGCGGGGTTCACGGAATTACCCGGGCAGGCCAGCTCCCGTTCAAATTGCTAGCACCGACCCTGGACTTAATCGTCCATCACGGGGGTGGGTTGACGGCCCTGACCGCTCTCGGAGCTGGCGTTCCTCAGGTCATCCTCCCGCTTGAGTCAAAGAACGCCGACTCGGCGCACCGAATGTGCGCGGCGGGCGCCGGGGTGGCTCTCCCCTCCTCTGACGCCAGCCTGGCCGACATCGGCGAAGTCTGCCGTACCCTCCTCGAGGACCGATTGGCTAGGGACCGATGTCGTGCTCTGGCTACTGAGATGGTGGCCATGCCGCTACCGGCAGACGTTGCTGGGTCACTGGCCGATCGCTTTGTGGACGTAAGGTCGTCGTGAGGCGAATGACGTGGTCGACCGCGCTAGCGGCCCGCGCGAGATCCTTCCTCGGCGGCCACTGTTCGCCCACCACAATCCACGCATCCGCTGTACCGCACGGTGCTGAGGCAGCGATCCAGGTGCGGATCCTGTCAGACGCGATCACCGCACCCGGCTCAGTACCGGCAGGCAGGGTCGTCATAGAGGTATCGACCGACCGGCCGGTGTCCGGGGTCGGGCTTGCTCGGCTCACCTCCGGAGCCACCACAGAGGATCTGAGGGCGGGACTGGTCGGCGTCACCGCCGCAGACCCGGGCTCCGTGCGTGCTGGTGCCGAACGACTGCAAGGGATAGATCTTCTCGGCGGCGTACTGGTGCGAAACGGTGCCCAGGCGACGTTTGATCAGCATTTGGAGGAGGGCCACTACGAGCTTTTCGACTACACTGACATAACGACGGCTTCACGCCCAACCCGCGGGGCGCTGACTGTGGGGCCGCCGTGCGCACGCTCACGTACTAATCCGCCGGATATCACGCTGACCTCAATCGATGCCGACGTTGGCCCGCGTTTCGTCGTCGACGGCAAGCTACGCGCGAGCGAGCCAGTGCGGGTTATTAACAAGCTGGCAGCGCAGCCGTCCGAGGCAGTCTTTTTCCCAGCATTCTCGGATACATCCGAAAGTCGACTGGCCGGCTGGTTCGGTCAGTTCCACGGATCGGCCCCGCCACCTAAACCGCCTATTGATCTTACCGCCGGCATTGGATCCATGCCGCTATCGAGCAGGCTCGACTCGACCGTAATGGCTCCCGGACGTCCCGGCCGTTACGTCATAGCTAGCATGCTGAATGATTTCGCCGAAGGCCGACGCATGGCCGGAAAGGGTCAGTATCTGGTTGTCGAAGTTCTCCCTAGCCACTCCCGGTAGTAGAACGAGTGGGCATCGAAATGCTAACCCGATCTCCATAGCAGCCCACAGAATGTAGCCGAGGGTGCCACGACCCTGCCTTCGATTCGAATTGAACGACTCCACCTCTGACTATTTCCAACCCGTTTAGGAGGCGCGCAATGTCGACGATTTCCGTGTGGGACTACTTGTCTGAGTACCAGGCAGAGCGGGACGAAATTCTTTCTGCCGTGGACACAGTATTCAAATCCGGCCAACTGGTGCTGGGCGAAAGCGTCCGTGGCTTCGAGCGAGAGTTCGCCCGATTTCTCGGAACATCCCATTGCGTAGGAGTAGACAATGGGACCAATGCTGTAAAGCTAGCACTGGAGTCGGTTGGTATTGGGCCAGGCGACGAGGTCATAACTGTGTCGAACACCGCGGCACCAACCGTCTTGGCGATTGAGGGCGCCGGGGCCGTCCCGGTTTTCGTTGATGTTCTTCACGATGATTACCTGATGGACGTCGCAGCAGTAGAAGCTGCAGTGACGCGACGGACGCGAGCCATCGTTGTGGTCCACTTGTATGGACAGTGCGTGGATATGGCGCCATTAACTGCAGTGGCGGAGAAGAACAAGCTGCTTGTAATCGAAGACTGCGCACAAGCGCACGCAGCCCGACATCATGGTCGACTGGCAGGGACTTTCGGCGCAGCGGGGGCATTTTCATTTTACCCGACGAAAGTACTGGGTGCCTACGGTGACGGCGGCGCCGTCGTGACGGCCGACGATACTACGGCGGACGAGCTGCGGAAGCTGCGGTACTACGGGATGCAGGACGTGTACTATGTCGTTCGAACGCCAGGCCACAACTCGCGACTGGACGAGTTGCACGCAGAGATCCTGCGTCGGAAGCTAGTCCGGCTACATAACTACGTCGCGGACCGTCGCGCGGTGGCGCAACGTTACGCGGACGCGCTGGGCGACACGGAACTGGAGACGCCAGTCGTAAGCGTCGGTAACGAGCATGTTTACTACGTCTACGTCGTCCGGCACCCGGACAGAGATCGGATCCTCGCCGAGCTGGCCGATAGGGGAATCCGGCTAAACGTAAGCTATCCGTGGCCCGTGCACACAATGACGGGTTTCGAACACCTTGGGTATCGCCGTGGCTCGTTACCGGTGACCGAGGATCTCGCGGGACAAATATTCTCTCTGCCCATGTACCCGTCGCTGTCGCAGGAACGGCAGGACCGGGTTATCTCAGCTCTACGCGAAGTTATCGGCGTCGACCACTCGAGTGCCACTGGGGCGAGCCGTGGAAGCACGTGAACTCGTCGTCGCCGGCTCCTACGAACTTACTCCCTCACGCTTTGCAGATGAGCGCGGGGTGATCGCAGTGACGCATGACGATCGCGAACTAGCGACGATCGTCGGGCATCCGATGTTTCCAGTTCGTCAGTGTACCTCGACTCGATCCGTTCGCGGGGCGGTTCGTGGTATTCACTACACGGCAACCCCGCCGGGCAGCGCAAAATTTGTCTACTGTCCTCATGGGCGTGCGCTGGAGTTCGTGGTCGACCTTAGAGTTGGATCACCGACGTTTGGCCGTTGGGATTCCGTAGTGCTAGACGGAGATGGAGCGGCATCTGTGTTTCTGCCCACCGGCGTCGGACTCGCGTTCGTAGCTCTCGAGGAGGAAACAACCATCCATTATATGCTCTCTCAGCGCTTCAAGAAGGAGCGCGAGCACGCGGTCTCTGTCTTGGACCCGGAGCTCGCTCTTCCGCTGCCCGTGGATATGGATCTGTGCTTTTCAACGCGTGACCGCGATGCGCCGACGATTAAGCAGGCCCGCGACGCGGGATATCTACCTCGCTATCAGACGTCGCAGGCGCTGGAAGATGGCCTTTACCTTGCCCTGCCGCCTCGCTCGGATTAGTGGACCATCGTCAGGGGCCGCGGTGTCGACCGCCGTGCGACTGCTGATTGTTAGGAGCGGATATGGGTTCCGACCGGAGGACCATGCGTTCCCCTGACAGACGGGTAGTGGTGCTTGGAGCGACCGGATTCGTGGGATCGGCTGTGCTGCGTCTGCTCGCTGAGCGGGCAATTCGCGTGCGCGCGGTGTCTCGCCGTCCAGCGGTAATACCGTTGGGTGCCGTCGCGGACGTCGAGGTGTTCCCCGCGGATCTCGCCGAACAGGGCGCGATGGCAGAGGTGTTGGAAGGCGCCGACGCCGTTATTCACACAGTGGCCCACATCTCGGGTTCGTCGACATGGCGTATCGGCGATGACGACGCTCTTGCCGAGCGCGTCAATGTCGGTCTGATCCGAGACCTTGTTTCGGCTGCGGGCTCACGCCAGGTGGCTGAACCACTAAACGTTGTCTTCGCTGGCGCGATGTCGCAGATCGGTGCTCACGATGGCGACGTCGTGGACGGAAGTGAGGACGACTGCCCATGCGACGAGTACGGCCGGCAGAAGCTGGCAGCCGAGCGAACGCTCCTTAGCGCCGTCACCGATGGCCTGCTCCGCGGTACCTCTCTGCGTCTTCCGACGATGTACGGGTACGGCCCGGCATCCTCCGCGCTTGACAAAGGGGTCGTATCGACCATGGTGCGACGGGCGGTGGCGGGAGAACCGTTGACTATGTGGCATGACGGTACTGTCCGCCGGGACCTGACATACGTCGAGGACGCAGCGGCAGCTCTTGTGGCGGCGGCCGAGCAGGTTCCGGTGCTGTCCGGACGGCGGTTCGTCCTAGGAACTGGGCATAGCGTGCCCCTCGGTTCAGTGTTTCGCACGGTGGCCACGCTGGTGGCCCAGCGCACGGGCTCGCCCCCGGTTGAAGTGGTAGCGGTGCCGCCGCCGGACTACGCGGAAGCCAGTGACTTCCGGAGCATCACGATCGACGCCTCCGCGTTCCGCGCGGCGACCGGCTGGCGGCCTATGGTCACGCTTGACGAGGGTCTGCGCCGCACCGTCGACTTCTGCGTAGCGGGTGGGGAGGCTGCTCTACGCTGATCGGCCGGTAGACCAAAGCTGAAAATGACCGGGATTTAACCGTGACCAGGGTGATCCCTTTCTTCCGATCCGGCCATCCTCAGGGGTACAGCCGGATGGACGTGCGCCGCACCAAGCCCTCCGGTCCCGCTCCGAACACGGACAGCGCCCGCGAGAGGAGCCAGCATGTCCAGACTGCATCGCGATGACCCTGCGTCGCCGTCGCCGTCGCCGTCGCCGTCGCCGTCGCCGTCGCCGTCGCCGTCGCCGATCGCGAGCGAGCTGATCGCGGTCCACACCACAGCCGACGGGATCGACGCACCTCCATTTGTCGCGGCCGGGTGGGCCACGTTTCGTGTGTCGACGGAACGTCCTATCTCGGCAGTCGGGCTCGCCCGGCTGACGCACCGCACGACGTTCGGCGATCTGCGTGATGGGCTGACAGGCGTCATCGCCGATGATCCGCTAACTGTCCGCGCGGGCGCTCGGCGCTTGGAAGGCATCGATCTGCTGGGGGGGCTGTTGCTCGGGGGCCGCCGAGCAGGGACGTTCGACCAGTACCTCAAGCCGGGGTGGTACGAGCTGTTCGACTACGCAGACATCACCACCTCCGCGCGCCCGAGCCGCGCCAGCTTCACCGTCGTCGCCGGGCCGGGCGAGGGGATCCCGGACACTGGGCCGGACACTGGGCCGGGCGCCGTGCTGGTCGCCGTCGCCGACCCGTTTCCCCACTACGTCATACAGGGAGCGCTGCGCGCCGGCCATCCAATTCGGCTGATAAACGCCTTACGCGACCAGCCCTCGGACGCAGTCTTCTTCGAGCTCGCCCCACACGCTTTGCCCGACCACGTGGAAGACTGGGCGCGACGTTTTGAAGACGATGAGCCACCGCCGTATCCGCCCGTTGATCTCACCGCGGGAATCGGCGGTATGCCATTAGGCAGTGGCCGTAGTTCTGTTGTGACGCTTCCCCTCCGACCGGGACGCCACCTTGTAGCAAGCTTGTTAAACGACTTCGCGGATGGCACCCGGATGACGGCAAAAGGGCAGTTCCTGATCGTCGATGTTCATCCGGGCGAGGAGGCAATGGATGCTTGAGCGAGTGCTGGTGACGGGAGCAACCGGTAGTGTGGGCCGGCATGTCGTGGCGCAGCTGCAGACCGCAGGGGTGGGAGTCCGGGCACTGACGCGTGACCAGCGGGTTACAACGCTGCCGGACGGCGTCGAGATAGCCGAGGGCGACCTCACCCAGCCCGAGAGCCTCAATGAGGCTTTCGCCGGTATCGACGGGATGTTCCTGTTCCCCGCCGATAGAGGAACCGGAGACGTCCTTCGAATCGCCCGGAAGGCCGGGGTGCGCCGAGTGGTGGTCCTGTCCTCGCTCACCGTCCTCGATCGCCGCGGAGGCGACTACGTCGGTGACTACCACCGACGAGTCGAGGTTGAGGCCGAACGCTCCGGACTCACCTGGACGCACGTGCGGCCCAGCGAGTTTGCCGGGACCGCGCTACGCCGGTGGGGCAAGTCGATCCGAGCCGAGGGCATCGCGCGGGCTCCTTACGCCCGTGCCGTTCGTGTGCCGATTCACGAGGCTGACATTGCAGCTGTGGCCGTCTTGTCCCTGCGGTCCAGCGAACACGCCGGATGTGCATACTCGATTACCGGACCGCAGGCTATGACAAGTCGAGATCAGGTCCGCGTGCTGTCCGAAGCCCTTGGGAAGGAGATCCAATTCGAGGAGCTCGATCCTGCACAAGGTCGTGCTCAGTTCGGGGAGTATGTGCCGCACGACCTCGTAGAGAGTGTGATGCGATATATGGAGAACTCGGTCGACGCGCAGATGCCAATCCTGACGACAGTCGAGCGGCTGCTTGGTCGTCCACCACGGACGTTCAAGCAATGGGCAGCCGAGCATGTGGAGGAATTTGTCGACCCCGAGTGGGAGCAGCGATGAGGATTCTCGCCTTCGCGGGAGTCAGCGCGTCAACGGTCTTTTCTCTCGCTTCACTACTGCATGCTGCGCGACACAAGGGGCACGAAGTATTGCTCGCCGCAGGTCCAGACGCGGCCCCTTGGGCGTGCAAGGTCGGACTTCCAGTGACGATCGTGACTCCCATGACTTGGCAGGAAGCGGCTTACCAACAACGAGACGGTTCTCCATGGAACCCACCGGAAGACTCGTCAGGGCACCGCGAGCACGTCGGCTTTATGTTTGGGCGGTTCGCAGCGGCCACACTGGCCGGTCTCGCTGATCTGGTCCAGGCGTGGCGGCCAGACGTGACCGTCGGCGGCCCGTTGGCCTTCTCCGCGGCTCTGGTGGCTGCGGAGCTAGGCGTTCCGTACGTGCGCCAGGCGTGGGACGCGGGCGATCCGGCGCGGGAGGAGGAGGTTGGTGGGGATCAGGTGCTGGCGCCCGAGCTCGGTCGGTTGGGTCTAAACGAGGTGCCGGATCCGGATCTGCGGGTGGAGATCGCGCCCCCGAGCCTGTTGTCGCCAGACCTGCCGCCAGGGACGCCGATGCGTTGGGCCCCCACGAACGTCCAGTGTCCCCTGGATCCGTGGATGTACCGTCGCGCGAGTAACCGCCCCAGGGTGCTGGTAACTGCTGGGAGTATGGCATCCCCGGAACACCGCGGCGAAATCCTCCGCCGAATGATCAATGCCGTCGTTGACATGGACGCAGAAGTCATCGTCGCAACACGCGAGTCGATGGCCGAGGTGCTACACGACGAGCGTCGCGGGGTGTTTGCAGGGTGGGTACCTCTGGACATCGTGGCGCCGACCTGTGACGTGATCGTTAAGCCCGTCGGTAACGTGAGTCTGATGACGGCACTGCGAGCTGGCGTGCCGCAAGTGACGCTCGCCGAGCAATATGTGCTGATCGGGACTACTCGCAGCGTCGCCGACCGCGGCGCCGGGATCATGCTCCCGCCTGGGGAGGACACCCCGAACCATGTGGTCGACGCTTGCCGGAAGGTGCTGGCGAATCCATCGTTCCAGACGCGGGCAGGGGAGCTCGCAGCGGAGATGGCTAGTCTGCCGCCTCCGTCCAGCGTGGTAGCGGACATCGAGCGGCTTGCGCGGACTTAGACCTCTGGTCGGCTTCAATCTCTAACGGCTTACGAAGAACAAACCGACAGCCAGCATGCAGAAACTGCGCAAAGAGGAGTACAGAGGCTATGACGGACATACCCCTCCGGCTCGCCGTGCTCATCGGCAGCGTACGCGACGGCCGGATCGGCCCAACGGTCGCGCACTGGTTCGCCGACCGGGCACGAAGCCACGGCGGCTTTGAACCGGACCTGATCGATATCGCGGACTATGAGCTCCCGATACGCCTCACTGCTAGTCCAACGCCATCAACCCAAGAGGCGCTAGCCGAGCTGACCCCTCGATTGGCCGCCGCCGAGGCGTTCGCCATCGTAACGCCGGAGTACAATCACAGCTATCCAGCTTCGCTCAAGAACGTTATCGACTGGCACCACCTGGAATGGGCGGCCAAGCCGGTCGGTCTGATCTCCTACGGAGGTATGGCGGGAGGGCTGCGGGCCACGGAGCACCTGCGGCAGGTCTTTCCGGAGCTGCACGCCACGACCGTGCGGGACACGGTCAGCTTCCACCGAACGAGCGCGCTCGACCATGGTCCATGGGACGATTTCGGCGGGGCTGGTAAGCATGACTCGCAAGCCGAGAACGATGCGACGGCCGCCACGAAGGTGCTTCTTGACCAGCTCGAGTGGTGGGGAAACGCCCTACGAGACGCCCGCGGGAAACGCCCGTATCAGGTCTGATCGGTAGTGGCTGCGACGTGGTAGCCCGGAACGGCCGCCGCCTGCGACTGGCTCTGAGTTGATCCCCTGGCCCGAGCGTTGACGATCGGTGAAGCCCCCGCCAGCTCAGTGGTCAGCGTCCGTCTAGCAAGGCCTGGATGCGGGCGTTCAGAGCATCGGCGTCGTCCGAGACGCTGTCGAGCACGGCGAGCACTTGATCCAGCGCGGGCGTGGTGATGGTGGGTAGGGGTTTGGCATCGGGTGAGGTGGAAAGGATGCCAGCTGGTTTAGGCAGGGCCATCTCCTCGGCGACGTAGTGAGTGCTCCGGGCGGCGGCGCGGGCCAGGCGGGCGCGGATGGTACGGGCAGTGATGGGGCGGTAGTCGTCGAGCCAGCCGTGCTGGTCAACGGCTGGAAGGAGGGTTGCCGCGGCGCGCCACCGGCGCGAGCCGCGTGTTTGATGAGTGTGCGGGGCGTCGGTGGTCGGAGCGTGAGCGGCGACGAGGTCCATGCGGGCGGACCCACGGCCGAGGCCGTCGAGGGTGCCGAGGATGTCGAGCCAGCGTACGACCGCACATGCCGGACACGCACGGGGATCCGCAGCGGTGGGCACGGCCTGGCCCGCGATCGTCACGACCTCGTCGACGTCACCGCCCATCGGCAGGTCGGTCGTGGTGTCGACGACGACCGCGGCGGGGGTCAAATCCCGCGCGGCGGAATAGGGCAGGGCGAGGGCGACGGTAAGCACGACCAGGAAGGCGTCGCGGCGGCCGTGCAGTCCGTGTGGCCAGCCGCGGGTGGGGCAGGCGGCGATCATTGGGCCGGGCTCGGTCCATCGCGGCCGCCGCAGTACCGGTGCTGAGGGTGCGGCCGGGCCGCTGTCGGGCCGCTCCAGGAGGTGACCGGCGTGGTGGTGGGCGGTGACAATCGCGCGCAGGCGTCGGGCCATGGTGGCCGGGCGGGCTGGGAGCGCGGTGAGAAAGTTAGTCAGCGTGTCGACCGTGGTCGGCAGTGTCGGCTGCCCGGTGGCGGTGGCGTAGTCGCAGAACAGTGCCCACTTCCCCGCATAGCTGGGCCCGGCATCGGCCGTCTCGGGTTCATGGCTGGTACAGGTGCGATACTCGGGACCTGCGGTATTCGTCGGGTTATCCATGGCTCAGGACTCGGTCCAGCGCAGCCCGTCCGGCGGGCCCCCATGCCGGTTTGCCGCCGGGGAGGCCGCGGTCGCCGTTCTGGCCCATCAGCATCAGGAACAGACTCTTGAGCACCGCCAGCCCGCGAGCACGCCGCACCGTTGCCCCGTCGATTTCGCCGTAGGCGGAGAGGAAGCGCTCGGCCGCACCTGCCGGGAGCAGTACCCAGGCGGCTGCGAGGTCCACCGCAGGGTCGCCGGCGAACAGGGCGCCGAAGTCGACCACGCCGGTGAGTGTCCCGTCGGCGGTGACGACGTTGGCCGGGTGCAGGTCGCCGTGGACCCACACCCGCGGCCCGGCCCACGCGGGCGCGGCGACGGCGTCCTCCCAGACGGCACGGGCCCCGGTGGTATCGATATCGAACGCGGACGCGTCGATAGCGCCCAGGAAGTGCTCGAAGCCTCCGGTGCTGTCGTGGGGGTGGGCGGCGATTCCCAGCCATCACCGGGTGCATCAGCCGGTGCTGGGACGTGTAAGGCCCTAAGGAACGCGGCCAGAGTGTCAGCGGCGTGCTCGGGCCGGGCGAGCACTCCCTGGTCCAGTGGAAGGCCTGGTACCCAGGTCATGACGGTCCAGAGCTTGCCGAAGCGCTTGCAGGGTGTGCCGGTGCGGACCGGGACGGGTATCGCCAGGGGCAGGTGCGGGGCGAGCCGGGGGAGCCAGTGTCGTTCCTTGAGCTGCGGGTCGGGGGTGGTGTCCATGCGTTGGATCCGCACCGCGAGCTCCTCGCCGAGGCGCCACATCTGGTTGCCCCAGCCGCCCTCCACCTCACGAAGCGGCAGGCCTGCCAGATCCGGGTGCTGATCCTTCAGCAGCTCACGGATCAGAGCGGCGGTGATCTCCGGCTCGGTCTGGGACACATGGCGACCGTATCGGGGCCCGCCGAACCGAGACCAGACCAGCAGATGCGCCCTGTTCACGTCGCCGTAGTCCGGCTACCCGGACCCGACCGGGGAAGAGGCCTCTGGCTCCTCTGACTCCGCTCCGGGCTCGTCGGTGATCTCGAGCCTCGCCAGGACGAGCTTCCGCAGCAGAAGGTACTCATCCACGCATCGACGCAGCTCGTTGTTGGGAGGTCGTTTACGCACCTCCCTGCCCACGACGACCTCGTGAGCAGCGAACTGCTCGCGAGTCAGATCGACGTCCAGTAGACCGAAGCGGTTCCACCAGTGGTAGTCGACGTGGGCGCCGTCAATGTGCACCTCGCCGAGGACCAGGTCTCCACCGAGCAGATCATTGACCACCAAGGCGGTCACGCCACACTGGTCGCGCGCGGGATTGCTCGCGTCCCAGTCAGCCTGACACTCCGGAGGACGTGTCCCGTCGCACCAGCTCTGCCGTACCGCGCGCTCGACGTCGGCAAGGGTGTAGGTGGGCATGAGACGAACGTGCCACAGGACACCGACAGCGACCTCACCCCGGCGCGCCGCCGGATCTTGCTCCGACACGAAGAGGAGCTGCACCGCCTCGTCCCGGTGCTCGATGTCCTCCCTGCCCGCATCCGGCGTGACAATGGATCAGTCCCGCAGCGCTGCGCCGCGCCCTTGCTGGTGCCGCCTGAGGTCAGTACCAGCGTGTGCGTCCCCAAGGCTTGAAGACCGAGAGGACGGTGACCGCGGTCAGGACGGTGACTCCGGTGATCGAGATGGCTAGGACCTCTGCGGCGGTGCCGGCGGGTTCGGTGGCGGCCGGGATGGTCTCGGTGAGCTCGCGCAGGCGGTGGGCTGACAGGAACGGGATGGCCAGCAGCAGCCCGGCGCTGAGGACGAGCTTGGCCAGGACCCACCAGTGTCTGATCAGGCCCCACGGTGTGAGGACTGAGCAGAGGATGCCGGTGATCAGCATGCTGATCGAGAGTGGTGCGTTCACCGGGAGGTCGAAGTAGTGCATGGTCTCGTAGGCGCTGACCCGGACGATCGGATCAGTCGAGACGAGTCCGCGTAGCGCGAGGGTCATCATGGCTGTGGCCGCACCGAGCCAGCCGACCGAGACCACGACGTGGGCCACGAGCAGGGTCTTGCGGCTGCGTGGTGACAGTTTCCGCCGACCGCGCCGAGTCCGCGCTGAGGCAGTGCGGCGCGGAGTTGTTGCTGGTGGGTTGGCTGTCCGAGTGGCAGGTGGAGTGGGTTCCCGTGTCGTGGTGGGCTCGTCGGTCACGGCCGCCGGTCCTCTCCAGGGATACTCGTCGGTGTGGAAGATCCAGCAGCGAACGAGCGCGAGTGAATGTTTACTCACGACGGTAGCAGTGGCAAGCCGGACACGCGTAGCCGTGTTCTTGCGGCCACGCGCAAGCTCATGGACGAGCGTGGGGTCGCCCGTGTCCGGGTCGACGCGGTGGCGAAGGAGGCCGGACTGTCGGCGGGCGCGTTGTATCGGCACTTCGCCGGCCGTGAGGAGCTGATCCTTGCGGTGATTCTCGACAGTGTCCCGCGCAGCATGAGCTTCGGCGGCGCGCCCGACGCCGGGCACGAGGTCGTGCGCGATGCGCTGGCGGTGATGATCGGGCAGGTCTACGAACACGAGAAGCGGATGGCGGCCGTCGCGGTGACAGTCCTAGCCGACGAGACGTTGCACGAGCGGTTCCGCGACATGCTGGCCCGCGCCCCCGGGGGGCCCGAGGAGTTCACCCGAGCGCTGGCCGTCGCGCTGCGTGGCTATGCCGATGCCGGAGTGGTGCGTGCCGATCTCGATCCCGCCGCCGCAGCAGCGCTGGTGCAAGGAAGGTGTTTCCACCACGCGGTCATGGACCGGCTGCATGGCCCACGCCCCGCGCTGGGAACCTCCGACGAGGTCACCTCCGAGGTCATGGCCCTCCTGGCACCGGCCGCCCAGCGCTGAAGTTGACTCAGCCGCATCCGGTGCTGCACCTGACGCATCATCGATGCGTCAGGCTGCGGCCGCGACGGCCGCGCCTCCTGCTCTCATCTGGGCGATAGCCATCGTGACCTGCGGGATCGACAGTTCGACTCCACCGATTGACTGGCGCACGTGCGATATTCGAGGGCTGCGGTAGACACCGGGCTGATCTGATCCAGTCCGCAGTGGTGCGCGGGGGCGAGGAGTCGGCTTGCTATCCGGTGTAGATGCCGTCGCGCAGGATAGGGACCGAGCGGCTGTGATCCAGCTCGGCGGCGGCGTCGACGTCGTGGCTGAATCCGATGGCAGCGAGTTCTCGGCCACTGGCGCTGCGGTGCAGCGAGGGGGCGATGCCGAGGTCGGCGACCGCATCGAAGGCGGCTGCGGCGACATCGGCCTCGGGGGAGAGCCCGCGCCAGCCGAGCTCGGTCAAGGCCCGGATCACAGCGCCGGCACCCCAGAGGTCCTCGATGCCCGGGCGCAGGCTGCCATCTGGCCAGCGTTCACCGGCTGCGATGATCGCCAACCGTGGCTGCTGGCCCTCCGTGTGGGGTTGCTGGGTAAGCCAGGCCGCGACGGCGTGCCGGTTGCGCAGGCCAGCGGCGACGACCTGTGGGCCGTGAGCTGCCAGTTGCGCGCTGATGGTGGAGCCGTTCGGGGACGGCAAGACCAGCCGTTGAATCGGTCCGGCGGTCGACAGCGTGGACGGTGAGAGACTGACCTGCCCTGAGCGGGCCTGGGAACGGCCCGCGGCGAGTGTCGCGTCATGGCGGCGGGCGAGGTCTGCGGCCCGTTCGTCGCGCCACGGACAGGGTACGACGGCGATACCGAGATCACACGCGACCGACAGCGTCGTGGTGAAGCTCAGGACATCGACGACCACCGCGAACTCGCACTCCTCGGTCACGACGGCGGCGCCGCTCGTGCCCCACTCCATACGCACCGCGAACTCGGCCTGTGAACCGATCCGGCTCAGCAGGGATGGGGTCATGGGGACTCTCCGAGGACTTCCTGAAGGGCTTGAGCCTGTGTGCCATCGGGATCAGGGCTAGACATCCCGGCCATGGTGACGAGTGCTTTCCATAGTGCCCAGCCACGCGCTCGTTTCCAGGTCTGCTCGTCGAGCCTCACCGCGTCCCGGAAGATTGCCCGCTCGGGCGGGGCGAAGTAGGTCCAGGCGATGGCCAGGTCGCAGGCCGGGTCACCGACGCCGCAGCTGCCGAAGTCGATGATCGCGCTCAGCTGTCCGGACGCAGTGAGGAGATTTCCGGGAGCGATGTCGCCGTGGAACCAGACCGGTGGCAACGGCCAGACATGGGTGGTCGCGTCGAGCCAGATCCGTCGACACTGCCTGTCGTCGAAAGCGGCGGCAGCGTCGGTAGTGCCCCTGAGCTGATGCAGTGCCGTGTCGACCTGGTCGCTGTAGGCGCTGGGATGGCAGCCGCGATAGTGGGAATGTCGCCCGGCCGCGGGTCCGGTCTCGGCCGGGAGCTGGTGCAGAGTGTGGAGTACCTCGCCGAGGTCGTGGGCGAACTGACGCCGGTCGAGATCGGGGGTGTCCGCGACGGTGGAGCCGTCGAGCCAGCGACGTATCGACCACGGATACGGGTAACCGTGGCCCGGCGAGCCGAGCGCGACAGGAGTGGGAATGGCCACGGGCAGACACCCGTCGAGACAGGCGAGTGCTCGCTGCTCCTTGCCGACCGCAGCAACATAGGCCGGGCCGGCAGGAAGCCGGGCCGACAGCTCCGAGCCGATCCGGAACGTCCTGTTGTCCCAACCCTGCTGCGGAACCGGGGCGACAGGCAAACCGCTCCAGCTCGGGAACTGGTCGGCGACAAGCAAGCGCACCATCGACGCGTCGATCTCCTCAGGCATGGTGAATGAGCCTGACTGCTCGTGGAATCCCGCGACATATCCGGGTGGGATCGGCTTCCGTGGTTGCCGGTGTGGTCAAGAGAGCTCGCCCTTCACGTCGGCGGGGGCCTTCGGGCTGACGACCCGGTCAGATGTAGACGAGGTCGGCGTCCGGATCGCGCCGCGCGATCTCGTCGACCAGGCCGGCATCGAGGTCCTCCTCGAGGATCACGGTGAGATCGTTGAGCCCGCCGCCGGGGTTGCCCAGCTCATCGAGGGGATGGTCCACCCGTCGGAACAGCCGGCCGGGATGGTCGGGGGAGCCGAAGTCGAGCACGACGCGTGGATCGTGGGCGCCGGGCCCGTCGGGCAGCGTCACCCGGGCGTCGGTGTAGCCGCGGTCGAGGAGCCGGTGGGCGTCGCGTTCTGCGGCGGCGCGGCTGGCTGACAGGGCGTCGGCTCGCTTCGCCGCGGCGGAGTGTTCGTGGGCGCTCAGTGTGCTCGCTGGGGCGGTGGGCAGACGGCGGTGGTCGAGTCGCCAGCGGGCGGTTGTGGGTAGTGGCACGGCGGGCAGAACGCGTGAGGGCCGGCGACGGATGTCGAACAGCCGCAGCGAGACCCGCGGGCGGAGGTCGAAGGGCCGCTTGTGGGTGTGCTGCACAGCGGCCACGGCGACGGTGTCGGACAGTGTGGCCCAGGCGAGGATCGACCCGTCTGCTCCGTGCTCGGGTGCCGGAATGGCGGGGTGTGTCGCCCACCAGCACCATCGGGTTTGTCGCAGGTCGGTGCCCAGCAGCCAGCCGGGGCCTGGGGTCGGGGGCGTGCGGGCCCGCCACAAGGGGAGATACTGCTCGGTCGGCCACGTGAGACTGGCCAGGGCGATCGGCTGGACGTCGAGCGACCCGTCGCGGCCGACGGCCAGGCGCGCGGCTATCGCGGTGCCGACGTCGTGCACGGCGACCGAGGTCGCATCCAGGTGCAGCAGCCGGCGGCGCGGGTGGTGCCACGCGTTCGGCGGGGACACCAGAGCGGCCCACGATGCCGTCGCGCGGACTGAGCCGTCGGTGTCGATCGTGGCGGCGAAGGGGTGGCACCGGTCCACGAGCACCGCGTACCCGCCCACCGCATGGGCAGCGCCGGTGGCGAGTTCCGCGCGCGTCACAGCGGAGGCCGGCTGCATCAGCTCAGACCGTGGTGGTCGATCAGCGCCTGCTGGTCGGGGTGGACCGTGTCGGTCCACGGCAGTGGCAGACGGGCGTCCCCGGCCAGTTCGGCGCGTTCGTCGAGATCGGAGACGGACAGTCGCTGCGACGGGTCGAAGCCGTAGGTCTGTGGTGTCCGGATTGTTCGCAACGCGATGGTGTCCGGCTCGACGTCGACGGCGACGAGTTTCACCCCGGCCACCCCGACGTCGCTGATGAACCCGGCCCAGCCCCAGGCGTAGCGGCGGTGGGACAGGACCGCTTCGGCTCCGTCGACCTCGCAACCTACGGTGGGCCATTCCCGCCATCGCTGGGAGGACTCGTAGACGTGGTCGACCTGGGCCTTGTTGAAGCCCGCGGGGAGCTCGACCGCGGTCCGGGCGGGGCGCATGCGTTCGGACAACGTGAACAGAGCGCCGAAGGCGAGGTCCTCGCTCAGTTCGAGTCCGTCGAGTCGTTGGGTGTTCGTGCCGACGGAGATGTGGGCGCGGCCGTTCTCGACCCGGTGCCCGAGCCAGAGGGTGGTCATCGGGTGGCCGATCGCGCCTTCGTAGAACTCGACCCAGGTCGGGCCCTTCCACGGGGAGACCCCGAAGAACGGGAAGTCGATCGGAGGATGGCTGCGATCGTGGGGTGGAGCTGGTCCCATCGTCTGAGTCTGACAGCCGAGGTGATAGGAACGCGATCTCCGGTGGGGCCGTGCGTGGCCTCACTGCCTGGTAGTAGGTTCAGTCTCATGTGGCTTCCGCTCGCGCAGCGTCCCCGCACCGCCTGACGGCGGTGCACCCCGCCGCCCGACCTCGTCTCTGCGGGGTCCGGTGGCCTCTGGTCCGTGCCGACCTGGGCTCGTCGTCCAGACGTGACACCCCCTGGCCGCCCAAGGAATGGTGCTGTCCTGGGTCATCCCGATCGTCGTCTGGATCGCCGTCGGGACCGTGGTCCTCTGGTTCATGGTCCGTCGCTTCGCGACCTCGGCCTGCCCCGGGGACCTGCCGAGTCGTCGCACGATGGCCGCGTTCCTCGCACCCACCGCGATCGCCCAGTTCGGCGCGGTCCTGCTCTACAACCAGATCCCGCTGCTGGCGAACTTCCGGATGGGCAACGAGACCGGCGCGGTCTTCTTCATCGCCTGGCAGGCCACCGTCGTCATCGACACCGCCGCGGTGTTCTTCACCAACTCACTCGCCGTCCAGACCGCGCGCGAGCCCCACCGGGCCGCAGAACTCGCCCAGGCCACCCGGCGCCGCATGCTCCTGATCTTCGTCCCGCTGCTGGTACTCGGCGCGGGACTCGGCTGGCCAGTGCTACGCATCCTCGGCGAGGGCTACACCAGCGGCGCCCCGATCATCGCCGCGCTGATGCTCGGGGTTCTGTTCCGGCTGGTCGTGGTCTTCGAACTCGCCCGCCGCCAAGCCCATGGCGACGCCCGCGGCTACACACGCCTGTCACTGCTCAACTGCGGGATGGTCGTCCTGATCGCCTGGCAGGTCCCACTCCCGCCGCCGGCCACAACACATCCGTCACTGGTCATGCTGCCTTTCGTCATCGGCTACATCATTGTCCAAGCAGCGTTCGCCAGCTTCCTTCTAGTCCAAGACAAGCGGTCACGAGCACGAACCCGTTAGACGGCCAGGGTCCTTCCGGGCGCCGCGGGCGCGGTCTCGCCGCCGGTCGGAGTATCACGCCTGCTCCGGTGCCTGCAGGCCCTCGAGGAGAAGCTCCGCGCTGTAGGCGAAATGTGTGGACCAGTCCGCGGCTCGGGGCGCGAGGGTGGACATCGTGGGGTAGCGCTGCGCGTTGGCTTGTAGGTGCTCGTGGACTGCTTGCCGTGCGGCGGGTTCGCTGTCGTGCTGCCAGGAGGCCTCGGCGGCGACGGATCCGATCACCAGGTTCGTCACCGCGGCGGCAGCAGCCGCGAGACGGTCGTCGGTGAAGCCCGCTCGCGACAGCGCCGCGTACACGTACTCCGATCGCGCGAGTGCTTCAGGCCCGATGAGTGGGCGGCTGCTGGCCAGAGCGCCGGACCAGGGATGAGCGAGAAGGGCTGCTCTCAGGTTGTGCATGAAGGAACGGACCTCGTCGACCCAGTCGTGCGCGGGTTCGCTCGGCAGCGGCATCTCGCCGAACACTGCGTCCACGGCTAGGTCGAGGAGGTCGTCGCGCACTGAGACGTGCCAATACAGCGTGGTGGCGTGCACATCGAGGGCGGCGGCGACGGCGCGCAGATTCAGGCCGTCGAGCCCGGCCCGGTCGAGCTGAGACACGACCTCGGCGGCGATCCGTTCCCGAGTCAAGCCGTGTTGCCCGCGCCGCGGCGGCCGCTCCCGCAACCACACAGCTCCGGGCATCACAGGCCCCGTGACGGCCTTCTTCGGACTCATGGTCCTACATCGTAGGGCCGCCGGGTTGCCGTCGTCGAGCATAGTCCTGCATAGTAGGACTGGCACTCGATGGATGCGAGTGCCAGTCAGCTGTGGTGAGGCCGGCATCAGAGTCCGGTCGTCCGTCGCGGGCACTGCACCTGATCGCCCATGAGCACGTGTCAGGAGGATCCGCAGGACATGGCGAAACAGATCGCGTTCGACGAGCAGGCTCGTCGCGGGCTTGAGCGGGGGATGAACACCCTCGCCGACGCCGTCAAGGTGACGTTGGGGCCGCGCGGCCGCAACGTCGTCCTGGACAAGAAGTGGGGCGCGCCCACCATCACCAACGATGGTGTGTCGATCGCCAAGGAGATCGACCTGGAGGATCCGTGGGAGCGGATCGGTGCCGAGCTGGTCAAAGAGGTGGCTCAGAAGACCGACGACGTCGCCGGTGACGGCACCACCACCGCCACTGTGTTGGCCCAGGCGCTGGTCCGCGAAGGGCTGCGTAACGTCGTGGCCGGAGCCAGCCCGGTGGGGTTGAAGAAGGGCATCGAGAAGGCCGCGGCGGCCGTGTCACAGCAGCTGCAGGACTCGGCCCGCCCGGTGGTCGAGCGGGCGCAGATCGCGGCGTCGGCGTCGATCTCGGCGTCGGATCCTGAGATCGGTGAGCTGATCGCCGAGGCGATGGACAAGGTCGGCAAGGAAGGCGTCATCACGGTCGAGGAGTCGCAGACCTTCGGTCTCGAGCTCGAGCTCACCGAGGGCATGCGCTTCGACAAGGGCTACATCTCGCCCTACTTCGTGACCGACGCCGAGCGGATGGAGGTCGAGCTCGAGGACCCGTACATCCTCCTCGTCTCGTCCAAGATCTCCACGGTCAAGGACCTGTTGCCGTTGCTCGAGAAGATCATGCAGTCGGGCAAGCCGCTGGCGATCATCTCGGAGGACGTCGAGGGCGAGGCCCTGGCCACCCTGGTCGTCAACAAGATCCGTGGCACCTTCAAGTCCGTCGCCGTCAAGGCCCCGGGCTTCGGTGACCGTCGTGAGGCCATGCTCGCCGACATGGCGATCCTGACCGGTGGCGAGGTCATCTCGGAGAAGGTCGGCCTCAAGCTCGACAACGCCGACGTCTCCCTGCTGGGCACCGCTCGCAAGGTCGTCGTCACCAAGGACGAGACCACCATCGTCGACGGTGCCGGTGACAACGAGCAGATCGCCGGCCGGGTCAACCAGATCCGCGCCGAGATCGAGCGCACCGACTCCGACTACGACCGCGAGAAGCTCCAGGAGCGTCTCGCCAAGCTGGCCGGCGGCGTCGCCGTCATCAAGGCCGGCGCGGCGACCGAGGTCGAGCTCAAGGAGCGCAAGCACCGCATCGAGGACGCCGTCCGCAACGCGAAGGCGGCCGTCGAGGAGGGCATCGTCGCCGGCGGCGGCGTCGCCCTCGTCCAAGCCGGAGTCTGGGACGCGATCGAAGGACTCGGCGTGGACGACCCTGACGAGCAGACCGGGGCAGCCATTGTCCGGGTCGCCCTTGAGGCGCCGCTCAAGCAGATCGCGATCAACGCCGGTCTTGAAGGCGGCGTGGTCGTCAACACCGTGCGTAACCTGCCCGTCGGTGAGGGGCTGGATGTGAGGACCGGTGATTACAAGGACCTCGTCGCTGCGGGGATCATCGATCCGGCGAAGGTGACCCGCTCGGCGCTGCAGAACGCGGCTTCGATCGCGGCCCTGTTCCTCACCACCGAGGCGGTCATCGCCGACCAGCCAGACGACCATGCGCCTGCGCCGGCTGATCCGAGCGGCGGGATGGGCGGCATGGGGTTCTGAGCTGCGCCCGGCTGGTGCGCCCCTCCGCTTGGCGCATCAGCCGGGCTCGCTCAGCTTTCGTCGTCGCGAGATGAGTCGGCGCGGTCGGCGAGGTAGTCGGTTCAGTCGCGGCGCACTCGTTGAGCCCACCGTTCGGCTGCGGTGATGTTGATGCCGAGCAGGTCGGCGGCCAGCGGGACGGGGATCTCGGTGGCCCAGGCTGCGCGGGCGGCGTGTCGGGAGGGGAGCAGCGCGATGCCGTGGCGCCGCAGACCTCGGGCGAGCACGTATGGAGCTATGGGCCGTCCGGCTGCTCGTCCGGGGAACAGCCAGCATTGCGTGTGGGCCTGCTGTCTGATGCTCGAAGCTGGAGTGGCCCGGTCGGCGAGAGCGCGGACCAGGTCCGCGAGGGTGGGCGGCAGCGGGAGCGGTGTGCCGTTGATGTGCAACGTGCTGTCCTCGCCGTCCTGGTCGACGTCGTCGGTTGTGAGTTGGTACAGGTCGGTGCAGGTGCGTCCGTAGAGCAGGATCAGGGCGCCGGCGACGCGCAGGTGCAGCGGTAGCTCGCCGTCGGTGAGACAACGCCGCAGTCTCGTCCAGCGCTCGTGGTCGTCGAGGACGTCGTGGGGGTCGGCGCTGGTCCGATGGCTCATCGTCAGGTCGGGGCACAGGCCGCGGGCTCGTGCCCAGGAGATGAAACCGCCGAGGAAGTAGCGGGTCTGCTTTCCCTCGGTCAGCCAACGGTCGAGATCACCCTGGCTAGCGGTGGTCAGGTCGCGACCACGGTCGTCGAGCCAGGTAAGGAACGCGATCGCCAGACGGGCCTGGGTCCGTATGTGGGTCGCGGTGGCCTGGTCGGTCGGACTGCCGCGGCCGCGCTGACGGGCTTGGCGTAACAGGTGCCAGGTCGCGAACGGTTCGACGATCCGGGCGTGCGGGGTCGGGACCTTAAGCAGTTGTTCGTCGAGCCATTGTTCGACGCGCTCGAGCATCTCGTCCCGGGCCGGGAGGACCCCGTTGGTGACGAGAAGGGCGCGTAGCCAGTGCAGAGCAGCAGTCTGCGGGTAGACGTCGAGCACGGCGTGGTCGAGGGGCTCTTCGTGGGCACGGGAGGCGAGGTCGGCGAGAATCTGCAGGCCCGGGCTGGTGCCTCGGATCCAGACAAGCGGGGTTGCGACGTTGTCGAGGTGATCAAAGGCGTTCTCGAGGGGTGCGAGTTGCTCAGCGATCCCGCGAGTAGGAATCCGAATGACCGTGTCAAGCCGCGATAGCGGGTTGTGGTGCGGTGATGGTGAACATCCTCCGGTCACGCAGCAGGGCCCACAGGACGTCGACCAGGCGTCTGGCCAAGGCGAGCAGAGCCTGGGTATGAAGCATTCTTTCGCTGCGTTTGCGCTGGTAGAAGGCCCGGGACGGGCCATTGACCTTGAGGCTGGACAGTGCGGCCATGTAGAACACTCGCCGCAGGCGGCGGTTGTAGCGTCGTGGGCGACGCAGGTTCCCGCTGATCCGGCCGGAGTCCTGGGGCACCGGGACGAGTCCGGCGTAGGAGGCCAGCCGCCCTGGAGAGGTGAATCCGCCCAGTTCAGGGCCGACACCGCCGTGGGTGGCGGTGAGGAACTCCGCGCCCAGGATGGGTCCGAGACCGGGCAGCGACTCGATGATCGCCGCGTCCGGGTGGGAGCGGAACACGGTGGTGATCAGCTTGTCGGTGTCCTTGATCTCCCGGTCGAGTTCCAGCAGTCGTCGGGCCAGGCCGGCAACAAGGATCGCGGTCCGCGTCTCGCTGGGCAGTGCCACGGTCTGGGCGTGGGCGACCTCGACCGCGGTGGCGGCCATCGCAGCAATACCCGGTGCCCACGCCCGATGGGCACGCAGGTACTCGATCACCCCTGCCTCGCCGGCGTCCCGGAGGGCCTGGGGTGTCTGGAACCCGGTGACCAGCACCAGAGCGCTGCGGGTGGAATAGTCGAATGCCGCCTCGAGACCGGGAAAGATCGACCCGAGCAGGTCACGCAGCCGGTTGACCCCGCGCACCCAGTCGGCCATCAGGTCCTCGCGATGGGCCACGAGCCGGGCCAGTTCGGCAGTGGTCTCATCAGTGGCGGTGACCGTGGTGAGGTCGGCGCCGCGCATGCGGGCGGTCTCGGCGATGACCTTCGCGTCACGGGCGTCGGTCTTGGCCTCGCCCCGGAACACGCCGCTCATCCGGTCGACGACCCGACCGGGGACATAGACCACCTGCTGGTCGGCCGCGGTGAGGACCACCTGCAGCAGCGCCGCATAGCTGCAGGTCAGGTCGATGGCCCACCGCACGTCCTGGGCCGCTTCCGCAGCGCGGGCCAGCAACGCCTCGATCGCGGCCTGGTCGTTGCTGACCTTGCGGGAGAACACCACCTTGCCGTCGGTATCGATCGCGCACGCATGGTGCGTCCTCTTCCCGACGTCGATCCCGATCCAGATCACTGGCCGTTGCGCCACGCGCAGGCTCCTGTCGTTGCAGGTCACGCCCGTGGACAACCCGCCATCAGGTCCCTAATCAGCGACGGTCCGCACAGATCCGAATCAGTGGCCAGGCCTGTCCAGCACGACGGGGCGGCCATTCCTTCCGAGCCACCGAAGCGACAACACCTCATCAGCCACACCCCGTCGTCCCGGGCATCCGGGGCACCAACCCCGAACACCTACGACCTTAGGGACATCTGATGATGTCGCGTATCCGTGCCCGCAGTACGTCGTGGTCGGTCTCGTCGGGCCTGCGACGAGCTACGGGTGGGGCCTCGGTGAGGTCGGGTTCGAGCAGGTGGCCGGCGTCGCGGCAGTCCAGACACAGCGGGTACCGCGCTTTCGGGTGCGCGGGGTGCCGAGCTCGGCAGAGCGCGCACGGCGCCGGGGTGCGGGTAGCGCATCGGGGGCACAGGTCCGGGTGTCCGGCGCTGGCACGCAGCTCGACACGCGTGGTTCGGCCGCAGCCGCCGCAGCGCCGGGTGGGTCGTTGGTAGCAGCCCCGGCAGATCGGCTCGCCGTCGTCGCTGCGGGAGTAGGTGGGGGCGTCAACGGCGCAGATGTGACAGCGTCGCGAAGGAGCCTGATAGCAGACCGGGCAGAGTCCTGAGCCGTCGGACAAGCGCCGCTGGATGACACGAGAACGTCCGCAGCGCCCGCACGGTTCGACCGGTTTGGGATGGCAGCTGCCGCACAACGGTTCACCGGTATCTGTGCGGCTGGCGACGGCGCGCGTGTGGCCGCACCGACCACAGGAGGTGGCGTGCCGTCGGCGGCGACAGTCGTCGCAGATCCGCCCACCCTCGACCCGGTGACGGAGTTCGCGCAGCGCTCCGCATCCATGGCACCGCGGCACCCGTACCGCGGTGACGCCGCGGTCGGCGAGTATCGCCGCGATGCGCAGCACGCTCGGTGGAGCTCCGGAGTCTCCCGAGGTCAAGGCGTCGGGATGGGCATGGAGATGGCGATCGACGGCCCGCAAATAGCTGCGCGCCACATTCGTGGTCACCAACTCGGACGCTGCGCCGACATCCAGGCCGGGCACACCGGCGACCATGGCGTCGGCGATGCGGGCGGCCACTTCGTCGAGGGACTCGCGTGCGGACGTCACGCGGTCGGTGGCCGGCGGATCGTGGTGCGCCGCGGCACCGGAGCATCATCCTTCGACGAGGCGCTGTCCGCGGTGCCGGTCTTACGGACCTGGGTGTGGACGGCGTCGATCTCGATGAGGTCGTTCGGGGTGCAGCCCAGGACGTCGCACAGCGCGGCGAGGGTGTCCATCGACAGCCGTTGCGGGGGTTGGGTGACCAGGCGGTAGACCTGCTCGCGGGACAGGTGGATACCGCGCTCGGCAAGCGGGGAGAGCAGATCGCTGGTCTGGAACATCTCGCGCTCGGCCATGCGGGCACGCAGTGTCCAGCGGAATCCCATCTTCTTGATCACGGCTGGTCCTCCCACAGCTGGCGGCGCTCCAGGGAGCGGCGGACCAGCCGGTTGCGGTACTCGTCGGACACCCCGGTGTAGATCGCGGTGGTCGAGGCGTAACGATGCCCGGCCTGCTCGGAGACGAACCGTTCCGGGTAGTCGAACTCCACCAGGTGTGTGATGTAGGAGTGACGCAGGCAGTGCAGATCCAGCTCCGGATCGAGGCCGGCGGCATCACGCACCTGGTCGAAGGCGTCGTTGACTACGCGCAAACTGACCCGACCGGCGCGCTCGGTCACCCAGACTGCGCCGAGACGGCCCGGGTTGAGCTGGGGACGGACTTCGTCGACCCAGTGCTGGAGTACCTCGACGATCCAGTCCATCTCAGGCACCGTGAGCACGGTTCGTCGTTTCGGCGGACTTCCGCGCGAGGCTTTCCCGAAGCGCACGAACCATGCTCCGTAGCGTCCGTACTGCGGCATCTTCGGGGCATGTCGCCGGTCGGACAGATCGAGCCCGCGGACCTCGGCCCGGCGCAGTCCGTAGGCGTAGATGCACTTGAGCATCGCGGCGTCGCGCATCGCGGTCAGCGCGCCCTTGCGCCCCAGGCTGGCCATCGCAGCCGGGCGTGCGTCGGCCGCGTCGAACAGCGCCTGCACCTCGTCGTAGGTCAACGGGCGACGGCCGGGCTGGCCTTCGAAGTCGGTGACGTGCACGACGGAGTTTCCGTCGTGGAAGACCTGCTGTGGAACCTGGCCGAAGCGTTCCCAGCACAGCTCGCCCCAGCCGTAGCGACGATCGGTGGCGAACTCCAGGAACAGCGTGATCGCGATCTCGTAGTTGCGAGCCGTCGACACCGTGATCGGTCGCCGCCCGACCTGCGAGCGCAGCGCCACGATGAACGCCTCGGCATCGGCCGGCTCCCACTGCCAACTGCCACGGGTAAGAGTTGGTGAACTCGGCGAACCGACGCACCAGCCTGACGCGGGGTGCGACCGTGCCCTGTTCGTTGAGAAACCGGGCTCGTTGCTGGCGTGCCCAGCCGGCCAGCATCGCGTCGAAGACTGCCGGCATCGGATCGAGGTGCACCACCGCGTCCGACAGCATCGACCGCGCTGAACCCGGTGGCTCCGCTCGCTCCCTCATGTTGCATCTAACGCAACATTGTTGAGTTAGATACGGCCTATGCGGGGTTATGGCTGGCAGAGCGGTCGGTGCTACCTTGCTCACCAGCGCTAAGGGAGGCCGCCGACCTGGGTGTTGCTACATCACCTTCTCGTGCGGAGATGTTGCATCCGCTGCAACTCCGCAGCTTTGAGGGGCTACAGCCCCATGTTGGTGGCGGCGTTCGAGCTCCATGCGGTCTGCACGCGGACGTAGCCGCCGACCGAGGCCAGGGAGCGGTGTCGGGTCTGGGCGGCGATCTCGCGGTCGGAGGCACCGCGCAGGTGCGCCCAGGTGACGAACCCGGACCGCAGGGAGTGCGGGGAGTAGCCCTGCTCGGCGTGGCCGGCGGCGGCGGCGAGTTCGGTGATGCGGCGGTTGACCGAGGCCCGATGAAGCGCGGTGGGGGCCGGCCGGTTGCCGGTGGAGACGCGGCGCAGCAGGGGGCCCTCGGTGATCTCGGAGAGCTCGAGCCAGGCATCGAGGGCGCGCACGGGGCAGGCGTCGGGGTGGCTGGCGTAGGGCAGGACGACGAGCTCGGTCTGTTCGCCGCGTTGGTTG
The DNA here is from genome assembly GCF_001420995.1 of Pseudonocardia sp. EC080619-01. Taxonomy (NCBI): domain Bacteria; kingdom Bacillati; phylum Actinomycetota; class Actinomycetes; order Pseudonocardiales; family Pseudonocardiaceae; genus Pseudonocardia; species Pseudonocardia sp. EC080619-01. Next base: position 624,440 of record NZ_CP012185.1, on the reverse strand, counting down.
GTCTTCGACGAGGGGATGACCAGGGTGCGGCCGCGGTCGTGGTGCAGGACGTTGTCGACGGTGAGCGCGCAGAGCTCGGAGCAGCGCAGTGCGGAGAAGAACCCGATCAGCAACAGGGCGCGGTCGCGGGCGCCGGCCAGGTCGGGTTCGGGCGGGCGGGTGCGGAAGTCGCGGGTGGCAGCGGTGGCGGCGACCAGGTCGAACAGCTGCGGCGGCATCAGCGGCGGCGCCTGGTTGGGTGGGGCGCCGTGGACGCGGCGGATCCCTTCCCAGACGGTGGTGACCCGGGCCGGGCTGGTCGGGTCGGGAAGGTCCTGCAGGGTGTGAAAGAACCGGATCGCGGCCATGCGCCGGCTCATGGTGGAGACCTTCGCCCCGGCCTGGGCGAGGGTTGTCGCTCACCGCGGTCGGCGGCGCCGGTGCCGGGTTGTGGTCTTCTCTGGCGCACCAGTCGCAGAACTCTCGCCAGTCCGTGCGGTAGGCCTCGATCGTGGACGACGCCTTGGAGGCTTGGACGTAGGCGGCTTCTTCGGCCGAGAGCGGTACATCGGCGAGGCCGGCAGCAGGCAGCACGGCCGCCTCGGCCAGCTCGTTGGACAGACCTTCCGCCACGATCAGCAACGGTAGCGGTCCGGGCTGACCGTCTGAGGCAGCGTGCTCGGGCTTTCCTGCACCGTTTCCCGCTGGCGGTGTGTTTCGGCTGCAAGCGCGACGTGCCGCCCGGGGCGGGGTCATCCACATGCTCCATCGCGACGTCGCCCAGTTCGAATGGGACCAGAACGCTGTCCGCGAGGGTCGGGCCGCACGCGCGGCGGCCGCAGGGCAGACCGGCAGCATCGCAGCGGGGAGCTACACCGTGACCGAGCTCTTGGACCTCCCGGACCCCGTGGTCTGGCAGGTCCACTGCGATGCCTGCAACCCCCACACCGACACCGCTACCGGCCTGGCATGCGAAGGCTGCTACTCGTTCGGCGTCGAACGCTGCGCTACCTGGGCTCAGCTGGTCGACTGGACGGCGCACCTCATGGACAAGCCCTGGGTGATCGAGGCCACCAACTCGGCGGAGTTCATCCGGGCCGCAGTCCATGCAGACTCCGAGGTCGGCTTGCTCTGCCGTCCCGAGGAGCGCTACCGCGACGCGTGATCCGGGACGCCCGGGCGAACAGCTCGGACAGTGCTCGCCGCGACGTTGGGTCAGTGCACGGCTTCGAGTAGGTCGGTGATCGCTGGGCCGAGTGGATCTCCGACGAGCGTGAGCGAGTTCTCGGCCCGGGCGGCCAGGTCGAGTGGAGCGACGCGGTCGGTGAGCTGGGCGTGCACCAGCCGGTCGAGCCCGGCGCCGAGCAGAGGAGCCGCGGTCCGGATGGTCCCGTGCAGTGCTGCGGCGGCGGTGCTCCCGCTGTGCACGACGATGTTGCGCTGGCGGTAGAGACGTCGGAACGTGGTGATGAGCGTGTTCTGCACGTCGGTGAGCTCGCGTCGGGGGTCACCGAGCAGCTTACTCATCCGCCGCTGCGCGGCCCGATCGCCGCTGTTGCGCAGGGTGAGCGTGTGACCCTCGGTCAAGGCGTCGGCGACGACGACACTGCGAGCGCGGTTGTCGGGACAGGCAGCGAGCCGGTCAGCGAGGAGGTCGGGATCGTCGCTGTTGTGCTGGTGGGACAAGGCTGTGAGCTCGGCCCGGGGCCAGGAGCAGGCGATGATCGCGGCGAGCCTGCTCGCTGCTACCACCTTGCCCTCTTTGTGATCTGCGGGGTCGCCGGGGTGGTTGAGCAGTGACTCGATCGCGGCCCACGCACCGGTCACCGCCGAGGTGATCGGGCCGCCGTTGACCGGAGCGGCGAGCTCGAGGGCCTCGTCGAGGCGCTCGTCGGCGTCGGCGAGATACATGGTCGCCTCACGTTCGAGCGCAAGCACGATGGCGCCTCGGCCAGGTCGTTCGAGATGGAACGGGGCATACCCGGCGATCCAGGCCTGTCCGAGGGGCTCGAGGGTGCGTCGGCCGCCCGTGCGTGCGTACGAGCGTCGGGCCTGAATGCGGTCGATCTTCGCGGCGGCGATCCGGACCGCTGCGGCCACGTCCTTGCAGCGGACCTGGTAGGCGAATGCACCGTTGTGCCGGGGGACAGGGTCGCTGCTCAGCGCCCGCCACCAGGCCGAAGTGTCGGTGGGGGAACGCCACTGCGGGAGATGCTCGGCAAGCTTGTTGACATCAGGTACCGATACGAACGGGACGAGTACCTCGAAGTCTCGGTCTGGTTGCTCGGCCAGCCCCTGCGTCTCGGCCAGCAGATCGGCCAGGGTCGCGTCCTCGTTACGCAGTAGGCGGTTCACCCGGGCGTGAAGCTCGGGGCTGCTGTGGCCGCGGTCGAGCAGGTGGGTGGCGATCGCGCGGGCGAGACGTTCCGGTGCGGGTGCCTTCGGTGTGTCGAGGTGCTCACCCCACCGGTGCAGGTAGCCGGAGTGGATCATGGGGAGCATCTGGATCAGACGGCGGCGCTCCCTGCTGTGCGCGCCAAGCCCGGAGCGCAGCAACGTGACCAGCTCGCCGCGAAGGCGGGAATCGCCGAGGCCGTGGTCGGGGCCGAGCTGACGTTCCAGATCGCGCAGGTACCAGCTGAGGGCTCCGGACGACAAGACTCGCTGGTCGACCCAGTCGCCGCCCTCGATCGCTTCCTCGAGAGCCAGCACGCTGCTGACGTCCCAGAGGCGACGCGGCCACGGGGCCGTGTCCTTGAAGAAGTCCAGCAGCCGGCTCGCGACATGGGAGGCATACGGGCCGTCGGAGAGCCGTTCGGTGGAGTGCTGGACAGGGGTCATGGCTGTGCTACCTTAGGTCCAGCGCTAGCGCGCGACGTCTTGAGATGGGGAGCCGCCTTCGGGCCGCTCCCCACTCGTTTGTCTACAGATCTGCCCCGACGCTCAGGCCAGTGTGCCCGCAGACCCCCTGAGCGGGCCGCGCGCCCCAAGCTGGAATCAGCTGGCCTCGCCTGTACGGGCGCCCCGCCAGAACGTTGACCGGTGATCCGGATGGATCGAAGAACCGGATCGCGGCCATGCGCCGGCTCATGGTGGAGACCTTCGCCCCGGCTCGTGCCAGGGCGGTCAGGTAGCCGCTGACCGCGGCCGCTGGGGCGGGCGCGGGCGTGTGGTGCTCGCGGGCGCACCAGTCGCAGAACTCCTGCCAGTCGGTGCGGTAGGCCTCGATCGTCGTCGCGGCCTTCGAAGCCTGGCCGTAGGCGGCCTCCTCGGCCGAGAGCGGGCCGCCGTCGAGGTCGGTGACAGGCACCAACCCGGCGGCCGCGGCCGCGGCGGTGAGCTCGCGGGGCAGGCCATCGGACACGATCAGCGACGGTAGAGGGCCAGGCCGAGATCGCCGGGACCCGCGCCGTGTTACGCCGGATTCTTGCTCGGCGCGGTGCGGGACGGAGAGCGACCGACGCCGGAACGCCGCGGTCGGGCGGGGTGAGGCTCCGAGGAGGTGGTCGGGGGGAGCAGGCGGTCGGCGTGCACCGGGGGCGGTGGGGGCACCGAGCCGCTCTGACGGGCACGGATGACCGCGGGGAGCTCTCGGAGGACCGCGGGGACCTCGCGTAGCACTATCGAGATGGCGAAGGCCAGCACGAGAATCAGGACCGCGGTGGACACGTCGGCATCCGGGCCGACCACGAAGGCCGCGGTCACGACGCCACCCGCCGGTCCGGCAGCTCGTACTGGCCACCGCGACCGGCGCCGGGCGTCGAAGCCGGACGCTTGTTGTTCCACCTCGTACACGTCGTTCGCCCTCTCCGTGGGTCGCGCCGGGGGCGCGTTGGCTCGTTGCTGAGTGCGACGATCACCCGTCGGCGTGGACAAGTCGAGGCCGACGCAGATACGCTTTGGACCGCCTGTCGAACACGTTCGAGGACGAGAACCACGAGAGCCGCAGCGGGCGGTCCAATCCGTTTCGTCCAACCAAACGCTCTTGATCATCGTGTTCACTCGTGCGGCGTAACCTTCCGGGGAAGGACGCGTGGTGGCAGCTCGTGCGCCAGATCGCCGGACAGCGGCCTCGCGCCTCGCAGTGCGGATCCGTGCGGCACAACAGCTCGTCGAGGCGAGAGACAGTGACGGCCTGACCGTCCACCAGATCGCGAGCAGGAGCCGAGAGTTGTTGTGGGGCCGTGGTCGTCGGCCGGCGAGCATCGTCCTCGACCGATCGCTCCTGCAGCGGCCACCAGCGGGAGCCGCTGTGCCATGGGGAAACCTGGCCAGAGCCCGCGGACGCGACGGGCGGCTCCTGCCCGGCCTGCGGGCAGTCGGGGGGACCAAGACCCCTGCCCTGCAGATGTTCCTCCTCGCAGCGCTCGAGGCGCAGACCCGGACTGCCCTACGCGGGGACGGACGTACCACCATCCCCCTGGTCACCTCGAATAACCCCGAAAACGATCAGGGGGGACCGACCTGGATCAAGCTGGTCGCCGCGGCGGCCGCGGACTCTGCGAGCGGAGTAAGCCCGTACGGCGGGTACCGCCAGGAGAACCGGCTCCGTCAGATCAAGAAGGCGCTCGATCGACTCGAAGTCACTGGTCGCGTCGAGCTCGGCGCCCGGCACTTCGCCGACCGCTACGAGAGCTTCGTTCTCTGCCGCGAACACGAAGACGGGACGGGGCGCGCGCCGTACACCGTCCCGATGCGCGAGCACCGCTTACCGCTGCCACCAACGCTGTGGCTACGCGGCTGGATCCACATGCTCACCGACTCCGAGCTGTTGCTCTACCTCGCGCTCCGCGCACATCTGATCGCCCATCCAGAGCTCAGCTCAGGGCCCTTTGTCCTCAGCCGCAGCACCCGCGACGACTACGGCATCTCGAAGGACAACTACGAATCCCTCAGGGAGCTACACGAGTTCGGCCTCATCCAGCTGCTCTCGGATGAGGGGCGCTCCCCGGACGGGACGATGCGGGACTTCAAGTCGGTCGGCAACGGACACTTCCACCGCGTGGCCGTCCAGGAGACTGGGCTAGATGCCGATGCTGGCCAGATGGTGCTGACGGGTCTTCGCACCCTGGGCAAAGCCGCCGGGGTGAGCCGGGCCCACCCGTGACGCTGGAGGCCAGGCAGGCACCGCCGCCCGTGGAGCACCCTGACGATTTCCCTCGGCGTATGACCATCGAGGACTGGGTCTCGCTGTGACTCAGAGATCTCGCAGGCCTCCTCGGCGAGCTACCGGCGCCGGACACCCCCCCAGACTGGCGCCGGGCACGCCGCGTTCGCCCCGGGATTCGGTGGCCAGAACCTCGGCTGGAACCCGTAGACCAAGGCGCGATGCCCCGGCGGTCCGTTCTGGGAAGCTGGGCTACCGGACATCGCGGCGAGGCAGGCGCCGGCGGTTGAACCTGTGGAGCAGTTCGTTCCGCTCGGACTGCCCGCCGGGGCGGGCCTCGGCCCTCAGCCAGGCGGCGGTGAGCAGGGCGAGGACGAGGCAGATCAGCGGGGCCCAGAGCTTCGCGCTCATCGGGACCACGACGGCCGGGGCCATCGCGGGAAGTACCCAGCCCAACACGACACCGAACAGGACCGCGACCACACCCAGGCGCAGCGCGGCCGGGCTGAGGTCGGGCACGGTGTTCTCGCGGTAGCGGGCGCGGGCGACTGTCAGGATCAGGACCGCGAGCACGACCAGCACGAGCAGCTGCAGCGCGACCAGGAGCGTCGTCATCGTGGCTCTCCCTCGGGTGGGCCGGGTACACGGTGGTGCATCCCGTGGGTCTAGCGGATGGGTACGACAGTCACGCCGACGTCGAGCTGTGTCCAGGCGGTGTCGGCGGTGACCGCTGGCCCTTCGAGGCGGGTGGCCAGGGCCAGGCAGCACCGGTCGCCCAGGGAGAGCCCGGCCGCGCGGGTGACCGGCCACAGCGCCGCGGCGGTGACGGCGTCGGTGGCGGTGACCGGCTCGACGCCGATCCCCAGGGTCCGCAGCTGGCGCAGGGTGCGGTCGGCGTCGACGCCGCGCTGGGCCAGCTTCTGGTAGATCTCCGAGAGGTTCACCGCCGAGAGCACCGCCGCCTCGAGGTAGCTCTCGACGAGGTCGGCGCCGGGCTCGGCGCGCAGCCAGGCCAGCACCGCGGAGGCGTCCAATACCGCCGGGCCGGAGGAGGCGGGGGAGCCGGGGAGTCGCTGGCCGCCGGCCGGTCCGGCCCGGTCACGAGGAGGCGTCCTCGGTCGCGGCCTCGGCCCGGCGCTCGGCGAGCAGCTCGTCGGCGACCGAGTCCTGCGGGCCGCCCTGCCACTCCGCGGCGATCTCCCGGCGCATCCGCGCGACCAGCTGCGCCCGGGACTCCATCACCACACGCCCGTCCTCGACCGACAGCAGCAGCGTCGATCCGGCAGCCAACCCCAGGTCACGACGAACCTGCGCGGGGATCAGGATCCGGCCGTCCCGATTGACGACGACCTCGGCACGTCCCGCCTCGTCCACCTGTTCCGACATGCCAGCGAGTCTAGCGCAGACAAGCTCACACCCTGTCGGGTCACTCCTTCATGCGACGGCAGCCCATCGAACCTGCGTAGGCCTGCTACGCAACATAACTTTGCTTCTGTCGCGTAGCGGGGACGACTGCTTGGCGGCATCTCGTGCATGATCCCGCCAAGCACGACCGTGTTTCGTACCGTTACGGTGCAAACGAAACGAAAAACGGAACGATTGACAGAACGGAACAGAACTCCTACGCTCAGCCGCGTGACCGAGGAGTCGACCCCCACGCAGGCCGTCGAGGCAGACGCCGTCGCTGACGCTGGCACCGACGGCGCCAACGCTGATCTCGCCGACGTGCCGGCGTCGGTGTTCCCCCCGGCCTCGCCGGTGCTGTCGGCCGCGACCCCGTCGGTGGGCCGTGGCGTGGAGCTCGAGGCGTGCCAGTTCCCCGGCGGCTGCCCGCACACGGTCGAATACGCCGGTACCGGGCGGCGCCCGAAGTACTGCTACCAGGTCGTGGGCGGGGTGATGCACGACCGTGGCAACGCCAAACGCGTCGCCGACGGCGGCGCCCCGGCCCGGCGCCGCGGCGAACCTGATGACGCCGCCGCGCGCCCGGTCACCCGCGCCCAGCAGACCGTGCAGACCCAGGTCACCGGCCTGGCCACGCGGCTGGAGGAAGTGTCCGGGGAGCTGCGCGACGCCCTGGGTAACCTCGCCGACCCCGACGCCGTCGCCGCCGAGATCGCTGCCGCCCGCCGCGGCGCCCGTGCCGAGATCGACACCGCCCAGGCCGCGCGGGACGAGGCCACTGCTGAGCTCTCGGCCACCCGCGCCGAGCTGGAGGCGACCCAACTAGCCCTCGACGAGGCCCGCACCGAACAGGCCCGGCTGCAGCGCGACCTCGACACCACCCGGACAGAGCTGGCGTCCGCCGTCCAGGACCGGGACGCGGCCGGGGCCGAGCGCGACCGCCTCCGTGGCGAGGTGACTGACCAGGCCCGCGCGGTGGAGGAGGTCCAGGCCGAGCGCGACGCCGCCCAGGTCGCGGCCGAGCAGCTGCGCACCGAACGCGACACCGCACGGGCCGAGACCGAAGCCGCCCGCCGCGACGTCGAACGCCTCCAGACCGACCGGGACCACGCCATGGCTGAGCGCGACACCCGCGCCGACGAGCGCGACACCGCCCGCGACCACGCCGCCGAGGCGCGCACCCAGCTCGCCGTGGCCGAGTCCAGCATCGCCGCGCTGCGCGACCAACTAGCTCGCGACCTCGAGCGCGAACGCGCCTACGGCCAGCAGCGTCTCGACGACGCCGAGACCCGCCACCACACCCAGATCCGGGAGCTGCGCGCCGAATTCGCCCAGCTCCGCACAGGGCAGAACAGCGCCGCTACGCCGCAGGCCGGGACCGACCAGCCGCGCAGCACCGGTGGACGACGGCCGAGCCCACGCACCGCACGGCGCCGGACCGGCCCGACCGCCCCACCCACATCTCCCGACCAGCCCGGCGACACCTCCGATGACCAGGAGTGAGACCCCGTGAGCTCCTCACCCCCGCCCCTCACCCCCCGCCCCTCACCCGAGCCACCCCGACCGGCGCCACCCCGGCACACCAGCGGCGCGGCCGGTGATGCCCGCGACCGCCCGGCGCAGCTCGCGCGCCCACGCGCCGGCCTGTGACCGCTGCGGGCAGGTCGCGACCGATCCCCTCCAGCAGATCTTGATGAGTGCCCAGTGGCTCATCCCCGCCGCCGACGGGCCCCGACTTGCCCGCTACTGCCGAGCCTGCCCACCTACCGGCCCGATCACCGACCTGACCTGCACCCGCTGCGGCGACGGCCCGCTGCTCACCGGGACCCTCGCCGCCGGCCCGGACGGGGACATCCCCTCCCCCGCCCGACAGTGGCTGACCACGAACGGCTGGTGCCTCGACAGCCAGGTCTGCCCCGACTGCTGACACGAGCACCCGAACTCACTGTGAGAACTCGACTTGGCCGAGCGCTTCGACCACCGCCACCAGCGTCGCGTCGCGACACCGATTGCCAGCGAGGGCCGGGGACGGCCACTGAAGAGGAGGGGGTCGACAGGACTGACGAGCAGGAGGCCCCGACGGTGCGGCCCCGCGCCCTACGGGTGTCGGCTCTTGACACGTCCGGCCGCTCCGAACTACAAACTGGGGCCATCGAGAGACGGCAGTCGTGAATGCCACAGGGACGGCGACCGGATCGAGACGAACGGGAGTGTGGTCTATCAGAACATCCCCCGAACATCTGGATCATTGACCACTGCAGTCGAAGCGGGGTCCGGCCACAGCGGCCGGGCCCCGCTTCTGCATGCGTACCTGGGTCTCCCGGGGGGGGGGGGGGGGGCTTGTGGCCCGGCGCAGACGCCACCGGCTATCACCTGTCCACCACCGTCACCTTGGGGCGCCAGATCGTGGCCCCCGGCGCGGGTGAGGCTCTCAATCCCGCGAGTTCAGCCGTCGTCGCCGACACGACACCGGCGGTTCGAGCCCCGGGCCGTCGCCCCCGCTCACATCTGCGGCGGAGACGGCTCGGGGTCCGTGTGGTGGTCACTGTCGTGGCGGTGGTCGAGGGCGGTGATGCTGATCGTGTCGACTTCGCCGGTGTCGAGCAGCGCCTCGGTGCGGCGGTCGGCCTCGGCGAGGCTGCCCACGATCCACTCGGCCACGACCTTGTAACGCTGCGCCAACTCACCCTCCTGCACGCACACAATCTATGCCGCCCACCCCCACCGGGATGGACGGAAGGGTGTGGGCAAAGAATCGGGCCTCGCGCCGCCGTGGGCGACGCGAGGCCCGAGACTCGCAGGTGGCGACCGGTCAGCTGGTGGCGACCGGTCAGTCGACTCAGTCGACGCTGTCGCCGGCGCCGCCGGCCTGGGCGCAGTTGTCGGACTGGTCGGTGACCGAGTCACCGGACTTGGCCTTGCCCTCACCCAGGATGCCCAGAGCACCGGTGAGGCCGTTGCCCGCAGCGGCGTCCTCGACCGGGACCTGCACGCCCAGCACGTTGACCGGGACGTTGTTGTTGCACGCCTGGACCGGCACGTCGACGTTGTTGCCGTTGAGCCCGGCAACCAGGCCCTCAGCGCTCTTGTCGATGCCGTCCCCGTGGCCGTGGTCGCCCTCGGAGGCGAACGCCATCGGGCTCAGCGCCAGCAGCGACGCCGCGGACGCGGCCACGACGATTCCAGCCTTCTTCAGCACAGCACATCTCCTGTTATGTCCCGGCCCCACCCCCGGATTAGGGGCGGTGACCCGTCGGATGCCGGCACTTTGATCAAGGTGGGTGCCCGTACCGGCTGCGCGACAATTTAGAGCAGAAATGATCCCGTTTCCAGTCGCGCGCCACCATCGTGTGGACGTATTACCGACGGTGGCGGATACGCCTTCGTCTGGGTATTCCCGGGACACTTCCTTGACGGTCGAGCGCCGGTTCACCGCTGCCAGGCCACGACTCCACGTAACCGCCCGTTGGTCGAGGCCGACGATCACACGCGCGGCCAGCAGGCGATCTGCAGCGGAGCTGTGCTCTGGGGTGCTGTCGAGCAGGGGCGGGGAACACGGTCCGTGAGCACCCCGGAGGCTGGTGACGATGATGCTCACGGGCCGTGGACGGCGCTCCCCGGCCAACAAGCAGCGACGGTAGCAAACGAATCCGACGACCAGGCCGGGGCCGGTTTCAAGTACGGCCGGATGAGCGACACGTGGTCGCGGGAACGGTGCGAAACGTGCTGCTAACGTTCTGCGCGGCGGGGCTCGGGGGCGAGGCTCCCGTCGGTCGTCGTCGGATACGGAGCCCGATGCTCCCTATCCGGCGGCGACCATTCCCAGCGTCACCACTCGATTGCCTGAATCATGCATCGGCGCTATCACCGACACCAGCAGCTGGTCGTTGAGCAGACATGCAGGCGGATCCGGACGATCTCACCAGCGCGGGCCTCGACCGGGCGACGCCGGCCGGCGGAGGGCGACACCGCCTGCGCACAGAATCCGAAGAACCGACAGCGACGGTCCCGCCACTGATGCGGCCCCGTGAGTCTCCCCGCCACGACCCGGTACGGGGTGCGCTACTCGTACTGAGCTGCGTCGCGGTCGCGATCGCGGTCGCCGTGTTGGTTGTGCTCCTCTGACGCCTCCGGTCACCGCCGAGCACCGCGGGAGCACCGATCACCACGTCGTCGAGGCAACGGCGCACGCCTTGATCGACACAGACCTACCTGGCGGAGCGTCGCGTTCTCCCGCGCGGCCCCTGCCGGCGGGTGGCGGGCGAGCCACCATCCGTACCCCGGGCCGACCTCCAACCCATCGACCGTCGCCGCCGCGGCCGCCGTCAACGCGAGGGCGGTCGCGTCGCGCGGGAAAGCCACACCAACCGGGCACAGGTCGTGACCGCAGCACGGCGACGCAGCCGTGTCGACCCGGTGCCCCGGACGGCCACCGCAACGCTCCCGGCCACCGATCACGTTTCCCGCCCAGCCACAGCTCCGACACCCCAGCTGCAGGAGCGCACGCAACCGTATCCCCTCCACCACGCGCCACCTCCGCCACCGTCTTCCCGGACCCCGTCACCGCGGCGACACCACAGCGATGGTCGACGCCCGCGCATCCTTCCTGGCCGGCGACCATTATCGGCCGCTGCGCTCCACCATCACCGCGCTGACCGCCGAGCGCCCTACGGCGACCAGGCTGGTCGTCGACCTCGCCGGCGGCACCGGCCACTACCTCACACCGGTGCTCGACGCCTTCCCCGCCGCACATGGGATGACGGTGGATGTGTCCATCGCGGCGCCGCGCCGCGCGTGCTCATCCGCGCGCTGCCGCAATCGCCGCCGATGTCTGGGCTCCGTTGCCGATCGTCACCGGCTCGACCGGCGTTGTGCTCAGTGTGTTCGGGCCCCGCAACCCCGGCGAGGTCGAACGCATCCTCACTGCCGACGGGATCCTGCTCGTCGCCTCCGCCCGCCCCGAGCATCTGCACGAACTCCGTACCCTCGTCGGAGGGATCGGAGTTGACCCGCACAAAGCCGCCCGACACCGGGCCGCCTTCACCGGGTTCGTCCCCGTAGTCCTGCCCGGCCATCGGCCTGCCCAAGATGGACTTCCTGGGCTGCGCGACGTCGCCGTCATCGGCAACGCCCTCGACAACATCAGTCGAACCAGCCCTCATCAGTAGACCAGCGGTGCAGTGGTATGAGCGCTGACAGCCGCGGGTCGCGGTCTCTGATTGCCGAGGTGCCATCGCGATGCCGCCGATCAAGCCCTGCCGCAGCCGCCGTCAACGCGAATGTTGTCAGGGTTTAGCGATACCGTGACGGCGAGGCTGACAAAGGAGCGTCTTATGGTCCGGTTCCCGCAGGTGCCGCGTGAGCTCTTCCGCTTTACCCAGGGCGATCGTGCCGAGCTCTACACGGCGGTGCTGCGCGTCTTCGGCGAGGCCAACGACCGGCTCGAGACCTCCCTCAAACCCGATCAGCTAAGAGATCGGCTGCGGGGCGTCGGCTGGTTCGACGCGTTGGAGGACATCGATCTGACGGCCGCGCTCGGCAGTTTGCGTGGCTGGGAGCTGCTCGATGCCACGCAGGACCACGCGGGGGAGTACCGCACCGCGGAGGAATACGAGCAACGCAACGTCTCCTTCTCCCTCACTCGACGAGGGGAGGCCGCGCTCGCCGGAATCGACACTGTGCTCGCGGTGCTGGCCTCGGCCGGTGCGCTGCAGACCGCGGTGCTGGATGCGATCGCGGCCCGGCTCGCGATGCTCGGGGAGCTACTCGCGGACCCGACTACGTCGAACCGAACGGTATTCGTGGCACTGACCGAGCTTGAGAACCATCTCGAGGCGCTGCGCGGCAACACCCGGCAGTTCAACGGCGAGCTGCAGCGCCTGGTCCGCGGCGAGGCCGCCGACGTCGAGGTGTTCCGCGAGGTCAAGGCGGCAACGGTCGGGTACCTACAGGAGTTCCTGGTGAACCTGGATCGCCGGGCCGTCGCGGTGTCGGACGCGGCTCGCCGGGTTGAGGCACTCGGCGTCGACGAGCTGTTCACCCGGGCGTTGGCTGGGGCGGATCTTCCACCGACCCCGGACGAGGATCGCGCGGGGGTCTGGTTGGACGGTCGGCGGACTCGGTGGGCCGGGCTGCGAGCGTGGTTCCTGCCCGAGCGCGGGACACCTGCTCGGATCGAGCAGCTCACCACTGTCGCCAGACGGGCGGTGATCGCCCTTCTGCAGGCTTTGGACCGCATCACAGAGTCGCGTAAACGGGTCAGCAGCGCGGGCGAGGACTTTCGGGCCCTCGCCCGCTCGTTCGCTCTCGCCCCCACCGAGGACGACTGCCACCGCCTGTGGAATGTGGCATTCGGCCTCAGCTCGTCGCGGCACGCGCACCTTGCCCACCCCGATCCCGAGCTGGTGGGGCCCTCGACACCGTGGACCGCCGCGCCCCCGGTGCACGTCTCGGCGTTGCTGCGTTCCTCTGGACGCACAGACCGACACAGCCGCCCCGGACGAGTCCGCGACGTCGCAGCCGTGCGCACAGCACGGGCGTTGCAAGCCCGACGGGAACGCGCCGAGGCCGTCCGAGCATGGGAGGAACTCGCTGGGAACGGGCCCGGCCCGGTACCGCTGTCCGGATTCGCGCAGCTCGACCACACTGTCTTCCTGCGCCTGATCGACCTGCTCGGACGCGCGTTGTGCAGTCAGGTGGGCACCGATGGCCTCCGCCGCGCGGCTACGGCCGACGGTCGGATGGAGCTCGTGCTACGCGACCCGCCCCCCGGTCGTCCGCCCGCCACGATCAGTACCCCGCGGGGCACGTTCACCGGTCCGGACTACCTCGTCGACATCCGTCGTGCCGGGGAGCGGGCTCCAAGGGCGACCGCACGGAAGGTGGCACGGTGAGCCGGCTACCAAACCAACTCGTCCTTGCTGAGAAGGAGGACGTGGCTCGCGGTATCAGGCTTCTCCTGGCAGAGCCCCTGCTTACCGCGCACAAGGACCCGGCCGGATTCGACGTCGTCCGCCGCCGCCGCGACCCGCTCGCGGCCTATTTCGAGTTCTACTGCGGATGGCGTCTGGTGGTCGAGGCACGCATGGGTTACGCACGGTTGACCAAAGTCCGGGTGAGCGCGGACGCGAGCAGGCCCGCCCGGCGTCGCCGAGCGGGTGCGGCCCCCTTCGACCGCCGCCGCTACATCCTGCTGTGCGTTGCCGCAGCGGAGCTGATCGGGACACCAGTCACGACCATCGGGCTGCTCGCCGAGCGGATCGTCCTCGCCCTGGCGGTCGATCCCGACCTCCCCGCGTTTGACACCAGTAACCGGGCCGAGCGGATGGCTCTGGTCGACGCCGTGCGGATGCTCGAGTCTTACGGCACGCTCACCGCCGTCGACGGTGCGACCGACAGCTTCGTCGAAACTGCCGCGGCCAAGGTGCTGTACCGAGTCGATGCCACCCTGCTGATGCGGCTACTCGCAGCACCGACCGGGCCGTCCCGGCTCAGCGCGCCGCCGACCGACCCGGCAGGACAGCGCGCCGAGCTGCTCGCCGAGCAGCGGTACGGGCCAGCACCTGATCCCGCCGAGCTGGCGGAGGGCCCCATCACGGTGCAGCGCAATCTCGCGCTGCGTCATCGGGTGTTCCGGCGCCTGCTCGACGATCCGGTCGTGCACCGGGACGACCTCACTGAGGCCGAGCGCTCCTACCTGGAGTCGCTGACCGGGCGTCGGCTGGTGCGCGACGCCGCCGAGCAGGCGGGCATGGTCCTGGAGGAACGGGCGGAGGGGTGGATGCTGGTCGACGTCGATGCCATCGCCACCGACGTCCGGTTCCCGGACGACGGTAGCCACGCACGGATCGCGGCGCTGGCCCTGCTCGACCGGCTCACCACGTCCGGCCCGGCGGTTCCCGAGCAGCTCACCGTCGCGACAAGAGCTCTACTCGCGCGGTTCCCGGCCTGGGCACAGGCCTACCAGGACACCGACGGGCACCAGCGGCTGCGCGACGCAGCTCTCACGGTCCTCGCGCAGTTCGGGCTCATCCGCTGCGACGGCGTCACCGTTCGGGCCACTCCCTCCGCCGCGCGGTACGCGGTGATCGCCATGACCGAGGCACCCACCCACGAGGAGACCCCGTGAGTGTCACCCTGTTGCACCCCGACCACACCGCCGCACCGACGCGCTGGGTGCCCCACCGCGCCGGGATTGAGAACGTCTGGCGCTACTACGGCGAGGTCTTCGAGTTCCACAACGGACGGCTGCTGCTTCGCGGTGCCAACGGCAGCGGCAAGTCGAAGGCACTAGAGCTCCTGTTGCCGTTCCTGTTCGACGCCAGCCTGCGCGCCCAGCGGCTCTCGACCTTCGGGACCTCGGAGCGGACGATGCACTGGAATCTCATGGGGGAGGGCACCGACAACAAGACTCGGGTCGGCTACGTCTGGGTCGAGTTCGCCGGCTCCGCCGGCACAGGCCCCAACACGCCCCGGCGGTACTTCACATGCGGGGCCCGGTTGCAAGCCACCGTGCATCGCAGCAGCGCCGATGCCGACTTCTTCACCCTCGGCCGCGCGGTGTCCCCCGGTGAGTTCACCACGACCGACGGACGGCCTCTGACCGTGGCGGGCCTGCGCGAGCGGCTCGGCCACGACGGAACAGTGCACGACTCCGCCGGGGACTACCGGGCAGAGATCCGGTCAGTGCTCTTCGGCGGGATCACCGAGCAACGCTACGACTCCCTCGTGCTGGCGTTGTTACAGCTGCGCACTCCAAAACTGTCCCAACGGCTGGATCCCTCCCTGCTCTCAACACTGCTGTCCCGAGCTCTGCCCCCGCTGGGTGAGAGCGAGCTCGGGGAACTCGCGGAGGGATTCCAGCGGCTCGACCGGCAGCGCGAGGAGGTGGAGCGGCTCGACGACGAGGCCGCGACTGCGCGGTCGCTGGCGACCGCCCAGCAGACATATGCGCGCCGGGTCATCCGAGCCGCCGCCGCGGAACTGATCACGGCGACATCGGTGATGGACGGACACACCCGGACCGTCCGGGAGAACGAGGAAGAGCTCGCGGCAGCACGTCTCGCGCACGGCCGGGCCCACTCCGACGGAGCTGCGGCCCGGACGCAGGTAGAACGGGTGGCGATCGAGGTCGAAGAGCTGCAGGCGCGATCGGAATACCAAGAGGGCGCCGCGGCTCTTCGACGGATCGCGGACCTGCAGAGACAACTCCGGAGCGCCGAAAAGCATCGCACAGAGGCGGCCGCGCGGGCCGCCGCCGCCGAGAGCCACGCCCACGACGACGACGAGTCGGCCCGCTGCGCCGCAGAGGAACTCGGCTCCGTGTCGGCGCGCGCCGCGGAGCTCGACGAGGCGGCCGCGGACCGGGCGGCTCGGGCCGGGATGCTCTCCGTGCACGCGGAGATGCTCGCCCCGGCCGGCGCCGACCGCCGCCGGGCCGAGGCGCTGCTCGGCGCCGCGGTGACTGGGCGGCTCGGTCAGATCGATGAGGTCCGTACCGCTCTACGCGAGCACGAACGCGTCATCGACCGCCGCGGTCACGTCGAAAACCTCGTCGAGCAGTCCCGCGAGATTCTGGAGCACCGCTCGCGGGAGCAGGACGAGAGCGCGGCGAACCATGAGGCCGCCCGGCTCGAGCGCGCGGGTCGGCTCGCAAACTGGGCGCAGCAGTGCACGGAGCTGAAGGTCAATCCGGCTGCCGCCCGGGCCGCCGCGGATGACGAACCGGAGCTGACGCGCCTGGTCGAGGTCGCCGCCGCGGGGATCGTGACCGAGCTGGCCGACACCGACGCCGATCTACGGGTGCGGGCCGATGCCGTGGCGCGCCGACTGCAGGAACTCACAGAGGAGACCGAACGGATCCGCGCCGCCCGGCACGTCCCGCCGCTCGTTCCAGCCACCCGCACCGCCGACCGGTCGAGGGCAGTCGGTGCCCCATTGTGGGAACTGGTCGACTTCGCCGAGCACCTGCCCGAGGATCGGCGGGCCGGGCTCGAGGCCGCGCTGCAGGCATCCGGTATGCTCGACGCATGGGTGGGACCCGACGGTGCCGCACGCATCGACGGCCACGACGTCCTCGCTGACCCCGAGGCGCTCCCACCGGCACCGAAGCGGTCACTGATCGACCTCCTGCGCCCGGAACCCGGCGGTGTCGTGGCGGCCGACCGGGTCACTGCCCTGCTGTCAGTGGTGGCGGCCGGGGACCAGTTACCTGCATCCCACCCGGCGGCGATCGGGACCGACGGGACGTGGCGGCTAGGACCCACGACCGGGAGCTGGGACAAGCCGGAGGCGCAGCACATCGGAGCCACCGCCCGGAGCCGTTCCAGAAAGAGGCGACTCGCTGAGCTCGCGACCGAGTCACGGGCGGCCGAGGCCGAGCGGGAGCAGGTCCGCGCAGACCGCGCGGTCGTCTCCGACCGTCGGCTCACACTCGACCGCGACCGGGCCGGACTGCCCGCCCGGGCGGAACTCGACCGGGCCCACGAGCAGTGGCAGCGCGCCGTCGCCGCGACCGAATTGGCCGACGCCGCCGTCGCCGATCACCTGGCGCTGCTAACCCGTGTCTCCACCGAGGCGGCGGCCCGGCTGCGGAAGCTGGACGACACGGCCGCCAGGACCGGGCTGCCGACCGACATCGCGGACCTGCACCAACTCACCGCCGCGGTCGAGGCGTTCCGCGGTGCGGCCACCAGCTGGCTGTCGAGTGTCGCCGATCTCGCTGCGGCGTCGCGCCGGGCTGCGGAGACGGGGGCCGCGGCAGAGCGCTCGGCATGCACGGCGCGGGACCAACGGGACGCGGCGGCAGAGGCCGCCGAGCGGGCCGAGGGACTCACCCACGCCGTGCGTACCGCCGAGGACGCCGTCGATCAGTCCTACCGCGAAATCGTCGACCGGCTGGCAGATCTGCGGACAGCCGGTGATGCGGCGAAGAAGCGACTCGACGCCACACAGAAGCAAGAGCATGCCGCCGAGCTGACGACCGCGCGTCTTGAGGCCGTCAGCGCCCGTGCCGTAGCCGAACAGGATGCGGCGATCCTCCACCGCGACGACGCAGGTGCCTGGATGCGGCGGGTCACCGCGGCTCCGTTCGGATCCGACGCCGGGCTCGACGACGACGCCGAGATGACCGGGGACGGGGTGCGCGCCACCCTGGAGACTGCCCGCGGAGTCGCCACACGTTGGGCGGCGACCCCGCACGAGCCACGGCTCGTCGTACAGGCCCTCGACCGGCTCCGCGACGAGCTCTACCGCGCGCGAGAGGTGCTCAGTGCCCGAGCGGACCTGCAGCTCGTACCCGTCGAGGAGCACCACCATCTGCTCACTGCATCGGTCGACGGTGTCCGGACCGGTGCCGCAGGACTCGCGGCGGCGCTGTCGGACGAGGCGTTCCGGGCCCACGAGGACATCACCGAGTCCGAGCGTGCCCTATTCGAGACCACCCTCACCGGGGACACCCGCCGTCACCTCGCCGACCGTATCCGACGGGCGGTGGCGCTGGTTGACGATATGAACGCCCGGCTCGACGAAGTGCGCACTGCCTCCGACGTCGCGGTCCGACTCGACTGGCAGGTCGACCCGGAGCTCCCGGCCTCGGCCCGGGCGGCGCGCGAGTTGTTGTTACGCAACCCGGCCGCCCTAGGTGACGACGACCGGGCCGCGCTGCACCGCTTCTTCCGCGATCGGGTGGACGCCGCCCGCGCCCGCGATGACTCGATCAGCTGGGAACAGCAGCTCGCCGAGGTGTTCGACTACACTATGTGGCACCGATTCGTCGTCCGACTCGACCGCGGTCGCGGCGAGGGCTGGCAGGTACTGACAAAGAAGCTGCACGGTGCACTATCCGGCGGGGAGAAGGCGATCGCGCTGCACTTGCCACTGTTCGCCGCCGTCGCGGCGCACTACGAGTCGGTGCCGACCGCGCCCCGGATCATCCTGCTCGACGAGGTGTTCGTCGGCGTCGACGAGACCAACCGCGGGCAAGTATTCGCGCTACTCGCCTCGCTGGATCTGGACCTGCTCCTCACTTCCGACCACGAATGGTGTGCCTACCGTGAGCTGGACGGGATCGCGGTGCACCAGCTCGTCACCGGCGACGGAGACGACGCCGTGACCACCGCCCGCTTCGTCTGGGACGGCGAGGACTGGCGCGGCGAGGACGACGACGAGGAGCAGACAGGAAACGACGCGAACGACGGGGACGGGGACGACCGTGCCGGCTGAGTCCAGTGTCCCGGCACCGCTGGACCGGCCCGAGCTGGAGCCGCTGTGGCGCGAGATCCACCACCGACTGGGCACAGGGCGGCCCATCGCCCGGATTCGGGTCGATCAGCTCGACGACGGTGGCCGCGCCGCACTCGCCGACCTACTCGGCACGGTCCGGTACCCGAGCACCCCCATCGCATTCGACCGGCTGGAGTCGGCCGTCGTCCAGATCGCCTTCCTCGACGTCCGGACCGTGGTGGAACAACTGATCGGCCCGGTCGATGACCGGGCAGACCGCCGCGCCAAGGACTCCGCAGCCCGTGCCCGGCTGTGGACGTGGCTCGAGGGGCACCCACTAGTGGGACAGCGTCCGGCACTGGCCGAGTGGATAGCCGGTCTGCGACGGGCCGGCATCGGCGACGTCGAACATGCCCGCGCTCTGCTCACCGATGCCGTCACAGTATTGGGGCGACTTCCTGCTGATGGGGTGCCACTGCCGACCTTCGCTCAACAGGCCCTCGGCCGCACCCACGCCCTCGACACCGGCACTGCATTGTCGTCGACCGTGCTGCGCGGCGTCGCTGCACTGCTTGGCGCCGATCCCGCCACGGACGCTGAGGGACGGCGTGAGCTCTGGGAGCGGATGGGCGTCGACGCCGACGAGTTGTCCTCGACCGTGCTGGTCGCTGGCATGCGACCAGCCGGATCCGGCCTGGCGGCGATCCTCCTAGGTGCCTCGGCCGACGCCGGTGAGGCGTGCGTGCTAACACTCGCCCAGGTCCGGAGAAACCAGGGGATCCGACTCGATGGGGGCGCGGTGGTGCACGTTGTGGAGAACCCGTCGATCGTCGCGATGGCGGTGGACCGCCTCGGAGCCCGGTGCCCTCCGCTGGTCTGCACCAATGGTTGGCCGAGCGGCGCCGCGATCCGGCTCCTACGCGCGCTCGCCGCGCGTCACGAGATCCGCTACCACGGCGATCTCGACGGCGACGGTGTGCGCATCGCCGCGCACGTTGTAACGGCGACCGGGGCCCGACTCTGGCGGATGGGGGCCGACGACTACAGCGCCCACGTCCCCGAGGTCGGAGCACCAGTAGGACGGGTCGGCGACGCTCCCTGGGATTCGGACCTGGCCCCCGCCATGCGGGCAAGCGGAGTGTCCCTGTCCGAGGAACATATCGCGGAGCTGCTTCTCGACGACCTCAATTCATCCGGGGCCAACAACGGCAACGACGCCGGAATCAGATGAGATGCCCGAGAGGCTCCGGCGTGATGACCGTTGCCGACTCGCCGGAGCCAGGCCTGGGGACCAAGGTATGGCTCACGGATGGACCCGCCTCGGGCCACACACCGGTCCACCGTACTTGGCCCGTGGATCCCATCTTGCGTGCTGTCCCACGCACGTCGTGGACAGTGCAAGCGTCCAGACGTACGGAGACCCTTCCGCCACCGCGGCGGCAAGGACAGAACAGGAAGACGAGACGGCGCTGGACGCGATGCACCGCCTCTGGCGGGACGAGGGACTCCCGATCACACTGGAGCCCGAGGACGTCGGCTGGGCGCGGATCTTCTATGGGCTCGACCCCGATGGCTACGAGGTGATGTTCGAACAGTTCACGAACTAGCTAGTTGGGCAGCACGTCCCGGCGACCGTGAGGATTCCTCATGTATGAGGATAGAGTGGGCCTTTACGGGCCGGACTACTTTGACGCCAGTGTCGCTATCCGAGTTCGAGCACCTCGCGGTCACCTTCGCGGCGCTCACCCGCGAGATGGAAGCGGCCGACGACCCCGAGCAGACCCGGCTGATCATCACCCCCACGCCATCGACATCGCGCCCGGCTGCACGTCCGTCGGCATCTCCCTGACCCAGCAGAACGGGTCGGTCTCCACCGTGGGCCCCACCGACCGCGCCGCCCAGCGGATGCACGTGCTCCAGAACGATCTCGGCGAGGGCCCCTGTCTGAGCGCGCTCTCCGACCACGTCGCCTACCAGATCGACGACCTCCGCACCGACGAGCGCTGGCCCCGATTCGCCCGCCGCGTCGCCGCGGAGATGCCAGTCGCCAGCATCATGCTCCCGTTCCGGCTGTGCGCCTCCCACGGAGCCACCGGCGCCCTGAACCTCTACGCCGACGAGCCGCACGCGTTCAACCTGCACTCGCGCGCCGTCAGCACAGTGCTGGCCGCACACGTCGCGTTGCGCTGCTCGCCGCCCGCGAGCACGAGCACGCCGCGCACCTCGAAGCCGCTCTGCGGACCAATCGCAAGATCGGTACCGCGGTCGGAATTCTGATGCGCGACGAGATTACTCACTGAGGACGGCGCGTTCGACTACCTGGTCGAGGTCTCCCACCGGCTCAATCGCAAGCTCCGCAATGTCGCCGACGTGATCGTGGACCAGGGCGGGATGCCCGGCTGCCGGCGCGCGCAGGACGCCTAACCCACTCTCCCGCCGGCTCCCTTCTCTGTGAGGCGGACCGCTCTCGTCGGTCCGGCACCTCTCGGCGCCGCAGCCGATGAAACCCACTCACGCGCGGAGATGGGCGCGGCGCTCTTCGGCGCTCCTGAACAGCCGGTCCAGATGTGTGTCGATCGCGGCGAGGGCGTCCTGAGGCTCGATCACGTCGAGTTCGATTAGGGAGGTGAAGCCGGTGAGGGCGAGGAGCAGGTTGGTCTCCGTCGCCGGGTCGCGGTCGGAGTCGATGTGCCGGTCGGTGATCGCCTGGCGGACCAACTGCTCGACGAGGGCCCGTCCCTTGACGAGGCCGTGGCGCGCCTGCTCGTGCACGGCCTCGTCGTGCAGCGCCTCCAGGACGTAGGCGGCGCTCATCCGGCTGGTCGCGCGGGCGTCGGCATGCAGGGGGAGCATCTCTGCGAGCGTCAGTTGCAGCACGTCACGGGGGTGCGGGCGGTCACCGAGCTTTTCGAGCCCCTGGTGTACGCGCATCGAGGTCTGCTCGGACGCGAGATCCATGGCGAAGGTGAGCATGGCCGACCGTGAGGCGAAGTAGTGCTGCAGCTGCCCGAGTGACATGCCCGCCTCCTGCGCCACCATGCGCATCGTCAGCTGTGTGACGCCGCGCTGCTCCACCACCCGCCACAGTGCGCGGGCGATCGCTTCGCGGCGTCCGCGGTGATCCACCTGTTTCGGCATCGCCGGTCCCTCTTTCGCGCTCCGGGGTCATGCCAATACAGTTGACATAATACATCTGACCCGTAATCCTTGGGCCACTCGCGGGCCGAGGCCTCGTGTCCGAGCAGTCAAGGTACGGACCGCGGAGGGCATGGCTCGGAGCGCTCCGCTTCGCCGCGTCCGCGCCGCCGACCCGATGGTCTGGAACGCGGTGACGCAGCGACCACGCGTGAGGTGTCCGTCGCGACAAGGGGGATTGCAGTGGACGGGGTAGTGAGGACGAGGTCCGGTGCGGTGAGGGGTGTGCCGGATGTCGAGGTGGTGGCGTTTCTGGGGATCCCGTACGCCGCGCCGCTGCACGGGGCCCTGCGGTTCCAGGCTCCGCTGCCGGCACCCGGGTGGGCTGATGTGCGGGAGGCACGCGAGTTCGGGGTGTGGGTTCCGCAGCAGGCGATCCCGTCCGCCGTCTCCGGGGCTACGACCGGCGAGCTCGCCGATCTGCGCGGTGCGTCCGGTCCGGAGTGCCTGACGCTCAACGTCTGGACACCGCGTTCCCGACACGATGCCGACGGTGAGGGGTTGCCGGTGCTGGTGTGGGTGCACGGCGGAGGATTCGTCGGCGGCTCGGCGAACACCCCCGGCTTCGACGGCACGAAGCTGGCGCGGGCCGGGGTGGTGCTGGTGTCGGTGAACTACCGGGTCGGCTACGAAGGATTCGGCTGGGTGCGCGACGCCCCCTGGAACCGCGGTGTGCTCGACCAGCTCGCCGCGCTGCGGTGGGTGCAGGACAACATCGCCGCGTTCGGCGGTGACCCGGGTCGGGTGACGGTGTTCGGCCAGTCCGCAGGCGCGACCTCAATAGCCACGGTCATCGCCGGGGGCCGCGCGGGCGGAGTGTTCCACCGCGGTATCGTCCAGAGCCCCGGCAACGTGTTCGTCCCGCCGGAGGAAGCGCGCGCCGTCTCCACGATGATCACCGAGGAGCTCGGTGTCGCCCCGACTGCCGAGGCCCTCGCCGCCGTCCCCACTGGAGCGATCCACGACGTGCAGTGGAACCCGGTGGCGGTGATGTCCGCGGACCCGGAAGCCTGGAGTCATCCGAACAGCCCCTACGGCGTGGTCCTCGACGGCGAGCTGCTCGACGAGTTGCCGTGGGCGGCGATGCGGCGGGGCGTCGGCCGCTCGATCGACCTGATATGCGGATGTACCGCGGCTGAAGCGCGCATGTTCACGGCGAACCTGGACCCGGTCGACGCCGATCCGGCCGGCGTGGCCCGTGGTGTCGGCCTGGCCCCGGCCGCGGTGGACGCCTATCGCCACGCCCGACCCGGTATCACCGACAGCGACCTGTCCACGTTGGTGCTCTCCGACGCGTTCTTCCGGCTGCCCGCCCACCGATCTGCCCGTGCCCACGCCGAGGCCGGCGGTCGCACGTTCTTCTATGAGTTCGACTGGGTCGGTGATCGGGTTTTGGGCGCCTACCACGGCCTCGACCAGTCCTT
This sequence comes from Pseudonocardia sp. EC080619-01, assembly GCF_001420995.1. NCBI lineage: Bacteria > Bacillati > Actinomycetota > Actinomycetes > Pseudonocardiales > Pseudonocardiaceae > Pseudonocardia > Pseudonocardia sp. EC080619-01. Next base: position 601,109 of record NZ_CP012185.1, on the reverse strand, counting down.
CGTGTTCGGCCTCCCGACCGGCCCGCTCGGCTGGGACCTCGGCGCGCAACCCGGAGAGTTCGACACGCTGTCCACGGCGATGCGGTCGGCCTGGACGCAGTTCGCCGCCAGCGGGGATCCCGGCTGGCCGCGATACCGGCCCGACGAGTGGCTCACCCGGATCTGGGACCTCCCGCCGACCGTAGGCGTGGACCCGACCGCCGTCTCGGCCGAGATCTGGCAGCGGCACCACCGCACAGCGACATCCCACCGTTGAGGAGGAGCAGGCCCACATGTCCGCAGTGAACTCGACCGTGCTGGCCGCGCCGGGGGCCGCCGAGCCACCCGCGGTCTTCGTGCACGGCGTGCTGTCCTGGGGCACTGACGACCGCTACGGCTTCGGCCACCAACGCCCACTAGCCGCACACCGCCGGCTGATCCTGATGGACCGCCGCGGCCACGGCGACAGCCCAGACCTCGAGGGCCCGTACCGGACCGACTACACGGTCGACGCCGAGGACATCATCGCGCTCCTCGGCGACGGCGCCCACCTCGTCGGACACTCCTACGGCGGGGTCGCCGCGATGCTCGCCGCTTCCGCCCGGCCCGACCTCGTCCGGTCCCTGTGCCTGATTCAACCCGGGGCGCTGCGTGTCGCCGAGAACGAACCGGTGGTGCGAGACACGCTCGCCCGGGCCCGCGCCTCCACAGCCACACTCCCCGACGACCTCACCGCCGCGGACTACCTGCGCATGTCAACCGAGTCGCTCGGGATGCCCGCACCGCCGGCGACACCCGGGCGGCTGCGTGCAGCCTGGACGTCCATGGGGGAGAGACCCTGCTGGGACGCCGAGATCGACGTGTCCCCGCTCGCGGCCGCAACCTGGCCGGCCTCGGTGATAGTCGGCGACTGGGCCGACGCACCCGCAGAGTATCTACGCCTGGCCGGCGACCCCCTGACAGCGGCGGCCCACGTGCTCGCCGAGCGCATCGGTGCCGAACTGCTCACCGTGCCCGGCTTCTATCCGCAGACACAACAACCGGAGGCGATCAACGACGCACTGACCACCCTCTGGGCCATGGCGTCCTGACCGCGTTGTGCCCCCGGTCGGCACTATCCCTTCAACCGT